>NZ_JASPCQ010000006.1:0-118709 GCF_030230305.1 Actinotignum sanguinis
GAACAAAAAATATCACGTAAAAAATAAATAGTCAGACACACTATTAAGCATCCAAACACCACGCCCACACCCCACGCACAACCACCCGATAAAACCACGGCAATCACACGCAAGAGAAACAATCACACTCAAAAAGAGCAACCCTGTTAGCTTAGCACCACCCAGCCAGGATTTCAAACCCAGCCCCAGTGAACCACGCCACTCTCAAGGGATCCTGTCACCGCTTACCGGTTTCCCGGGCCTCGGCGACGGATAACAAGCTTACAAGCCCACCACCCAAAACACAAACCACACCAACGAGACACCCACCACACCCCACCCAAACACCCCAAAAACCAAAGAAAACCGCACAGAAAATCAGGCAAAAATCCCTAACTACGCCGCTATCCCGCCATTGGCCTATTCGTCCACCGTCTACAGAAGTGGCGGCGCTACCACCACCGGTAACGCCGCCACTACCTAGCCCACCGCGCGTGCGAGAGCCGTTCTTTACATCGCTATTTACTCCGTAACACGGATAACCGCGAGGTTTTTCTTGCCCTTGCGCAGCACCACGACGCCCCCGGGAAGAACATCGTCGGCGCTGAGAACGTCAGCCTCTCCAACTTTGCGATTGTTGATATTCAGGCCGCCGGATTTCGCGGTACGCCGCGCGGCGCCCAGGCCCCGTTCCTGGCCCGTGGCCACGAAGAGCTCCGGAATCGGAGTTCCCACGGGCGCCGTCGCCTGCGGCAGCTCCGCTACGGCGTCGCGCAAGGTATCGGCATCCAAAGCTGCCAAACCGTCGCCACCGAAAAGCGCGCGCGAAGCATTGTCCACCCGTTCGGCAATATCTGCGCCGTGCACCCAGGCCGTCACGTCCTGAGCAAGCACGCGTTGTGCCCGCCGTTCCTGGGGACGCTCCGCCACCGCGGTAGCCAGCTCCTCGATTTCTTCCCGAGTCCGGAAAGTAAAGACCTTGAGCATATGCACCACGTCTTCGTCGGCGGTATTGAGCCAGAACTGGAAGAACTTGTAGGGGCTAAGCATCTCGGGGTTGAGCCATACGGCTCCGCCTTCGGATTTCCCAAACTTTGTGCCATCCGACTTGGTGATCAACGGATTCGTGAGCACGTGCACCGATTCGCCCGTCACTTTGCGGATGAGGTCCATGCCTCCCACGAGATTGCCCCACTGGTCGTTCCCGCCCACCTCCAAGGTGCAACCGTAACGGGTGAACAGCTCAAGGTAATCATTGGCCTGGAGAACCTGGTAGGAAAACTCGGCGTAGGAAATACCTTCATCCGATTCCAGGCGCCGCGCCACAATGTCCTTGGAGAGCATCGTCCCAAGCCGGAAATGTTTACCCAGGTCACGCAGGAAATCAATCGCGGAAAGCTGCCCGGTCCAATCGAGGTTATTGACGAGCCGAGCCGGGTTATCACCCTCGAAATCCAGCAGACCGCGCAGCTGCCCGGCCAGAGATTCCACCCACTGAGCAACGGTGTCACGTGGATTAAGCGTGCGTTCTGTTGAGGGGCGCGGATCCCCGATGAGCCCGGTCGCCCCACCCACGAGTACTAGTGGATGGTGTCCGGCCAGCTGGAGGTGCCGCATCAGCTTCACCGCGACAAGGTGACCGTGGTGCAGCGAAGCCGCCGTCGGATCAAAACCGCAATAGAAGGTGACCGGACCGGAGTTCAGCGCGCTACGCAGCGCGTCAATATCCGTATGCTGGGCGATCAGCCCCCGCCATTCCAGTTCCTCAAGAACGTCCTTCACGTCTCGTGTCCTTCCGTTGTACTTCGCGCGCCACGGGCCTTTCCGTAACGTCACGTCCGGACGTTATCACGCCCGGTTTATTCCTGCCACTATCTCTTTTTACGACGACGCCGCACCGGTCGCGCTGCGGGCAAAGCCCTCCGCGCGCCCGATGGATTCCCGCGCAGTGGCCAACTGCTCCGCAACACGCTCCGGTGCGGTTCCCCCCACCCCGCGCCGGGCCCCCACAGAGGCAGCCACCGTGAGCACATCCCGAACATCCGCGGTGAGCCGCGCGTCGATGGAGCGCAGCTCGTCGTCGTTCATATCCCATAATTCGATGCTGCGCTCTTCACAGAAGGCGACCGCGCGACCCGAAATTTCATGCGCGTCCCTGAAAGGTACCCCGCCGCGCACCAACCACTCGGCGATATCGGTGGCAAGGGAGAATCCCTGGGGTGCCAGCTCGGCCATGCGCTCGTAGTTAAGCACCATGGTCTCTACCATGCCCGCCACTGCCGGGAGGAGGAGGTCAAGGGTATCGATGGCGTCGAAAACCGGTTCTTTATCCTCTTGTAGATCTCGGTTATAGGCGAGCGGGAGCCCCTTGAGGGTAGCTAGTAATCCGGCCAGATCACCGATGAGGCGCCCGCTCTTGCCGCGGGTCAATTCGGCTACGTCCGGGTTCTTTTTCTGCGGCATAATCGAGGATCCGGTCGCGTAGGCATCATCAAGAGTGACGAAGCGGAATTCGCGGGTATTCCACAGGATAATTTCTTCGGAAAGCCGCGAGAGATCCACCCCGATCTGGGCGCAGATATAGCTAAATTCGGCAACCAGGTCCCGTGCTGCGGTGGCATCAATGGAATTGTGTTCGGGGGCGTTAAAGCCTAGTTCTCTCGCGATTGCCGCAGCGTCCAGCCCCAGGGTATTCCCCGCCAGCGCCCCGGCACCGTAGGGCGAATACGCGGCCCGTTTATCCCAATCCTGCCAGCGCCCGATATCACGCAATAGCGGCCAGACATGGGCGAGCAGATGGTGGGCTACCAGCACCGGCTGGGCATGCTGGAGGTGGGTACGCCCGGGCATAACCGCATCGCCGGCGCGTTCGGCCTGCGAAACGAGCGCCCGCACCACCGTCAGCAGTTTTTCGCTCAGGTACCGCGCCGCGTCGCGCAGGTACATGCGGATAAGCGTGGCGATTTGATCATTGCGCGAGCGTCCAGCCCGAAGCTTCCCTCCCAGCTCGGCCCCGGCTTCGGCCAGCAGGGCACGTTCCAGCGCGGTATGCACATCTTCATCATCGGGGGAAGGCGTGAGTTCCCCACTGGCCACCCGCTGCCCGAGCGTATCCAGCGCGGCCAGCATCGCGGCGAGCTCGGAATCGTCCAAGAGTCCTGCCCCGGCCAACGCCCGGGCGTGGGCGTGGCTCCCGGCCAGATCGTAGGGTGCCAGGCGCCAGTCAATATGAGTCGAGCGTGAAAGTTCGGTCAGGGCGTCAGCGCTGGAACCGCTGAAGCGCCCACCCCAGAGGGCAAGATGTTCAGTCATTGCACTATTCTAAACACCCTCACTTTCGGGCGGGAAGTTCCGCAACTCCCCCGCGGGAAATTGGGTGCCCTCTCACCGATATTCCACTATTCTTCCGCGGGAAGTGCCACGTCAAATCCCTGCGCGCCGATGGCGGCCAATAACCGCCCGCGCCGCGCCACCGAACCGCTCAGCCGGGTAGGCACGTAATCGGTGAAGGGGCCGACCGGCTTTCCGTAGCGGATATCCACCCAAGGCGCGATGGCGGCGTCGTACTCGCGCAGCGATTCCACCGCGGATTCCGGTTCCTGGTAACGGTCAGTGAAAACGCGCAGCCCAGCATCCATGCGGGGCTTGAGCGCCGGGATGCGTTCCGGATCGGGATAGCCCATGATGAGGCCAATAACCGGGAACGTGAGTTCGGGCAATTCGAGCACCTGGCAGATGCGTTCGGCGTCGTTCAAAATAGAACCGAGGTACGTGGTACCCAAGCCGTGGCTTTCCGCGGCCACCACGGTGTTCTGCGCCGCGATCATGCAATCCGCAACCGCGGCGTTAAAGGCGTCATAGCTGCGGGCCCCGGCACCCTCACCGCCCTGCTCCTGGCACACGCGCCAGGCACGGCGCGTATCCGCCACGAAAATCCACAGTTCAGGTGCCTGCGCCACGTAGGCCTGGGTGCAGACTTCTGCGATGGCCTGGCGACGGGCCGGATCCTGCACTCGAATAATGCTTGCGTATTGCATGCCCTGCGAGGTGGCGGCGTGCAGCGCGGCCTTGACCAGGGTGGCGGTAAGTTCCTCCCCGAGCGGCCGGCCATCAAAATCACGAATGGTGCGGTGGTTGAGCTGAGTGCGCAGCGTGGCAGCCGCGGCAGTATCCGCGAGGCGCATATCTTCTGAAGTCTTGTGTGAAGTATCCATACGGGTATTCTCCCACGCTTGGGCCACAGCGCAAGATTCGTCACAGCTGGCATTGCCGGGGAATGCTGCTATGCTGGCACCCGTACCGGGACTGCTGTCTCTGCTCGCTCGCCTCAGTGCGGGCTCTTTTTGTGCATGCGGCCGGGTGTTCGGCTACCTGCCGTCCCCGCCGCTCACCTTTGTACACCACAGCATCGCAGAGTTACCGGAGCTAGGTTGCGCTCGTCTCACGGCTATATCTATGCCGCCAGCGTGCGCGTTGTTGTGAAGGATGGAATGGAAAATACGCGTTATTTCACGATTCCGGGTTCGGACCGAACGTATGACCGCAATAAGCTCCTTGTGGTGCTCATCGTTGCGCTTGTCATGTCGCTTATCCAGGTCAGCTCGGTTAATAATCTGCTTCCTATTATCGAAACGGGCCTGAATGCCGGGCGCGGTGATATTCAGTGGGTGCTCTCCGGATATTCCCTAGCTTTCGGGCTGCTCCTGGTTCCCGCGGGGCGCCTGGGCGATATCTTCGGACGCTCCTCGCTGTGGATGATCGGGATGGCGGTGTTTACGCTCGGTTCGCTACTGTGCGGGGTGGCCAGCGACGCGTTTATCCTCAATATCGCGCGCGCCCTCCAGGGCATCGGGTCGGGGATTTTCTCGCCCCAGGTCACCGGCATGATCATGCAGTATTTCGACGGTCACGCCCGCGCTAAAGCCTTCGCCTATATGGGCCTGGCCGTTTCCGCCTCGGTCGCCGTGGGGCCGCTACTCTCGGGGAGCCTCGTGCAGATCTTCGGGCCCGTGGGGTGGCGGTGGTCCTTTATTCTCAACGTTCCGCTCGGTTTGCTTGGTTTGGGGCTGGGTATTTTCTTGCTGCCCTTCCTCAAAGAACGGCGCGCTATTGGCGACGACGCCGCTAAAATCGATGCCGCCTACCGGGCAGAAATGGAACGTCGGGGCCAACCGGTCGGCCGCCGGCGCGGGCATCGCCTCGACCTTGACCCGGTGGGGATGACCCTGCTGGCTCTCGCGGTGCTCTGCCTCATGCTGCCCTTCATGTCCCACTTCGCCTGGCGCTGGGCACTGCTGGGCGGCGGGGCCCTCCTCGGGCTGGCCTGGGTGCTCTGGGAGCATTCTTATGCGAAACGGGGACGGATTCCCATGGTCAATCTGCGCCTCTTCCGCATCGAATCCTTCAGTTTCTGCACCTCCATTACCGCCATCCAGTTCCTGGGAACAACATCTGTTTTCGTGGTGCTGGCGATGTATCTCCAGCAGGGCATGGGATTCAATGCTTTGCAGGCCGGGCTCCTCGGCTTGCCCAACGCGATTGCCTCGGCCTACGCCTCGGTGTGGGCAGGGCGCTACGCGGTGGCGTGGGGTCGGCATATCCAGGCGGGCGCTTTCGCGCTCGCGCTGGTATCGCTCGCTTCGAGTATTCCGCTGGCCGCCGGAATTGCCTATTCGGGGTGGAGTCCGTGGTGGCTTTCCCTCCCCATCTGCGTTTTCGGCTTCGGTATTGGCGTGATTGGTTCGGCCAATCAGACCCAGGCAATGATTGACGTTCCGCCCGCCCACGGCGGTACCGCGGGCGGGGTGCAGCAAACCAGTCAGCGCATTACCACCGCTATCGGCAATGCGATGGTGACCGCGATTCTCTTTGCCTTCGTCAACGAGGGAACCCCGCGCGGGGCCGGTGCCTGGTTCACGGGTTACGCGGCTTCCATGGGGACGATCTGCTTTATCGTGGCACTTGCTCTCACTGTCTCGATTATTTTCATGCGCCGGCCTGCCTCGCCCGCGATGCTGCACGCCCGCGAAGCGAAGTAACGCATCATCAAGCACCGAAGTAAAAACGGGGGCCGAGGTCGTGACGACCTCGGCCCCCGTTCTAGATACAGCCGCGCGGGCGCACCGCGCTAGTTCAGTCGCGCGGGCGGGATAGCCACCCCGCGCCCGAAGGCAACATCGCGGGCGGCGGCAAGTTTCGCGGGCAGCCCGGTCAATTCGATGAAGCCCTTCGCGTGTGACTGGTCGAAGGAGTCACCGGCATCATAGGTAGCCAGGTTGAAATCGTAAAGCGACGCCTCCGAGCGCCGCCCGGTCACGGTAGCGCGCCCACCATGCATAACCATACGAATATCACCGGAGACATAGCGCTGGGTATCTTCGATATAAGCGTCAAGGGAGCGCTTGAGTGGTGAGAACCACTGGCCTTCGTATACGATATCCGCCCAGCGGTCCGCGACGGTGCGCTTGAAGCGCGCCTGCTCGCGATCCATCGTCACGTTCTCGAGTTCCTTATGCGCGGTGAGCAGCGCCATGGCACCCGGTGCCTCGTAAATCTCGCGGGACTTAATGCCAACATAGCGGTCTTCCACTACGTCGATCCGGCCAATCCCCTGCTTTCCGGCTCGCTTATTGAGTTGTTCAATAGCTTGCAACGGAGTGACGGCTTCGCCGTCGATCTTGACCGGAATACCACCCTCAAAGGTGATGATCACTTCATCGGGCAGCGGCGGATAGGTCGGATCATCCGTGTAGGTATACACATCCTTCGTGGGTGCATTCCACAGATCTTCGAGATACCCGGTTTCAATGGCCCGCCCCCACACATTCTGGTCAATGGAGAAGGGATTATGGTGAGTCGTTTCAATGGGCAAATTATGCTTATTGGCGTAATCAATAGCGAATTCGCGGGTGAGCGCGAGATCTCGCACCGGGGAGAGGCACGCCAGATCCGGCCCCAATTGGGTAATACCGTTTTCGAAACGAACCTGGTCATTACCTTTTCCGGTACATCCGTGCGCCACCGTGTTCGCCCCGAATTGCCGAGCCGCAGCCACCAGGTGCTTGACGATAACCGGGCGAGAAATAGCGGAAATAAGCGGGTAGGCGTCCATGTAGAGCGCTCCGGCTTTGAGGGCCGGCATGCAGTATTCACTGGCGAATTCATCGCGGGCATCGGCGATATAGGCCTCCACGGCCCCGCAATCGAGGGCGCGCTGGCGAATGGTCTCCAGATCCTCGCCGCCCTGGCCTACGTCCACGGCAACGGTGATCACTTCAGCTCCGGTTCGCTCCCCGATCCAGCCGATCGCCACCGAGGTGTCCAGTCCGCCCGAATAGGCGAGAACTACCCGCTCCTTCGCCATTATTACTCCTTTTTCTCCCCCATTGAGAGGAGGTGTTGCCTGATCTCTACCGCGCGTTCTTCGCTGCGGGCAATGACCAGCACGGTGTCGTCTCCGGCAACGCACCCGAGCACGCCGTCCAAGCGCGCCCGATCGATCCCGGCGGCGAGTAGCTGCGCGGCCCCGGGCGGGGTGCGCAGCACGATCTGGTTGAGGGCGCATTCGGCGCTGAGCAGTATTTCACGAGCCCACCGCGCCAGGCGCTCCCCGGTATCCATCGTCTGGTCAGCGATGCGATATGCCATCGATCCGTCCACCCGGATCTTCACGGCCCCCAAATCGTCTAAATCACGGGAGAGCGTGGCCTGGGTGACATCCACCCCGGCACGTATGAGATACTCCCGTAATTCATTTTGGGAACCGATGAGATGAGCTTCCAGAATCGAGGCGATAAGCCCTTGGCGGGCGGTGCGACTCGAAGGAATTCCGGCGGTCACAATGATCCTTTCGCATCACCGGGAACACGAACCGACGGCCCGCGCCCCCTTGCATTATAATCATACGCGCTGATGCAATTTTTTGCATTACACGCGGCGGGTGCCGGCCCGAGTCAGGCAGACACCCGCATTAATGATGCCACGGCGCGCGCAAAGTCTCGGTAGCGTTCCATTTCCGTGCGGAAAGGTGCAAGTACGGTATCGCGCACCTCCGTGTCGATAGCGCCGCGCGCCCGGGTGGTCACCTGGCGTTCAACGCGTTGCGCTCCGTGCGTGCGTGCAGCCCGCGTGCTCATACTTACGACGACGCCGCATACGGCGCCGGCCACCACGCACATCAGGCTGGCCCGGCGCAGCCCCAGCGGGAGGGCTACTCCCCCAGCTTCGGTGATGATCCCAGCGCCGATTCCCAGGGCGCCCAGCACCAGAGCGGCAAAAGCCAGCCACTGGAGGGCAGCTGCGACGCCCCACCAGCGCGGACGGTGCCAAGCCTGGCTTTCCCGCGCGATAATCCGCGCGACGCTATCGGCAAGCCGCGCGGCTTGCCGGGAAGTTTCATCGCGCACCGCCCCACGCCAGGAACGCGGGAGGAATCGGGCGGCCTGCGCAATGAATTCGCCCAGCGCTACCCTAGTTTTTTCCACGGTTCCGGAGCTCGCCACTGCGCCAGAGCCATCTGCCACATATGACGTGGCCCCCGCATCGGACATAACACCCGAATGAGACGAATGAGACGTAACTCCCGCTACCGAACTACGCATGAGATCCGCGCCGGTTCCCTTCCCACCGCCAGGAAGGGCTCGCCTCCCCCATCCGCGCAGCAGCGGCCAAGCAGTCGCGCGCCGGGCGGCCCTGCGGTAGTTGTCCGCGGCGCCCCGGGCGGCCGAATTCAGGCCGCCGGCCCGAGCCAGCCCGGTAACAAGGTCATCCACCCCGGCAATATCGGTGAGGTCACGCGGATATCCGCCTTGATCAACGAGGTTCTCCGTGAGCGCCGCGCCCACGGTCCGCACATCCGCGGCGAGTTTTTCCGCCGCGGCTCTCTTCCCCGCGGCGATTTCCACGAGCGCTCCGCGAATTTCTTCGACTCCCACCCCGGTGAGTGCAGAGGCCGCCACGATATCCGCACTCACGCCTTCGGCGGCGAGAATACGCCCCAGATCAGCCACAATAGCTTCTTCATCAGCAGCGCTGAGGCGATCAATCTGATTGATAACGATGAGGAGAGAAGAATGATATTCACCCATTGCTGCCAGGAAATCTTCGTGAACCACAGCATCGGCGTATTTTTGCGGGTCGAGCACCCAGATAACCACATCGGCCCGCGCGATAATGCGCTCGGCCTGGGCGCGGTGAGTATCCGCCGTCGAATCAATATCCGGCAGGTCCACGAGCACCAGATTGGCGGTGGTATCGGGAGCTAGCTGCAGCAGCACTTTACGTTCGCGCACCCCGAGCCAATCGAGAACGTCAGAGGCGTGGCGCCCCGAGACCCCCAGGGGTGTGCGGGTAGCCGGCCGAGTGGCGGCCACCCCGGCCACCTCCTGCCCCACAATGGCATTGAGCAGGGATGACTTGCCCGAACCGGTGGCTCCTGCCAGAGCCACCACGGTGCGTTCGGTTCCTACCAGGCCGCGCTGGCGCGCCCGGGCTAGCACATCGCGGGCCTGGCCGCGCACTGCCCCATCAAGGTAGTCGCCGCCCAGGTCGAGGGCCTGCTCCAGGTTCTTTAATCCAGTGGGAAGATCCATCCGCGCCTCCCTTCCGCGCTGCGCATCGCTTCATCCAGCTCACTCAGAGCACCCTTACTGATTCCCAAACGCGCGATTTCCTCTCGGTAGGGTGCGGCGGTGTCCGCGAAGAACTCCGCGGTGCGCCCGAGGAGATCCTCGGTGGCGGTAGCGGCCATGCGGCGAACAGCGTCGTCGCCGAAAATAGCTTCCAAAACGCGCTGCGCCACCACGGCCGTTCCCCCGGCGATAGCTACTTCCCCGCCGGTGAGGCCGGCGGAGTGGGCAAAGACAACGAGCATGAGCGCGACGCCCACCGCATTAATACCGAGCGAAACAAAGCGTGCGGTGAACTGCTTGCCGCGCCCCTGCTCACCGAGCATATCCGTGAGAGCACGGCGCCAATCGCGAACCAGGGCTCCGGCAGCGTCCCGGCGAGCCGCGCTATCGCGCTGGGAGCCCGTTTCCCCACTCCGAGACTCAACCGCGAGGACTATTCCCGCACCGGCTGCGCTGCGCTCCAATTCGGTGGTGAGGCAAGCGGCCAGACTGGCATCCGCGGTGAGGAGCATATCGGTGAGGGAATCTTCGATGGCCTCCCCCACGGAGTCCTCGCTCGCATTCCCGCCAGCGGTTCGCCGCCAGCTCAGCCGGTCACGCCACCGCGTGACGCCTGCTTGCAGCGCGCGTGCCCACTGCCCGCTGCCGAGCATCTCATGCCAGCGGCGCAGCACTTCCCCGCGCAACACGGTGCCATCCGCGATGCCGGATTCTATACTGGCACGTGCTTCTTCCAGCGCGGCATTGACGGCTGCTTCTAAACGTTCGACTTCCTCGATCTGTTCCAGATAGGAATCGCGAGCCTGGGCGCAGGTATCGGCCAGGCTACCGAGCGCCCCGGTCAGAGTTTGGCGCGCTACCGAGGCGCGCGAACGTTCATCGCGGGAGAGCCCGGCGAGCCATTCGCGCAGCGGAGCCACGTCGGCCTCCGGAATGCCCGGCGCTCCCGGGTACTCGGTTATGACAAAGAGCGGAGCGCTTCCCAAGCCGCGTTCCTCAAGCCTGCGGATCAGATCGGGCCGAATCGCCGCGGCATCCCCAACCGGCACCCTGTTGAGAACAACCGCAATGACGATATTGCGCTCAGCTGCTTCATCAAGAAGGGCCCAGGGAATCGCATCCGAATAGCGCGCGGCAGTAGTAACGAAAACCCACACGTCGGCCCCTTGGAGAAGCTGGCCGGCCAGCCTGCGGTTGCCTCCCTCGACCGAGTCAATATCCGGAGAATCCACGAGGGCCAGTCCCCGCGGGACACGAGGTGATTCCACCAAGCGGATTTCGCCGCTCGCCTCCGCTGCACTGGCGCCGGCATCGGAACGTTCGTGCGCAAGCGCTGCGCCGGCGCCGCTCAGGCGCGCCAGCCCGGGGAAAATACGGTCGCCGGAAAACCACGCTTCCTCCCCGGGAGCATGGGCGAGCACCGGGATCCTGGTAGTGGGGCGCAGTGCGGAAGACGGCGTGACAGAGGCACCCACGAGGGCGTTCACCAGGGCAGATTTACCCGAACCCGTAGACCCGCCCACCACGGCCACCAGCGGCGCGTCCAGGGAGCGCAGGCGCGGGAGCACGTAGTCATCAAGCTGGTGGATGCCGTCGGTGCGGGCATCGCGCCCGTCTACCGCACCCGGAGTGGGCAGCGGGAATCTCAGGTTGCCTAGCGCCTGGCGTACCCGCTCGAGGGAAGACAGGCGACTCACGGCATAATCACCCGCGGGTAGCGATCTTCTTCCGGCGGAGTCCAGGTATCCGGATCGGCGGGGACCTGGGTGCCCGAGCGCACATCACGGACCTGCTCGCTTTCCGCCGTCGTAAACCATACGAAAGGAATGCCGCGCTTATCGGCCGCCTTGATCTGCTTACCGAACTTCGTGGCATTATGCGACACGTCCGCGGGAATACCGCGCGAACGCAACCGCGCCGCGATGGTGGAGGCGTGGTGCCGTTCCGATTCGTCATTGACCGCCACGTACACGGCCGTGGGAACCTTGCGGCTGGCGCGGAGCAGATCTTGGTGCAGGAAACGCGCGAGCAGGCGCGAGACCCCGATGGACAGGCCCACGCCCGGATAGCTGCGGTTACCGGCCGTCGCCAGGTTATCGTAGCGCCCGCCCGAGCATACCGAACCGAGGTCTTCGTGCCCTTCCACCGTCGATTCGAAAACGGAACCGGTGTAGTAGTCCAGGCCGCGCGCAATAGACAGATCCGCGCTGACCGAACCGGGTATGAGAGAATTCGCTTCGGTTACGAGTGTTGCTAGTTCTTCCAGCCCTTCGTCCAAAAGCGACGACGACGCACCGAGCGCGCGGACTTTGTCAACGAAAGAGGCATCTTCGGTTGTGATGCCCGCCAAACTCAAGGCGAGTTGCGCCTGCTGTGCGCTTGCCCCCACGTGTTCGGAGAGCAGCTCGGTCACCACCCCGGGGCCGACTTTGTCGAGCTTATCCAGGATTCGCAGGGTTTCCTCGGTATTCTCCAGCCCGATCGCTTCGTAGAAGCCCTGGGCGAGTTTACGGTTCGAGGCGCGCACCCGCACCCGCGGGATGGGAAGCTTGCTCAGCGCATCGACCATGACGAGGGGCAGCTCAATATCGTGGTGGAAGGCGAGGGTATCCTGGCCGACCACATCAACATCGGCCTGGTAAAACTCCCGGAAGCGCCCGTCCTGGGGGCGTTCGCCGCGCCAGACCTTTTGGATTTGGTAGCGCTTGAAGGGGAAATCAAGTTTTCCGGCGTTCTCCAGCACGTAGCGGGCCAGCGGCACGGTGAGATCGAAGTGCAGACCGAGGCCGGAATCCTGGCCTTCCTCCCCCTGGAGGCGGCGCAGCACATAGACTTCTTTGGAAGTTTCGCCTTTGCGCAGCAGCTGATCCATAGGTTCGACGGCGCGAGTTTCCACTCCTGAAAAACCGTGGAGTTCAAAGGTGGAGCGCAGGGTGTCAAGAACTTTCTGTTCCACAATACGGGCTTGCGGGAGCCATTCGGGGAAACCGGAGATCGGCGCAATTTTCATAGGTACTATTCTTTCACTTCATCGCGATATAAGCGCGCAGGTACGGCGAGGCTTTGAGTTCGCGCGCCAGGGTGGAGGGTTTGCCGTGGCCGGGGAAGAAAATCGTGGAGCCTTCCACATTGGCCACGATGGTGCGCAAGGAAGCGCGCATCTGCGCATCGTTCCCGCCCTCGAGGTCGGTGCGGCCCACGCCGTCCCGGAAGAGCACGTCTCCGGTGATCATGAAATTCTCCCCAAAGCCCCAATCGGGAAGCTGCGGGGTTTCCGGATCGGCGTCGAAACGCCCCGAGAAAAGAAAAACTGTCGAGCCTTCGGTATGCCCGGGGGCAGCAATGGCGCGCAGGTGCACGCCGGGAACCAGTTCCGTTCCCTCCGTGTATATGGCTTCGGGAAGGGGCACGATCTTCTCTGGTTTCACCCAGGAACGCCCCCCGGTGGCGGCCAGAACAAGCGGGGCGTAAAAAGCATGAGCGATCGGATTATCCAGCCGGTACACATCTGGCTCAGCGATAAAGCACGGCACGCTCGAGCCGGCCACCACCCCGGCATCCCAGACGTGATCCCCGTGCCCATGCGTAGCCAGTACGGCACCCAGGCGCAAATTACGGGCTGACAAGGCGCGTTCTACCCACGCGGCACTGCCAGCTCCCGCATCAACAACCAGGGCTACCCGATGCGTAGGGTCGGCCATGATATAACAATTCGCCTCCAGGGCAGTATTGGAATACCGCAAGAAAATCATGCATTAACCGTATCCTTTCTCCCGATTTTTTCCTACTGGCACCCGGAATCCCTTTCTCCGTGGCACAATTGTGGTATACCGTAAGAATTAAAGTTGTCCCGCGGCGTGTACCTCACGCCTCTTTCTCCACAAGGAGTAACAATGTCCACAGCTCATCCCGCTCAGCCCGCTCCCGCGCCGCTGGATCCGGCCGCCGTCGCCAAAGCCCGTCCTTTCGGACGCGTGGACGACGAAGGGAAGGTGTGGCTTAAGGATGGGGATACCGAACGGGTCGTTGGCCATTACGCGGCTTCCGGCACCGAAGATGATGCCCTGGAATTCTACATTCGCCGCTATATTGACCTGGATACCCAGGTAAGCCTGGCAGAAACGCGCGCCCACCACGTATCCCCCGAAGAAAGCCGCAAGTCAATCGCGTCCCTGCGCAAGGAACTGGCTGAACCGGCCGCCGTGGGCGATATCGCGGCGCTGCGCACTCGCTTGGATAAGCTCGAAGAAGTCGTGGCGGTGCGCGCCAAGGAATACGCGGCCCAGCGCGCCGCTGCCAAGGAAGCTGCCCTCCAGGAGCGCACTCAGATTGTGGAACGCGCTGAGGAACTCGCCAACGCAAATCCGCACACTATTCACTGGCAGAATACCCGCGCTGAGCTCAATGATCTTTTCGAGAGTTGGAAACGGGCCCAGCGCCAGGGGGCACGCATCGATCGCCCCACCGAAGAAGCGCTGTGGCGGCGTTTTGCGACCGCCCGCTCCACCTTTGATCGGGCCCGGCGCAACCACTATAAGGAACTGGATGTGCGCCGCAGCCAGGTGAAGGCCACCAAGGAAAAGCTCATCGCGGAGGCCGCCGCGCTCTCTTCCTCAACCGATTGGCGGGAAACCGGGGATCGCTACCGCGAACTCATGGATGAATGGAAGCGGGCCGGGCGGGCCGGGCGCCGCGATGACGATAAGCTCTGGGAGCGTTTCATGGCCGCTCGCCAACCTTTCTACGATGCTCGGGATGCGCATTTCAGCCAGGTGGATAGCCAGTACGCGGAAAATTTGGCCGCGAAGCTCGAATTGGTAGCGGAGGCCGAAGCCCTGTTGCCCATCACCGATGTGGATGAAGCCCGCGAAAAGCTCCGTGAGATCGGGGAGCGTTGGGATGCGATCGGTTTCGTGGCGCGCGGTGATATTGCCCGGACCGAGGGCCGGATGCGGGAAATTGAGGAGAAGGTTCGCGCGGCGGAAAACGACCGCTGGAACCGTACCGATCCGGAAAAGCAGCAGCGTTCATCCGGGATGGCCGCCCAGCTCGAAGCGCTTATCGCGGAACTCGATGAGGAGATTGCCCAGGCACGCCAGGCCGGCGATGAAAAGAAGCTCACCGAGCTGAACGAAGCACGGGCCGCCCGCGTGGCCTGGCTTGAGCAGGTAAATAAGGATCTGTAACTTCACCTACCTGTGGATAAACGCAAGCCGCTCTCCCCGCCTGGGGAAAGCGGCTTGCGTTATTTTCTTTGCCATCGCACACTCTCGATATGTATGTGGATGCGGTGCAGCGCCTGGATGTTAACGCTGGTTTGCTGGTGGAATATGCGCCCGGGCTGGTGTGCGCGGCTGATTGCGCCACCCATTCGGTGCTGCGGGCTTCTCTTCTTGCGCCGGTGCTGGGGCGGGATACCATCGCCATCACTCTGAGCGCCTTGTGGGTGTATACCGGCTATTGGCCAGCGGACCGGCTGGTGCGGATCTGTAGCGTGCGAGCGAAGTCGCGGGGTGTGCGCAAGCCAGCGCCCGCGGAGCGCCAATCGATAGCCGGATTATACTTGACCACACTACCGCGCACAATCACGGATATTTTTCGCCAGGAGGAGCTGGACGTGGCGATTTCCTGCGCTTTGGAGGTAGCACGGCGGCGCCTTCTAGAAGCTCATGAGTGGGAAGCTGCGGCGCAAACCCTAACCGGGCAGCACCTCGCCGCAGCGCGTGCGGCTGTGCGTGCTATTGCCCAGCGCTAAGCGGGTTCCTCGCCCTAGCTGTTGCAGTGCTACGCGCGCGGGGGCTCTACCCGGCGCTGGTTAGCGGGCTTGGAATTAGTCACCCGGTAGGCATCGTATACGCCTTCAATCTTGCGTAGATCTGCCAGAACCCGGGCCAAGTGGTGCGGATCGGCCATCTCGAAGGTGAAGGTATTACGCACCATGCGTTCCTTCGTGGTCATCATATTGCCAGCCAGGAGATTCACGCCGTTATCCAGGAGCGCCCGAGAAATATCGGAGAGCAAACCCTGGCGATCCAGAGCATCCACCTGGACCTGAATAACATACACAGCTTCGGAATCGTCAGCCCAGTGCACCTCGAGGAATCGTTCCGGTTGCTTTTGCAGCTGCTCCACATTCGGGCAATCCGCGCGGTGAATAGATACCCCTGAACCGCGGGTCACGAAACCGACGATGGCGTCGGGGGGAACCGGGGTGCAGCAGCGAGCCAGTTTGACCATGACGTCCCCGGCTTCCATGCCTTGAACCACCACGGCATTATCGGTACTAGCCGTGCTCCGCCGCCGCGAAATACGGTTCGGGGTCACTGCCTCCGCGAGAGTCTCTTCTACCCCGGCTTGCCCGCCCTGGGAGGTGATAAGGTTACGCACCACCGTTTCGGGGGAAATATCCCCTTCCCCGATACCTGCATACAGGTCATCTACGGAACTCCGCCCAGCTTCTCGCGCGACTTCCGCGAGCGTGTCATGGCTCATGAGGCGCTGAACGGGCTGATTGCGCTTGCGAATGGCGCGGGCGAGCTTATCCTTGCCTTCCTCCACCGCTTCATCCCGGCGGCTCTTCTTGAACCACACCCGGATCTTGGCGCGGGCGCGCGGACTGGCCACGAAATCAAGCCAGCCGAGGGAAGGCCCGGCATCCGGGCTTTTCGCGGTAATAATCTCAACCGTATCCCCGGATTCCAGCTTGTGATCGAGGGTGACGAGCCGATCATTCACCCGCGCACCCACCGTGCGGTGCCCCACTTCTGTGTGAACGGCATAGGCGAAATCAACCGGGGTCGCACCGGTGGGAAGCTCCATGACTTCCCCAGCCGGGGTGAACACATACACCTTGTTGCCGGAGATCTCATAGGAGAGCGACTCGAGGAATTCGGCCGGGTCCGCGGTTTCCCGCTGCCAATCAACTAACTGGCGCAACCAGTTGAGCTGCGTTGTTTCTTCATCAACTTTCGCGGCCCCGCCCCCGCGCTTGGTGGCATTCGGGTTTTCCTTGTACCGCCAGTGCGCTGCCACGCCGTATTCGGCGCGCCTGTGCATATCGTAGGTGCGGATCTGGATTTCAAGAGAGCGGTTGTCCGGGCCGATAACCGTGGTGTGAATCGACTGGTAGAGGTTGAATTTCGGGGTGGTGATATAGTCCTTGATCCGCCCCTGAATCGGCGTGAAAATCGTATTGGCAACACCCAGCACCGCGTAGCAATCCGGGATAGTTTCTACCAGCACCCGCACTCCCACGAGGTCATAAATATCCTCGAAGTCCTTACCCCGCAAAATCATTTTCTGGTAGATGGAGTAATAGTGCTTCGGGCGGCCGGTAATCGTGCATTTAATATGGGAACTCTTGAGCTCCCGCTCTAAAATGGCCTTGATTTTCGCGATATACGCCTCGCGTTCCGGGGTGCGTTCTTGCACCAGGGATTCGATTTCGGCGTAGACCTCCGGATACATGGTTTTGAAGGAAAGATCCTCGAGCTCCCATTTAATGGAATTCATGCCGAGGCGGTGCGCGAGAGGCGCGTAAATTTCCAGGGTTTCATGCGCCTTGGAGCGTGCCTTTTCCTGCGGCATGAAACGCCAGGTGCGGGCATTATGGAGCCGGTCGGCAAGTTTAATGAGAAGGACGCGGATGTCTTTGGACATCGCGATAACCATTTTGCGTACGGTTTCCGCCTGCGCCGCTTCCCCGTATTCGACCTTATCGAGCTTCGTAACCCCGTCCACGAGGAGTTCCACGGTGGAACCGAAATCTTCTCGGACCTGTTCGAGGGTATATCCGGTATCTTCCACTGTGTCATGGAGGAGGGCACCGACGAGGGTGTCCTCATCCATTCCGAGTTCGGCGAGGATGGTTGCCACCGCGACCGGATGCGTAATATACGGCTCTCCTGAGCGCCGCTTCTGGCCGCGGTGGCATTCCTCCGCCACGTTATACGCCCGAATAATGCGTTCCTTATCAACATTACCCAGGGCGCGCATCAGGGGTTCCAGGGCATCAGGAACCTGGCTGGCCGTACGTCCGGTCAACCACGATAGCCGCGATAGTACCCGCGGACCTTGCGATTCCGACATGCCCTACTCCCCTCTTGAGTTAATCGAAGGTTAGCACCGCTTCGACCTGCCTACCGGCCAGACGCTCCCGACCGCCCATACCAGCCAGCTCAATGAGCATGCACAGGCCGGCCACAATCCCGCCCGAGCTTTCCACCAGCTCACAGGCAGCATTGGCGGTTCCACCGGTGGCAAGAACGTCATCGATAATCAGAACGCGCTGTCCATCTTCAATATTAAAGGGCTGAACTTCCATGCGGGCCGAACCGTATTCCAGTTCATAATCAACCCCGATCACCGGCCCGGGCAGCCGCCCGGCTTTGCGGATGGTGACCATCCCCAAACCCATGGCGTAGGCCAGCGGCGCGGACAGAATAAATCCGCGTGATTCCAGCCCGGCAACGGCGTCGATCTTGCCCTCGTAATGGCGTGCCAGCTCATCAATAAAGAGGTGGAAAGCTTCCCCATCGGCTATGAGAGGGGTGATATCACGAAAGATCACCCCGGGTGCCGGGAAGTTTTCACGTTCCCGCACCCGGCTGGCCGCTAGTTCCACGAGTTGCGCAGAAAACGCAGTGCTCACTTCTTGCTCCTCTTCTTGCGGCGTGGCTGCGCGGTATTACCGAGATGGTGGCCCGGTTCGAGAACCGCAGAAACGACCTCATCTTCCGCAACACCGGCCTCACCGCGTTCGGCGCGCGCGGCGGCCACCTCGGCGTTATGAGCCTTGATGCGCGGATCCGCATTCGTGAGGGTAACGGCGAGCGGCGCGGCCAGGAAGATGGAGGAGTACGCCGAGAGTAGCAGACCCACGAAGAGCACGAGCGCCAGGTCGCGCAGCGTCCCCGCACCCATGAGGTACACCCCGATAAACAGAATGGATGCCACCGGCATAATCGAGGTGACCGACGTGTTGATGGAGCGGATGAGGGTCTGGTTGACGGCGTGGTTCGTGGATTCCCCGAAGGTCACCCGGTGCTGGCGCAGCACGTGCTCGGTATTTTCACGGACCTTATCGAAAACCACCACGGTGTCGTACAGGGAGTAGCCGAGAATGGTCAAGAGGCCAATAACGGTGGACGGCGTGAATTCGAAGCCGAAGAGGCAATAAATTCCCACTGTCACCACGAGGTCGTGGAAAAGCGCAACGATAGCGCCCAGGGCATTACGCCAGGACCGCATATAGGCCCACAAGGCCAGGAGCACCAGCACGATAAAGACCACGAAACCCTGGAGGGCCTTCGTGGAAATATCTTGGCCCCAGACCGGGCCGATATACGTGGAGGTGACATCCTGCACGGAGGTTCCGTACGCTTCAGCCAATTCCGTGCGGATCGCTTCTGTTTCCGCATTACCCACCCCGGTACCATCAGCATTCGCCGAGGTCTGGATACGTAAGGCGCTCTCGCCTACCTGGGCCACGCGAGCGGCTTTATCCCCGCCGTGGCGGGCCATGATATCCGAGGCGAGGCGCTGATCGGTTGTTTGCGCTCCCGAGACCGTGAATTGAGATCCACCGGTGAACTCAATACCCATATTGAGCCCGCGGGTGAAAAGCGCGATAAACGACGCGATCACGCAGATAATCGCAATGGTGTACCAGGTCTTGCGCCGCTGCACGATTTTGAAGCTGCGCCGCCCGGTGTAGAGATCGTTACCTAAGGTGTACATCGACATTAGGCGTTATCCTTTCCCTCGCTGCTCGCGGGAAGAGCGGCACGGCGCTCCCGGGTGCGACGCTCGGCAAGCGAGCCTTCGCCGGGAACCTTGCGGCCGCGATACGCCGGGGTATGCGCCAAATGCTTGGCGGACATACCCGATGCCGGGTGCCCCCCACCGAAGAATTTAGTACGCACCAGCAGCGTCATAAGCGGATAGGTAAACATAAAGACGACGACGAGGTCGAGGATGGTTGTGAGCCCCAAGGTAAAGGCGAAACCACGCACCGAACCCACCGCAATGAAGTAGAGCACCCCGGCCGCGATGAGGTTGACGGAATCAGAAGCGATAATTGTGCGGGTCGCGCGCTTCCAGCCACGTTGCACCGCGGTGCGTACCGCGTGCCCGTCGCGAATCTCATCGCGAATACGCTCGAAGAACACGATGAAGGAATCGACCGTGATACCGATGGAAATAACCAAGCCGACGACGCCGGCCATTGACAAACGGTAACCCATCACCCAGGACAGTAAACAAATAACCCCGTAGGACAGGCCCGTGGCGAGGACCACCGAACCGATAGCCACAATAGCCAGGGCGTGGTACTGCCACACAAGGTAAAGCACGATGAGCACGAGACCGATGAGGCCGGCCACCAGGCCCGCGCGCAGCGATTCCGAACCGAGGGTGGCGGAAATCTGCTGTTCGGATTGCACCTCAAATTCCAGGGGTAGCGAACCAAATTGCAGCTGGTTGGCCAGCACGCGCGACGTCGTCGCATTAATGCCGGAACCGTTAATAACGGCCTGCCCACCCGAAATCTGGGTTTGCGGAATCGCGGAGGAAATAACGCGCCCGTCCAGCACGATGGCGAATTGGTTTTGCGGGCTCTGCAAGCCCACCAAACGCCCGGTAACCTCAGAGAACTTCTGCGCGCCCTCATTATCGAATTCTAGCTGTACGATCCACTGGCCCTGCTGCTGATCGAAACCGGAGGTGGCCCGGGTCAGATTCGTTCCGGCAATTTCTGCCGGACCTAGCACGTACTTATACGGCGTCACCTCACCCGTTTTAGAATCCTTGCTTTGCCCGCAGGCAACCAAGGCTGTATCCGGGTTTTCTTCCGGGGCGGTGGCCGGGTTCTCCGCGGTGCAATCCAAGGTCAGCGCATCGTAGGTGACCCGCTCGGTTTTCGCCCAGGCCGGATCCGAAGCGCTGGTGGGCTGGCTGGGCGGAGTGGTGGAGAGCTTGCCGTCTCCATCCGCGTCGGCGGCCTTCATGGCCGCTTCTTCCAGCGCGGTGCCGGTCAGGGGTGCGGCGTTATCGCCTTCGCCCTTCATGGTTCCCGGATTTGCCATCGCGAGGACCGGGCGCATCCGCAACACCGCGGAATTACGCACGAGGTCAAGGGTTTCCTGACTGGGATGCCCGGGCAGACCCACCACGATATTCGAGCCACCCTGGGAGGTGATCTCCGCTTCAGCCACACCCGAAGCGTCCACACGCTGGCGAATAATTTCAATCGCCTGGTTGACATCTTCCGAGGTGATCTCCGAATTATCTGTGGTCTTCGGAGTAAGGATGAGCTCCGTACCGCCTTCGAGGTCAAGGGCGAAATTCGGGGTCCACCGGGATTCCGATCCGGAACCCGCCACCGATCCGACACCGAGGGAGACGAAGAGTGCGATCGCCAAGATCGCAAGGGTAATGATCCGGCGCCAGGATAACCGGACGCCGGAATTTTTAGATTGAGACATAGTGTTTACTTCCAGGCCGAGCCCGACTCATCTTTCTTTTCACCAAAAGCCGAGTCCGTACTCCGAGGAGTCACGTGATCGGTAGCTTCCGAGGCAGTATCCGCACCGCTAGCACCGGCGCTGGCTTCTTCCGAAGCGCTCAGGCGGGCAGCTTCCGCGGCATCTTCCGCCGCCGCTTCTTCTTCACTGACCGGTGCGAAAGGAATGGATGCCTGCTCCCGAATAGCCAGACGCGACCACACAGTTTCATCCCCGGAGGGACTTTCAAGCGTCACCGCATCCCCGTCAATAGCAACGATGCGCCCGTAAAAACCCGCGGTGGTCATGACATCCGTGCCGACCACCAGAATGCTGTTGCGGTGTTCTTCAGCACGTGCCCGGGCCTTCTTATTGGACTGGGACATGAACAGAACCATCCCCACTAGGATGGCGCCCATGATGACGAATTCCACGCGAAAGCTCCTTGGAAAAGACAATAATTACCGTGCCAGTTTACCGTGCATAACTGAAAACACCTGCGGCCGTGACGAAACTAATCTGTAGGCGGAGTTAAACCCAGATGCGTCCAGGCCCGCGGGGCTGCCATCCGCCCGCGCGGGGTGCGCACCAAATAGCCTTCGCGCACCAGGTAGGGCTCCACCACCGTCTCCACTGTTTCCGGTTCTTCTCCCACCGAAACCGCCAGAGTAGTCAGACCCACCGGCCCACCCCCGAAGCGAGTGCAGACCGCGTCGAGTACCGCGCGGTCAAGGCGATCCAGCCCGGCGGGATCCACCTGGAAAAGATCGAGGGCAGCCCGCGCGGCCCTCAGGTCCAGCTCCCCGGTGCCGCGCACCTGCGCCCAATCCTGGACACGGCGCAGCAGCCGGTTGGCGATACGCGGGGTACCGCGCGAGCGCCCGGCAATTTCCTGCGCGGCATCCTCGGTAATGCTATGGCCGAGCTTGACGGCATTGCGCCGCACAATGCGGGCTAGATCGCGCTGTTCGTAATACTCCAGATGCGCCGTGAAGCCGAAGCGATCACGCAAGGGAGCGGGCAGCAAACCGGCGCGCGTCGTCGCCCCTACCACCGTGAAGAACGGTAGCGGCAGCGGGATCGAGGTGGCACCCGGTCCCTTCCCGACCATCACGTCCACCCGAAAATCTTCCATAGCCAGGTAGAGCATTTCTTCGGCGTTGCGAGCCAGGCGGTGGATTTCGTCAATGAACAGGACGTCGTTTTCCTGTACGGAGGAGAGAATCGCGGCCAGGTCTCCTGAATGTTGAATCGCCGGCCCGGAGGTTAGGCGCAGCGCCCCACCCACTTCCGCCGCGATAATCATGGCGAGGGTGGTTTTCCCCAGACCCGGCGGGCCGGAGAGGAGCACGTGATCGGGGGTGCGCCCGCGCTGCACCGCGGCCTGGAGCACGAGGGAAAGCTGGTCGCGCACGGTATCCTGGCCCACGAATTCGGAAAGCTGACGCGGGCGCAGGGCCGCTTCGGCGGCGCGCTCTGTTTCGTTGGCTTCCGGGGAGACCAGGCCCGCTTCGAAGGAAAAATCATCACTCATGAGCGGCGGGCCCCTAGTATTTGGAGACTGGCGCGCAGTAGTTGGGCCACGGTGCCCTGGGGTACGTGGGTGCGCGCTTCTTCATAGGCGGCGACGGCGTCGCTTTCCTTCCACCCCAGTCCCACCAGACCGGCCACCACGGCATCTGGATCAGCCCCGGCGCTGGCCACCTCACCCGCCGCTACCGGTGCCGGACCGAGCTTATTGCCCAGCTCCAAAATAATGCGCTGGGCGCTTTTCTTGCCGATGCCGGGGACCCGAGTGAGGGCCGCTTCGTCCTTGGATTGCACGGCAGCGCGCAGGGCGTTCGGGGTATGGACGGAGAGGAGTGTGAGCGCGACTTTGGCGCCGATCCCGGAAACCGTTTGCATGATTTCGTATACGTCGCGCTCGTCCGCCTCGCTAAAACCGTAGAGGGAGGGGAGATCATCGCGGCTGGCAACCAGCGAGGTGTAGAGAAAAGCTTCCGCTCCTTCGCGCAGCGTGGCGAGGGTAGCCGGCGTCGCAAAAACTTTGACGCCCCACCCGCCCACTTCCACCACCGCGAACGTGGTGGTGACACGGCTGACAGTTCCGCGAATACTTGCAATCACTCAGGTCTCCTTCCTCATGACTCTAACCGCTAGCGGAGCGCTGCGGGGAGACCGCGCCGGCGCGCCGACTCATGCGCTCAGCTCCCGCCCACATACGCTGCGCGGGGGTTAAATCCGCACCTTCAGCGCGCGGGAGAGTGCCGGCCCCACCGTGCTGACCGTTATCCACCGTGGCATCCAGGGCGTGGGCACCCCCGCGCCAGGCGTGGGTAATCGCGATGGCGAGGGCGTCCGCGGCATCCTTGGGGCGCGGGAGTTCGGCCAGACCTAGAATCCGCTGGACCATATTTTGCACCTGGAGTTTCCCGGCGCGCCCCGAGCCGGTGACCGCCGCCTTCACTTCGGAGGGCGAATGCAAGCCGAGGGGCAGCTGGGCACGGGCGGCGGCCAGCATCGCGATGCCGGCCACCTGCGCGGTCGAGGTCACCGAGCGCACATTTTCCTGCGCGAAAACGCGTTCCACCGCCACGACCTCGGGGGAAAATTCCGCGATCACCGCGTCAATCTCATCCGCGATAAGGAGGAGACGCCGATGCGGAGCCAGATCCACCGGGGAGCGCGCCACGCGCATATCTACCAAACGCACCCGCCGCGTTACCTCAGCGTCAATGGTCCCCAGCCCGCAGCGCGTGAGTCCCGGGTCAATCCCCAGAATGCGCACTACTCACCCTCGAGCTCAGCGAGGATCTCATCGGCAATATCCGCGTTGGTGTAGACCTCTTGAATATCGTCCACATCATCGAGGGCATCGGTGAGCTTGAGGAGCTTTTCCGCACCGGCCCGGTCAAGGGGAACATTGGTGGAGGGCACAAAGCGCGATTCTGCCGAATTGTAGTCAATTCCGGCTTCCTGAAGCGCGGTGCGCACGGCTACCACATCGCTGGCCGCGCAGTAGATGGTGAAGGTTTCGCCGTCGTCCTCAATTTCTTCGGCACCGGCATCCAGCACCGCCATGAGAACATCATCTTCGGAGTTATCCCCCTTAACCGCTTCCACCACACCGCGACGGTTAAAGAGATAGGAAACCGAACCGGGATCCGCCAGTGTTCCCCCATTGCGCGTGAGTGCGGTACGCACATCCGAGGCAGCGCGATTGCGATTATCGGTCAGGCACTCGATGAGGATAGCCACGCCACCCGGACCGTAGCCTTCATACGTAATGGCTTCGTACTGGATGGAATCATCAGTTTCACCCGAGCCACGCTTGACGGCGCGATCAATATTATCGGCCGGCACCGAGTTCTGCTTGGCTTTGCGGATCGCGTCAAAGAGTGTGGGGTTACCCGCGGGATCGCCACCACCGGTTGCCGCTGCCACTTCAATATTCTTGACCAGACGCGCGAAAAGCTTGCCGCGCTTGGCGTCATTAGCGGCTTTCTTATGCTTGGTGGTTGCCCACTTGGAGTGTCCTGACACGTGTCCTCCCGAGTAGATAAAAACTTCCGGAGCCATTGTACGCGGTTCAAGGGCTAGGAACTATTACCTGGGCCGCAGCGCGCCTTCGCTGTACTGTGCCGGGAGCTTAGTTCTCCCAAAGTTCGTGGCAGGTTCCATCCCAGCCTGCATGGACGTGAGCCGCCAGCTGCGCGAGGCCCGCCGGGTAGACCCGCTCGCGCGGGGAGCCGTTGAGTTGCGCGGCGCAACGCCAGTCGATAGCGTCTAGCAGCTCTTTTTCCGCAGCGGTCCAGGCCCGCCCGCTTCCGGTCACCGCCGCGCGGGCGCGCACCGCGTCCAGGCGCACCGCGAAAAATACTTCGTCTTGGCTGAGGGTGGCACGCGCGAAACGAAAAGTTGCGTGCCGGCGCAACACCGGCCCGATGAGTTCTGTTTCTGTTACGACGACGCCGGTTTCTTCCAGAAATTCCCGCACCGCGGCCTGCCGGGGACTTTCCGTATCTTCCAGTCCCCCACCGGGCGTGAACCACCACCGGTGCGTGGGGTCGTCTCGGTCGTGCCCGCGGATGAGGAGGACTCGACCGGCTTCATCCAGGGCGATAATGCGCGCAGCGCGCCGGGGAGTGCGGGTCATCGGGAACTCTTACTCATCGTCAATATCGATGGTTTGCGGGACCGGGGCGTGCCCGGCGATGGGGAAAATGGAGAGGACTCGGGAGTTGCGCACCCGGCGGGCCTGGTCCACATGCGAATTATGGAAGGAGCGCGTCATACGCACATCGAGGCGGGCCCGCGCGAGCCGCCGGTAAAACTCGCGGGCGGCCGGGTCGGTGATATCGCCGGCATCTAGTTCATCCACGGTGAGGCGCAGGGCGCGGGAAAGTTCGGATTCCACCGCGCGCCGCTCCCGGGCTGCCGCGGCCGGATCGGGAAGATCGCCGCGCATATCACCGGGCAAGGCTTCCAATCCGTCCGCCACCACCGGAAGCATGGAGGCCGATAGGACCCGCTGGGCGCTATCGGTGAGGATAAGCGCTCCGGCCATATCCAACTCCCCGGACATAGCCATATCGTAGGCGGTGCGGGCGCGAGCGGCGAGCGCCTGTTCCACCGCGCGGCGGGATTTGAGGAGGGTGGTGTGGAGGCGGTCGAGGCGGCGGGCCGCCCCGGCCGCACTCAGGCCGAGAAGGAGAAGTACCACACCGGCGACGAGCGCAAGCCACCACCATAGATTCACTGCTCTACCTCCATCTGGGCGGTGCGAACCGCTGTTTCGTACACGGCAAAGACTTGAGAGGCAACCGTGGACCAGTCGTAGCGTTGCGCTTCGGCCTGACCGGCCTGCGCTACCCGGGTCCGGCGTTGCGGATCGCGCAGGGCCGCCACGGCCACCCGGGCCAGATCCTCCGGGTCTTCATTGGCGAAGTGGTCCCCGAAGGTTCCTCCGCCCAATACCGCGCGGAAGGCGGGAATATCTGAGGCGAGCACGAAACCGCCCGCGCTCATCGCTTCGATAAGAATAATTCCGAAAGATTCGCCCCCGGTATTGGGTGCCACGTAGAGATCCACGCTCGCGAGCATCGCTGCTTTATCGGCATCGCTGACCGGCCCGAGGAAAGTCACCCGGGCGCCCGCAGCCCCGAAGAGCTCCCGCGCTGCTTCCTCATCGCCTTTACCGGCAACGAAGAACCGTGCTCCCGGGAATTCGCGCAGGATCAGCGGGGCGGCAGCGGCCAAAACCGGCAGGCCTTTACGCGGTTCGTCCAGGCGGCCGAGGAATCCGAACGTGGGTGAGTCGGGCGTGCCGGTGAAGCGGGCGTCTCGCGGTACTTCGAAATCGGCGGTATAGACGCCATTGGGAATAATAAAAGCGTCCCCGCCTAAATACTGCACCGTGGTGCGGCGTGCTTCTTGGGAGACCGCGATGCGCGCCTGGATCTTTTCCAGGATCGGACGCAGGACCGGAGAAAAGAGGTCAAAGGCCCGGGAGCGATCCATGGCGGTGTGGTGGGTGGACACCACCGGGCATTCCGCGCTCATCAGGGCGAGCATAGAAACGGAAGGAACGAAAGGTTCGTGCACGTGGAGCACATCGAAATTCCCTTCCCGCAGCCAGCGCCGCACCGCGCGATTGACGCGTGGCCCGAAAGAAAGGCGAGCCACCGAACCGTTGTAAGGAATCGCCACGGAGGCTCCCACCGGTACCACGTAATCGGGTAGTGCCTCGTTTTCTTCACTCGGGGCGATCACTGAGACGCTGTGCCCGCGGGCGATGAGCTCCTCGGCCAGATCCCGGATATGGAATCCCACTCCCCCGGGCACGTCCCATGAATAGGGGCAGGCAATCCCGATGTTCACGGCGTTCCTTCCTTCGCGTCGTACTCCGCTTGGCGGCGCGCGAGTTCTCGAGCGGCTTTCTCGCGGTTGGTGCGGTAGCGCTCACCGTCCAAATCAGCAACGAAAACAGGCTGGAGCATATGCCAGTCCTCCGGGTGCTCGGCCAGCACGTTTTCAAAAGCCGCGATCCACTCCTGGGTGATTCGCGCTATTTCCACGTGGCGCTCGCGCGGGGAGGCCGAGGCGTCCACCCGGGCGCGGATAGGTGCGCCGCTGCGCAGAACCATGCGCCACCGGGTAGGTACGTGCCGGGTACGTTCCTTTTTCACGTAGTAGGAAAAGATAGGAACGACGGCGCAGCCGGTATCTATGGCGAGGATGGCAGGCCCGGCAGCGGCGAGCATCTTCTCCCCGAAGAATTCCACTTCCACACCGGAAGCGGTGAGATCGCGATCAGCTAGAACCGGGGCGAGAATGGGGGCCCGGCGGGCATCCTCCGCGAGGCGGTGGATCGCCCCGCCACCTTTAACCACGGGATAGATAACCATGCCAATATTTTCACGAAGCTGAACGAATCGTTCGAATACCTCGGCGGGTTCTAGTTTTTCTACCAGGGTGTGCACAGGGGCGAGGAAATAGCGCGACCACGCGCCGGCCACATCCCAATTGCCCATGTGCATGAGCGCTCCGATGAGGGCGTTGCCGCGGGCGAATTCCGCTCGGGCGGAATCGAGGCCGTCCTCGATAACCCGCGCTGCTAAATCATCGGCTTCCCACGTTGCCAGGCGCAGGGCTTCATAGTAGTAGCGCATATAGGAACGCAGCGCGGCGCGGGTGAGACGGCGGGCGGCCCCGCCGCGCATATCTGGGCGTACCCGCGCGAGGTTGCGGCGCAGCTGCTGGGTTCCGCGCAGTGGCAGGGTTCCGGCAAGCGTCCCGACCGCGGCGAAAAGACCGCGGCCCACCGGTTCGGGGAGTCGAGCCAGCGCCCCGGTAGCGCGAAAAAGAAGATTGCCGAGATTCACTGGCCGCTCCCCTGGCCGGCCCGTTCACCGGCGGCCCGCTCGCCGGCACCGTACTCCGCGCGGGACTGCCGGTACACGGTGACCATGCGCTGGGCCACCGTGATCCACCCGGCTACCGCAAGATAACCGAGTGCCACCAGCAACACCCAGGCGCTGGCTCCGTAGCCGGTTATCAGTGCCCCGAGCAGCACGATCACCAGCCGGTCAGCGCGTTCGCTGATCCCCACATTCGCGGTGAACCCCACCGCTTCGGCGCGGGCCCGCGCGTAGGAGGTGCATAGCGCGGCCGGGAGAGCCGCCAGGCAGGCCAGTGCCAGCCAGTCGGTGAGCCCGGCCCCCGCCCCGATGTTCCAGCGCGTGATCCACAGCAGAATCCCGCAAAATATCGCGGAATCTGCCAGGCGGTCCAGGGTGGAATCCAGGAAGGCACCCCAGCGGGAGGCAGTTCCGGTCAACCTCGCAATTTGGCCGTCAAGACTGTCGAAAATCACGGTGATGCCGATAAGCCAGGAGGCCCAAACCGGGTGCCCGAGGGGATAGAGGACGAGCGCGCACGCCACCACCGCCACGGTTCCGGTGATCGTCACCGCATCGGCGCTGATCCCCGCACGCACGCACAGGCGCGCGATGGGACCGAAAATTGCCTGGGCCAGGGGCCGCCCGCTCCGGGAGAGCATTAGAACTTCTCCGCTTCCGGTTCGTTAGCGCGCCGTCGTACCACATCCACGATATGCGCGATCGCCTCGTCAATAGCGACCCCGTTATGCTGTTCCCCGTCACGGAAACGGAAGGACACGGCGCCGGCGTCGACGTCGTCCCCACCGGCAATGAGGGTGAAGGGGATTTTCTCTTTCGCGGCGTTACGAATCTTCTTGCCGAAACGGTCATCGGAGGTATCAACTTCCACGCGAATATGCTGCTCGCGCAGGCGCCGAGCAATATTTTCGCAGTAGTCGTTGAAGGTATCAGCCACCGGAACCAGCCGTACCTGCACGGGGGCGAGCCAGGCGGGGAAAGCCCCCGCGTAGTGCTCGACCAGCACGCCCAGGAAACGTTCGATAGAACCGAAGAGGGCTCGGTGAATCATGACCGGGCGCTGGCGCGAACCGTCCGGCGCGGTGTATTCCAGGCCGAAGCGTTCGGGGAGGTTGAAGTCAAGCTGGATGGTGGACATCTGCCAGGTCCGGCCGATGGCATCGCGTGCCTGCACCGAGATCTTGGGACCGTAGAAAGCTGCGCCTTCCGGATCGGGCACCAATTCGAGGCCGGAAGATAACGCCACTTCTTCCAGGGTGCGGGTGGCTTCTTCCCACAGGGCGTCGTCGCCAATGAACTTCTTGGGGTCCTTCGTGGACAGTTCCAGGTAGAAATCGTTGAGACCGTAGTCCTTGAGGAGGGAGAGCACGAAGGTGAGCAGGGAGGAAAGTTCCTCGCGCATCTGCTCGCGGGTGGTGTAAATATGGGCATCGTCCTGGGTGAAGCCCCGGGCGCGGGTGAGACCGTGGATGACGCCGGACTTTTCGTAGCGGTACACCGTCCCGAATTCGAAGAGCCGCAGCGGTAGATCGCGGTAGGAGCGCCCCCGCGCTTTATAGATAAGGGAGTGCATGGGGCAGTTCATCGGCTTGAGGTAGTAATCCTGATCCTCATCCACCCGCATGGCCGGGAACATACCGTCCTTGTACCAGGACAGATGCCCGGAGGTCTGGAAGAGCTGGCCCTTGGTGATATGCGGGGTATTGACGAAGTCGTAGCCGGCTTCGATATGGCGCTGGCGGGAGTAGTTCTCCATTTCCATGCGGATAATGCCGCCCTTGGGGTGGAAGACCGGGAGCCCGGAGCCGATTTCATCGGGGAAGGAGAACAGGTCAAGTTCGGTACCTAGCCGGCGATGGTCACGCCGCTGCGCTTCGGCAATGCGAGTCTGGTAGGCATCCAGTTCTTCCTTACTCGGCCAGGCGGTGCCGTAAATGCGCTGGAGGTGATCGTTATTCTGGTCGCCCTTCCAGTAGGCGGCCGAGGCGCGGGTGAGCGCAAAACCATTGCCGATGAACTTCGTGGAAGGCAGGTGCGGCCCGCGGCACAGATCGGTCCACACCACGTCACCGTGGCGATTGACATTGTCGTACATGGTGAGGCCACCGTGGCCCACCTCCACGCTGGCACCGTCCGCATCGTGGCCCTTCGTGGTGATGAGCTCAAGTTTGTAGGGCTGGGAGGCTTCTTCGTGGCGCGCTTCTTCTTCGGTGACCTCGCGGCGCACGAATCGCTGATTTTCCTTGACGATGCGCTTCATGCGCTTTTCGAGTTCTTTCAGCATATCCGGGGTGACCGGGTCGATATTGCCGAAATCGTAGTAGAAGCCGTCCTCAATAAAAGGACCGATGCCCAGATTCGCATCCGGGTAGATCTGCTGGACGGCCTGGGCCAGCACGTGGGTGGCGGAATGGCGGAGAATATTGAGCCCGTCCGGGGAGTCAATGCGCACGGTTTCCACCTCGGCGCCGTCCAGCGTGGTCAAATCCGTGGCCAAATCCTTGAGTTCCCCGTTGACTTTCAGGGCGACAATCGCGCGATCCGCGGCGAAATAGGCGGTTCCCGGGCACGCTTCGTCAAGGGTGACGAGGGTGCCGTCCACGGATAGACGTGCGGGCATAGTTTTCTCCTTAGTTCTATTTTTCACGGCATCCAGACCGGGGATGCCCGCCCACCAGGATACCTGTTTCACCCCGGGCCCGCCCGCGGCGCAGCACCGCCAGTCCGCGGAAGGGGATACAGCTCACGCATACCCGTCCCGCATAGCGCGGGTAGATTGACGGGAGGCTCACGCATAGCACGGGTAGATTGACGGGAGGCTCACGCATAGCGCGGGTAGCCGCACCGGCGGAACTTGCGCGCCCGTGCGAACATAGCGAAGGGGACGCACCCCACCAGGCGGGATGGTCCCCTTCGCGTTAAGTCACGAGGTGAGCGCCACGAAGGCGCGCGTGACTTAGTTTTCGACCGCAGCTGCCTTCATGAACCAGCCCTGCAGCTCCAGATTGCGCGCAACCCCGATGAGAAGGTCGCCGCTTAGCGGATCGGCTTCATCCACCTTGGACAGGTCATTCTGGATGCGCCGGGAGGCTCCGTAGAGCTTTTCCGCCATCACGGTGTAGACATCATCCACGTTGAAGGGACCGGTGCCCGCATCATCGAGGCCGCTTTCCTTGGCCACGGTAACGGCCCGGCCATCCGGGAAACCACCGATGGTGGCGATGCGCTCGGCAACCTCATCGAGGTCAGTGCGGGTGACGGATACAACTTCATCGAGAGCGAGGTGCAGAGCGCGAAAACGCGCGCCCTGAATATTCCAGTGGTACTGCTTAGCCTGCAGGGAGAGGTCAATAAGATCGGTCAGCGTGCGCTGAAGAGCATCGATAACAACTTTTTCGGCCATTGATCCATCCTTTCGTTACGTATATAGGTCTACCCGTTCCGATGCGGAAAATATAGTCAGGAAGACCTAACGCCGCGGGATAAAACCTGCTATTGACGACTGTTTTTTCCGCACGACGACGCCGCTTTCCCGCGTACTTGCGCGCTTTTACGCTCATGGCATGATTGCGTAGAGCTTGAGGTGGTAGCCCGGGACTTTAGTCATGTCACGCTCATATTCCGCGCGCCGTACGCCACAGCCACGGCCACAGCCACAGCCACAGGGCGGGTTAGTCGCATCCAGGGCCGGTGCGTTGTGGAGTGTTAGGGACGCAGAATGTAGGTCACGGATATAGAACCGCAGAAAAAACTGTTACCCACGTGCATACTGTTAGCTGGCCCTGCCGTGGTCACTCGCTCGACATGGGCAAGCGTGGACGATGCGAGCGGTAATACCCATAAATAGCAACGCGCCAACAGTGAAGCCCCCAGGATGCGCCCTCCCGGCAGGAGGCCCCCACAAAAAGCAACCCCACGACAGCGAGACCCACAGGATGCAACCCCACGACATCAAAACAATTTCTTAATGTAGCTGCCGTTGCATTTTGATTTCGGGCAAACGCGGCTGCCTTCCCGCGAGAGTCTCATGGGTTTCACGAACTTCAATAGCCACACCGGCCCCTAGGGAGGGGGATCTGTTTTCATAACTGTACTGTGCTTGTCGTACATGCGCAGTACATCCCGGGAAAACACACCCTCCCCGCCAGCGCGGCAGGCGGTGGGCTGCCAGGCAAGGCAGCAGGCGGCGCAGTGGGCGGTGAGGCAAGGCGGCGGGCGGCACAGGCCCCAATCGCCGTTTCAGCGCGGTGATACAGCGCCATGAGGCACTTCTGTCTATGCCCCATTCACGAAAGGCCACGGGGGTACCGGGGGTCCGGGGGTCCGGGGGTACGGGGCAACTACGGGACCACCAGGCAGCTGAGACACGGCAGGTGGGAAGACATGGGGTGGCGATTCTATGGTGAAAATCCGTGGTGGGCGATACTGGGATCGAACCAGTGACCTCTTCCGTGTCAGGGAAGCGCGCTCCCGCTGCGCCAATCGCCCGAGCGGATGACGGGGCTCGAACCCGCGACCTCAACCTTGGCAAGGTTGCGCTCTACCAACTGAGCTACATCCGCACTGTTTCACAGCGAGCCACTAGCTTACCCAACCGTGAGAGCCGGGTCAAAATGGCGCTGCAAGGAAATAGTGGTGGGCGATACTGGGATCGAACCAGTGACCTCTTCCGTGTCAGGGAAGCGCGCTCCCGCTGCGCCAATCGCCCCGCGAGGTGGGTACGGGATTCGAACCCGTGTACACGGCTTTGCAGGCCGTTGCCTCGCCTCTCGGCCAACCCACCGTCCGGATACGTGAGAGGAGTATGGGCACCGTGTGCCGCTTTGCCTTTCTTCACATCCGAGCGGATGACGGGGCTCGAACCCGCGACCTCAACCTTGGCAAGGTTGCGCTCTACCAACTGAGCTACATCCGCGTGGCCACTCAACAATCACTACCCGAGCCGTACTGGCCAGGTTAACCGTGGCGGGAACCGCCGCGGCGACGTCGATGACATCGAAAAACTATAGCGACTTTCTGAGCGCCCGGTCAAACCGGGCCGGTGAGGTGCACACCACGTTGGTTAAATTTGAGTTTCGCCGGCCACCCCCTATAAGCTTGCGTGATGCACGGGCCGTTACGGTCGCCCGGGCGATTAGCTCAGTGGTAGAGCGCTTCGTTCACACCGAAGAGGTCACTGGTTCGAACCCAGTATCGCCCACCAGTTCAGTAAATTTTCAGTAGATTCCCACCATCGTATGAGATACTCAGGTATGAGAATTTGGCCTGGACACCCGTATCCGCTGGGCGCTACTTTCGACGGCACCGGCACGAATTTCGCGATCTACTCCTCCGTGGCTGAGAAAATCGAACTCTGCCTGCTTGACGAAAACAACAAGGAAACCCGTGTGGAACTGCGGGAAGTTGATGCCAATGTTTGGCATTGTTATCTCACCTCGATTCGCCCTGGGCAGCGCTACGGATATCGCGTGCACGGCCCGTACGATCCGGCCCGGGGCCTGCGCTGCGATCCTTCCAAGTTCCTCCTGGATCCGTACGCCAAAGCTATCGAAGGTAATATCACCAATGCTCAGGAAGTCTTTTCCTATGACTTCAACGATCCTTCGCAACCGTGCACCTTGGATTCACTAGGCCACGTGCCGGTCTCCGTGGTCATCAGCCCCTATTTCGATTGGGGTTACGACCGCCCACCCAAGCATGAATATAACGAGACCATTATTTATGAAACCCACGTCAAGGGTTTCACCCAGCGTCACCCGGATGTTCCCGAAGAATTGCGCGGTACGTACCAGGGTCTCACCCACCCACCTATTCTCGATTACTTTACTTCCCTGGGGGTCACGGCTATTGAGCTGATGCCCGTGCACCACTTCATCAATGACACCTCGCTCCAGGATCGGGGCCTGAGCAATTACTGGGGTTACAACACCATCGGGTTCTTTGCGCCCCATGATGGCTACGCCACCAGGTCGCGCGGAGAGCAGGTCGATGAGTTCAAGGCCATGGTCAAAGCTTTCCACGAAGCCGATATTGAGGTCATCCTTGACGTGGTCTACAACCACACGGCGGAGGGGAACCACATGGGCCCCACCCTTTCCTTCAAGGGCATCGATAACCGGTCCTACTACCGCCTGGTTCCCGATGATCCGCGGCACTATTTCGATACCACCGGGACCGGAAACTCCCTGAATATGACCTCCCCGCACACCCTCCAACTCATCATGGATTCGCTGCGGTACTGGGTGACGGAAATGCACGTGGACGGTTTCCGTTTTGACTTGGCCTCCACCCTGGCCCGGGAACTCCACGCGGTGGATAAGCTCTCCTCTTTCTTCGACATCATCCAGCAGGACCCCATCATTTCCCAGGTCAAACTCATTGCCGAACCCTGGGATGTGGGCGAAGGCGGCTACCAGGTAGGCGGCTTCCCCCCGCTATGGACGGAATGGAACGGCAAATACCGCGACACCGTGCGCGATTTTTGGCGCGGGGAACCGGCCGCCCTTCCGGAATTCGCCTCGCGCCTGACGGGCAGCGCGGACCTGTACGAATCCTCCGGGCGCCGACCCTTCGCCTCCATTAATTTCGTGACCGCCCACGATGGTTTCACCATGCGCGATCTGGTTTCCTATAACGAGAAACACAACGAAGCCAACGGTGAAAACAACGCCGACGGCGAATCGAATAATCGTTCCTGGAACTGCGGAGAAGAAGGCCCCACGGATAATCCCGATATTCTCGATCTGCGCGAACGCCAAATCCGCAATTTCATCTCCACCCTGCTGCTTTCCCAAGGGGTACCGATGATTTCTCACGGCGATGAAATTGGGCGCACCCAGGGAGGTAATAACAACACCTACTGCCAGGACAACGAGATCGCCTGGATGGATTGGGATCTCGATGAGCGCCAGATGGATATTTTGCAATTCACGCGGGCAGCGATTGCTTTCCGCAAGAATCATCCGGTCTTTCGGCGGCGGCGTTTCGTTTCCGGTTTCGATCCAGTGTGTGAAGGGTGCCTCCCGGAAATCGAATGGTTCCGCCCCGACTCCAGCCAGATGGAAGATTCCGATTGGGATTCCGGTTTCGCGCGTGCCCTCATGGTTTTCCTCAACGGTGCGGGTATTCGCGAACCCGATGAGCGCGGTAACCCGATTATTGATGATGACGTCCTCCTCATGTTCAATGCGGGCGACGACGAAGTTGAGTTCGCTATCCCGGGCGGCGACTATGCGCGCGAATGGACGGAAGTAGTCAATACCGCGGCGGAGGTGAATCCCCAGCTCGTTTTCGCATCCGGGGATACCACCAGTCTGATCGGGCGCTCGATGCGCGTTTTCGTGCATGAGCCCTCCGAGGAGGATATCGATGATGCGCTGGCCGGCGCCCAGAAAACTACGCCGACCGTGCGCTAAGCTCGAAAGTATGACCGCAATCACCGATACCTCTAGTATTCCAGCTCTACGTTCCCACGTGCCCGCCGCCGGGCGGCGCCAGCCCGTGTCCACGTATCGGTTGCAGCTCGGCCCTCATTTCACCTTCGCGGATGCCACCGCTCTGCTCCCCTATCTGGTGCAGCTCGGGATTACCGATGTGTACTGCTCCCCCATCCTCCAGGCTGCACCGGGCTCCACGCACGGCTATGACGTAGTGGATCACACCCGGATTTCCGAGCCGATGGGCGGGCGGGCCGGTTTTGAGGCTTTTGCGAATGCGGCGCACGCGGCCGGACTCGGCGTCGTCGTTGATGTGGTTCCCAATCACATGGCGATGCCCACCCCGCTCTACCTCAACCGCGCCATGTGGTCCCTGCTGCGCGACGGGCCCGAGTCTCCCTACGCTTCCTGGTTCGATATTGACGTGGAGTCCAGCGACGATGGGATCCTCATCCCGGTGTTGGGCGAACGGGTGGGTACGGCGCTGGCCCGCGAGGCAATAACGCTCGATCACGTCGTCGTACCGGGTTATGAGGACGACGGCGACGTTCCGGTACTGCGCTACTACGACCACGTTTTCCCGGTTCGGAAAGGCACCGAATTTCTCCCTCTGGCAGAACTACTGCAACGCCAGTACTATCGGCTCGCCTACTGGCGAGTAGCTGAAGAAGAACTCAATTACCGGCGATTTTTTGATGTGGATACCCTCGCCGGGATTCGGGTAGAGGATCCCGAAGTATTTCACGCCTCCCACGCGCTGCTGCTGGAGCTCTTCCACGCCGGTTTTATTGATGCGTTCCGTATCGATCACCCCGATGGGCTGGCCGATCCGCGCCAGTATATGGAGCGCCTGTACGAAGCGACCGGCGGGGCGTGGATCGTGGCGGAGAAAATCCTGGAGGGCAACGAGAAGCTTCCCTCGGATTGGAAGTGCGCGGGGTGCACCGGATACGAAGCCTCCTGGCGTATTGGGGCACTGCTCACCGACCCGGAAGGGGTGCGCTCCCTCACCGCGAATTTTGTGCATCTGTCCCATACCACCCAGCCCTATCCCGTTCTGGAACGGGAGGCAAAACGCCAAATTATGCATTCCTCCCTCCAGGCGGAGGTCGAGCGGATGGCGCGGCTCATGGCGGAGGTATGCCATGATGACCTGCGCCTGCGCGATCATTCCCAACGTTCCTTGCACGATGCTGTTTCCGCGCTCGTCATCTGCATGGACCGCTACCGCGCGTATGTGGTTCCCGGAGAAAAACCGCATGCCAATGCCGAAGCTGCACTCCTGGAAGCCGCGGAACGCGCCCGGGGGCTGCTGTCCGAGGACCGCTGCGAAACCCTGGATGTTGTGGTGGATATTTTGCTCGGGCGGGAAATCGGCTCGGCGGCAAAACGCCATGATGCTTCCCGGAATGAGGCGATTATCCGTTTCCAGCAGGTATGCGGAGCGGTTATGGCCAAGGGCGTGGAGGACACCGCCTTTTATCGTTATACCGCGCTCACCTCAGCGACAGAAGTCGGATCCGATCCGCGGCGCGCCTCGCTCACCCCCGACGAACTGCACACCTGGACCCGGCAGATGATGGCCGATTGGCCCGTGATGATGACCACGCTTACCACCCATGACACCAAACGCGGGGAAGATACCCGCGCTGCTATTGCCACGCTGGCGGACTACCCCACCGAGTGGATAGAACTCCTTGAACGGCTGCGCGAACGGCACGCCACTTCCCGCCCCGCGGAGCTCGATGGCCAGATCGAAAACCTCATGTGGCAAACAATTATCGGAACGTGGACGGATAACGGGCCCATCGAAGCTGATCGCCTCATTGATTACCTCCGCAAGGCCGCCCGGGAACAAAAAACCTGGACCACCTGGACCGAGCCGGACGAAGCGGTGGAAACCGGGCTTTTTGCCTATGCTCGTTCGGTTATTTCCACCCCGGAATCGGTGGCTGAACTCACCGCCTGGTGGGAACAGACCCGGCCGGCGCGCCGCGCACGTATCCTCGCCGCGAAGGTGCTGGCTCTCACCCTTATCGGGGTGCCCGATACCTATCAGGGGGAGGAAATTACTCGGAATGTGCTGGTTGATCCCGATAACCGCCGCCCCGTCAATTACCGGTGTCTTGCCGGAATCCTCACGCAGCTAGATTCAGCAGGTGCGCTACCCGCGCGGGCGAGCGTCGATGAAGAAAAAATGTGGGTGACCTCGCGTCTGTTACGGCTGCGCCGTGAGCGTCCCGATACTTTTGTGTCGCTGCGCTCAGGCTACGAGCCATTGGCTGCTACCACCGGAAATATTTTTGCCTTTACCCGCACTCTGGACGGGGAGCCGGATGTTATTGTGCTGGTCTCGCGTCTCGCACACCGCCAGGAACTGGCCGGCGGCTGGGGCGATGCGCATATCGTCCTCCCGCCCGGCCGGTGGCGCAACGTTCTGGAAGAAGGCGAGGTTGAGGGGCCGCAGCTCTTCGTGCGCGATGCCTGCGCCACGCTGCCGGTGGCGGTCTATGCCCGTTGCGAAGCTGAGGATTGGGGCGGAACAGGCACCGAAAATGGCGCCGCAGAGTACCCCGAAACAGGCAGCGAAGAAAGCGACGATTAATGGAACCTCTGAGCGTGTGGGCACCGGGGCGCGCGAGCGTTGCTGCCCTTGTGGATGGGGCGCGCCTCCCCTTCCGGCCGGTCACCGCGGCTGATATTGAGGCAGCGCGTGCGGGGCGCGACGGCGCTGCGCTGGCTAGCGGGCCTGGATGGTGGATTCTCGACACTCCCCTACCGGCCGGTACTCGCTACCGCATCAGTCTGGATGGGGGAATGGGGCTGCCCGATCCGCGCACCCGGCGCCAACCCGAAGGAGTCATGGGTCCGTCCGAAGTTGTTGATCTCGACGCTTTCGAGTTTTCGCCCTTCTCCGGGGTGGATCCGCTCGGGAAGGTGTTTTACGAACTGCATATCGGCACCTTCACCCCGGAGGGCACTTTTGATGCGGCGGCGCAAAAATTCGGGTACCTGCGTGAGCTCGGGGTGGATATCGTCGAGGTGATGCCGATTTCTCCGGTGCCCGGCACCCGCAATTGGGGCTACGACGGCGTGGATATCTATGCGGTCACCGACAACTATGGCGGCCCGGCGGGTTTCGCACGTTTTGTGGAGGCCGCGCACCGCGCCGGGCTGGCGGTGTGCCTCGACGTGGTCTACAACCATTTCGGGCCGGACGGGAATTTCCTGGCGGAGTTCGGCCCCTACACCACGAACCGTTATTCTTCCGTTTGGGGTCCGGGTGTGAACGTAGACGGCCCGAATTCCGGCCCGGTGCGGCGTTATTTTATCGATAATATGCTCCAGTGGGCCCGTGACTACCACGTGGATATTTTTCGACTCGACGCCGTTCACGCGATCCAGGACCATTCCACTCGCCACATCCTCGCGGAATTGTCCGACGCCGCCGCGGCTTTCGCCGCGGAGAGCGGGCGGCGTATCGCACTCGTGGCGGAATCGGACCTTAACGATGTGACGATGCTGCGCCCCACCCGCGCGGGCGGCAACGGTATGGATATGCAATGGGCTGATGATATTCACCACGCCCTACATACTTACGCAACCGGGGAAAATTTCGCCTATTACGGGGATTTCGCGCTACCCGGCGCCTTGGAAAAGGCCATGCGGCACGTTTTCGTGCACGACGGTAATTTTTCTACGTTCCGGAAGCAGAACTGGGGTTCTCCGGTGCCCGATGCGCTTGATTCGCGCCGTTTCCTTGTCTATACCGAGAATCACGACCAGGTGGGTAACCGCGCGGTGGGAGACCGCCGCTCCCGTACCCTGAGCGCGGAACGCACCCTGGTTGCCGACGCGCTCATGCTGCTCTCCCCCTTTACGCCCCTCCTCTTTATGGGCCAGGAGTGGAGTGCTTCCGCACCTTTCCAGTTCTTCACAGATCACACTGCGGAGTTGGGAGAACGCGTAGATGCGGGGCGGATTGCAGAATTTCGCGACTGGGATTGGGGCGAACATGCCGGGCGCATTCCCCCGCCCCAGGCGCTTTCCACTTTCGCCCGGTCGCACCTGGATTGGGCAGAATTAGAAGAACCTTCCCACGCTCGCTATCTCGAGGTGACCCGGGAGCTAGTGCGGCTGCGGCGCGAGCACCCCGATTTTTCTTCCCCGAACCGGGAAGATTCAGAAATTGTACGCCTGGGTACCGCGGGCTATTACCGGCGCGGGGCCAGCTTCGTTGTTTTCCAGGTAGGGGCAACGCCCTCCCCACTCCCCGGCGAAACACCAGCCGACAAGCCGGCTGAAACACCGGCCACGGCGTCCGCTCCTCCCACCCGGGTGCAGCTACCGCCCGAGGCAGGACCGCTGCATACGCTCCTCACCTGCGGCAGCGTTACCGTGGCCGAATCCCACGTTGATTTTTCCGGGCCTGGCTTCGCGGTTCTCAGTCCCTCCAAGCCCTAGTCCCGCGCGGTAACTCGCGCTGCGGAGGCTTTGCCTCCACGCCGTCCCAAACGTTCGCGCGCGGCACGCACTGTCCCCACGGCGGCGCGCTTCGCGTGCAGAGCCAACGTGAGTGCCCGATAGTAGCGCGGACGCAGCGGAACATCCCAGGCCCCGGCCACCTCGGTGAAATCGGCGGCAAATTTCTGTTTGTACCCGGTCACGCCTTCCAGTTGCGGGGCGCGCTCCGAATGCACTCCCATGAGGTCATAAGATTTCCGCCCGGTTTCCCGCAGCCACGTCATCGTATGCATATCCATGAACATAGACGCGTGGCGCTGGCGAGCCTCCGCGTTGGTTGCCCCGTAATATGCTTCCCCAAGATCATCGGTGGCGAGCACAATCTGCCACGCTAGCGCCCGTCCCTCCGCGCGCGCCACGAATAACCGAGCGTGATCCGGCCCCAGGGATTCCAGCATGGTCACGTACTGGCTCATAGGTGCCGCCCCGAAATCATCACGGCTGGCAGTTTCGGTGAGGATAGCGTACAGCTCCGGAAATACTTCCCGGGCCCGCTCCGTTTCATCGCAAAACTCCAGCCCTTCCGCCTCGGCTTTACGTGCTTGGCGGCGCCCCGACTTGGAGAAACTCGCCCGGATCTGCGCATCCGGGCGTGCGACGTCGACCACCACGGTGCGATCATAGGTGACCGTTTGCAGTAATTCGTGCAGATCCGCAGCCCGGTGCCAAGCGTGAATCCTCATAAAAGCAAGACCGCGGTCCGCGCTCCGCACCAGCTGCGCCAGCGTGGTACGAAACTCCAGTTCTTCGCCGGCCGTGGGCCGTTCCCCCAACCACACCGGGCCCTTCTTCGCCCACAGGTAGGTAAAGCCACGCCCTTCCATCCGCGTGAGAGAAATAAGAGCACGCGGCTGGCCGGTGCTATCACGCCACAGGAAACGACCAAAAGGTGCGTGGCCGGGCAGGGCATCCTCATAGCGATCCCAGGCGGGCAGCTGCTCAAGGGGCAGCCCGTGGCCGGCAGCCAGGTCCAGGTAGGTGGTGTCATCGATCCGCGACAGCGAGAGTGTAGACATGCCGCCATCCTACCCGCGCGGCGCGCCTGGCTAAAACCCGCGCACTGGCGCATTACGGTAACTAGCGTGTCTCAGATTCATGCACCCGAGGACTTCCTCACCGCGCTCGATAGCCTGCGCGGGCACGAGTTTCGTCCCGAGCTGCACATCGTGCAGATACCTCCGCCCAAGCGCATCGCCCCGTGGGCTGTTGCGCTTCAGGCTGAGATTAACGATTCGCGGGCGATGGATCCGGATAACTATCGCGGCGGGGCCCGCTTCGTGGTGCTCCACGACCCGGCCGGCCAGGAAGCCTGGCACGGAACTTTCCGAATCGTGTGCCATATGGGGGCGCCGATGGATACCGCAATGGCCGGTGATCCGCTACTCGGCGAAGTTGCCTGGGCGTGGCTGGCCGATACCCTGGATGCGCACGGCGCTGACTACCACCACCTGGTCGGCACCGTGACTCGCATGTATAACGAGACTTTCGGCGGGCTGGAGCTTTCCTCTTCCCTGACCGAGCTGGAATTACGGGCCTCCTGGACGCCGAGCAGCCCCGATCTTTATCACCACGTGCGCGCCTGGGCGGATTTTATTGCGCTGGCCTGCGGCCTTGCACCGGAAGGAACGACGGCGCTGCCAGCCCGCTAGGTGCGCCCCCGGGAGGTAGCATCCTGCGCGTGGCGACCCCGGGCGTGCGCAAGCCCGCTAGTATTAATCGCGGCCCCTAGTCTGTGCAGTTGTGAGGTTATGACGTCTTCTTCTATTCGCTGGAGCGAAGATCCCACCCTGATCCATGTAGATACCCCGCGCGAAGGTATCCCGCCGCTCACCACCGGTCCCGCCTATCGCCCCGCTCTCACACGGTTGCGGCGCGGCAGCGGCCCCGTCGCGGTGGATGTGGAGCGCGCCATGGGGATCCGCTATTCGGCCCGGGCCTACCTGATTCAGCTGCGCCGCGAGGGTTCGGGAACGCTGCTGTGCGATCCGGTGGGAAATGAGGAATATTACCCGGAGCTGGCAACGATTCTTGGCGATGCCGTGTGGATTTTGCACGCCGCCGACCAGGATCTGCCCTCCCTGGGAGACCTGGGTTTGCGCCCGGGGCCAGGCAAGCTTTTTGATACCGAGGTAGCGGCATTGCTCTTGGGCGATGAGCGTATTTCTCTCCAGGCGCAGCTCGCGGAAAATCTAGGGTTGCTCCTCGCCAAAGAACATTCCCAAGCGGATTGGTCCGAGCGCCCGCTCGCGGATGAGCTGCGTTCCTATGCCGCGCTCGATGTGGAATTGCTCGCTCCCCTGCGCCAGGTGCAGCTCGAACGCCTGGAGCGGGCCGGGCGCCTGGAGTGGGCGGCCCAAGAATTTGAAGAGATCCGCACCCGGCCTCCCAAAGCGGCTCCCGCAGAACCGTGGCGGCGCGCCACCCACCGCCAGGATTTTTCCTCCCGGCGCGATCTCGCCCTGGTGCGAGCCCTGTGGCAGGCTCGGGATCGCATCGCCCAGACAACTGATACCGCCCCGGATCTGGTACTTTCCCGCGCCGATATCGCGGCCCTGGCGCGGCGTCGCCCGCGCTCCCTGGCCGATGTGCGCACCGCCCGGCCCTTGCGTACCGGAGGCAAACAGTATTTGGCGCCGGCGCTATGGCAGGCGGTGGCCCAGGCCTGGGCACTGCCGAGCTCCGAACTTCCCGAACCCGCCCCGGCCCGCCCCTCCCGGCGCGCCGAACGTGGAATCCCGCACCTCCTTGAGCACGTGCGCGGTGCCGTTCAGAAACGCGCAACGGAGCTGGGAATCCGCCACGATGTGCTTCTCAAGCCGGCCGTGCAGCGCGAGCTGGCGCGCCTTTTGCGCCGCCGGGTGGCGCGTACCGCCCCCGCCATTGGTGATGCGCTGGCCGAGCTGGGAGCACGCCCCTGGCAGGTGGAGAATACCGCCACCTGGATCGCCGCCGCGGTGCGCTCTTAGCGCAGCGCTGTCACCACTTCAAAGTGGTGGGTATTGGGGAAGAGATCGGCACCGCGCATGGATTCCACGCTCCGCCCGGCCTCTACCATCGCGGCCACATCACGGGCCAACGCCGCCGGATCGCAGGAAACAAGGACTATCCGGCGGGCCTTGCTCGCCGCGGCGGCCCGGGCCGCCGCAATTCCCAAACCGCTCCGGGGAGGATCGGCGAGGAGAATATCTGCGTCGTCGATATCACGCGCGGAAATAGCAGCGGTACGGGCACGCGCCCACGGGTAGGGGCGCAGATTCGCCCGGGCGTCTTCCACCGCGGTGCGCGCACCTTCCAGGCTTTCCACCCGACCGGTGGCCCCGACCGCGCGGGCCAGCGGCACGGTCAGCAGCCCGGCCCCCGCGTAGAGTTCGAGAATATGATCCCCGGGTTCAACACCTGCGGCACGGGTCACCAGATTGATAAGAGTGGCCGGTGCCTCGCGGTGCACCTGCCAAAAACCGGAGGCCCGCACCCGGTAGCGGTAGGTTTCCTCCCCCACGTGTACCTCTTCGCGCGCGAAGGGTGAGCATTCCGCAGCGGCCGCGTCGAAGGTGCGCCCGCCGATACTCACCGCCGCTGGGCTGGCCGAGGGCGCGAGAACACGAACCCGCTGGCCATCGCGCAGTGGGCCGAGGCTGCGGGCGAGGCGGGTGAGGTAGCTTCCATCCCACAGCCCCAGCTCCGCGATCTCCTTGACGGCGAGCGGCATAGAAGTGATGGGGAGAACCTCGCGGCTACCTTCGCGAAACATTCCGAAACGCCCCGCGGTCACGGTCACGTCGATGCGGGTGCGGCTCGCCCAGCCTCCGTTAGCACGATCAGATTCCAGAGCGGTGACCGCGGGAACAATCCCCTGCGTTTCCAGGTGGTCACTGAGAGCTTGGCCACCGATCCTGCGGAGAGTTGAGGTAAGTACCCGAGTTTTCCACTCGTGCTGATAGTCAAATACAACGTGCCCCAGGTCCGCACCACCCACGCCCCCGGGTCCGGCTTCCGGCCAGGGATGAGCCTGGCGGTACGGTGAGGGCTCTCCGAGCACCTCGATCACGTCCCCGCGGGCGAAGCGGGCGCGTTCTTCGGTCAGTGCCACCCGCACGCGTTCCCCGGGCAACCCGAAGCGAGCCAGAATCGCTTTGCCCTCGGCACGGCCGATGGCAATACCGCCGTGGCCGATATCTTCCAGGGTGATATCGACGGTTGAATGGTGAGCTTGAGCAGCAGAGGTGGTCACAGGTCTTCTCCCGAATGGATTTGGTAGGGAACTTGCACCAGCATGAGGCGCGAGTCATAGGACAGGTCAGCGAAAAGCGCGGGTACGGATCGGCGCAGGTACACCCGGTGCCACAGGGTCGTGGAAACCACTTTCGGCGCGATCACCAGCACAATATCTTGCGGGTGGGTGTCCAGAAGGAAACGAATATAATCGACGAGCGGCCCGCGCGCCCCGCTCGTGGGGCTACCCAGCACGGTCAGGCCCACCGGCAATTGGGATTGGCTCCAGGCGGCGCGCAACGCGGCGGTACGGCTTTCGCTCAGGTCCACGGTGAGCGCGGTCAGGGTGGAGGGCCGCAGCGCTCGCGCGTAGGTAACCGCCCGCAAGGTTGGCAAATTGAGTTCTTGCACCAGCACCACCGCGTGAGTGCGCACCGGCAGGCGCCGCCCGGCCCCCACATCCAAAGGTTTGAGGTGGGCACTCATCTTTCCGCGCCCGCGCTGGGCGATGAACATCCCCGCCGTGGGCACCGCCACCGCCGCCAGCGACGTGAGGGTCCAGGCGGGCTGCATGGCCACCGTGACGAGGAGCACAGCGAATCCCGCCAGCGCGAAGAAGGCGAAACCCCAGCGGGAAGCATGCGCGGCCCGGCGTTCCTCCCGCCGCTCCGAAGTTTTGAGGATCTGCCCGCCGCGCAGAGAAAGCGCCGCGCAATGCAGCGTAAAGATAAGGAAACATACAAAGACAAGGGCGACGACGCCGGCGTGCGTCGTCGACAAAAAGACCCCGAGGGCGCCGGCGAGAACCGCAACCAGCAGCACAACGCCGCTGCGGGCCCGGGAAGCTTCCGGGGCGGCGAGACGTGCGGGAAGGGCGCCGTCGAAAGCTAGTTCCCGCAATAGGCGCGGCAGACGTTCGTACACCACGAAAACACACACGAGGCCGAGGAAACCGAAGGCGATCGCGGTGATGATACGCCCGGTGCTTCCCCAAAATGCCGTACCCATGACGATGCTGGGGAGGCCCACCGGAACCGTGAGGATATCCAGGCGCATTTCCAGATAGAACGTGCCCGAAAGCACCACCGCGGCGATGCCGGCGATGGTGCTCAGGGCGCGCGGCCCTAAGAAACGTTCACGCCCCGTACCGATGCGCCCGCCAACCAGCAGTACCACCGCCGCCAGGAAGCACATAATGACGAAGGTATTTCCGAGCGGGTGGATGGCTTGGGAGCCGGGTAGTTCTTCGGCGCGGTTGGTGATGAGATCCGCGAGGGAGACGGTGCCGCGGGCTTCGCGCACCAGCCCGGTGATGAGGGTTGCGATAATCACGCCGCTCGCCGCGAGTACGGCGAGTAGGGCGCCGGCCAGCGGTAGGCGCCAATGCAGTAACGCGGGCAGGGCGCAGACCACGACCAGCGGGATCTGGATAAGGCGCCCGTCCACCGCCAGCGGGGTGAGCGCATTTACCGCCATACCCACGAGGCCGGCGGCCAGTACCAGGAGCAGCGCGAAAGCCGCGAAGCGTGCGGCAGCGGCAACCGTCCCGAAAGCTGGGGCGATATAGCGGGAAACGACCTGGTGGGCAGCTTTTCCGGGCACCACACGGGACGCGGCGATGGTGGCCGCCACCACGAGCGCGAGCACGGCGACTCCCGCCAGCGCCATCGCGCCCACGAGGGTGGGGTTGGCAAACGGTGCCCCGCGTTGAATACTGCGCGGCAGCAGCACCACCGCCAGACACACGCAGGTGGCTGCGCCCACGTACTGGGACATCCCCAGGAACGATAATTTTCTCATCACTAGGATACGGTACCCGCTTTGCGGTAGCGTAATGTAGTGCACTTCGTAATTATGGGATGCGGGCGCGTGGGTGCCGCGCTGGCGCTCTCGCTTTCCGCCATTGGTCATTCGGTGGCCATTATCGACCAGGACGCCGAAGCTTTCCGCAAGCTCCCCGAAGATTTCCCGGGGCAGCAGATCACCGGCGTGGGTTTTGATCGCGATGTTTTAGCGCGCGCGAATATCGACGACGCCGCCGGCTTCGCCGCCGTGTCCTCGGGCGATAACTCGAATATCATCGCCGCCCGGGTAGCGCGCGAAACTTTTGGGCTGACCAATGTGGTGGCGCGCGTCTATGACCCCACCCGCGCGATTATCTACGAACGCTTGGGGATCGCCACGGTGACCCCGGTGCGCTGGACGGCGGACCGGGTACTGCGCGAGCTCATTCCGCTGGGCCCCCACCACGAATTCCGCGATCCCCTCGCCCGAATCTCCCTCATTGAAGTGGCGGTGGATCGGCGCTGGTTCGGGCGCACCGTGGCGGATGTGGAAGACGAAACCGGGGCGCGAGTCGCCTACATTATCCGTAGCCTGGCCGGGCTCCTCCCCCATAGCGACACCGTTATCCAGGACGGGGACACCCTCAAAGTGCTCGTGGCTTCCGAGGACGCCTCCGGCGTGCAACACATGCTGCTCAAATCGGAAGGAGCACAGTGAATATTCTCATTATTGGGGCCGGCGCGGTCGGGGTGTCGGTGGCCCGCGAACTTCTCAAATCCGAGCATTCCATTTCCATTGTGGACAAGAAGCCTTCCGCTATGCGCATTTCGAGTGCCTCGGATGCGGATTGGCATCTGGCCGATGCCTGCGAAGTTCCCGCACTGCGCGAAGCGGGCGCGGCAGAGGCCGATATTATCGTGTGCGCCACCGGGGATGACAAGGTAAATCTGGTGGTGTCCTTGCTGGCGAAAACCGAGTTCGGGATCGCCCGCACCATTGCGCGTGTCAATAACCCGCGTAATGAATGGCTGTTCACCGATGCCTGGGGTGTGGACGTCACGGTGTCCACCCCGCGGATTATGGCCTCCCTGGTGGAAGATGCGGTCTCGGATGGGTCGCTCACCCAGATTATGCGTTTCCATCGCAGCGGGGCGAGCCTGTGGCAGGTCTCGGTATCCGCCGACGCCCCGGTGGTAGGAAGCGCCATCAGCGATATTGAACTGCCCTCCGGAGTCGCCATTAACGCCATTATTCGCGATGGCGTGCCCCTGACCGCCGATGCCGATTTAATCGTGGATGTGGATGACCAGGTGCTCCTCATTGACGGCGGGGACGATGTGGATATGTCCGCCCTCAAGAGCTATTTCCGGCCTCGCCCGGCCTCCGTGCACGATTCGGAAGGAGAATCCGCCGCGGATGCGGAGGCCTCCAGGTAGGTGCTAGCCGGGGGCAGACTCCGCACCAGTAGCCAGGTGGCCCACAGGATAAGGCAGAAAAGCACCGGCCCGGCAATAATTTTGATAACGCCGAGCGCCGCGGTATTGCCGCTGATAAAGAAGGGCAGTTGCACGACGACGCGGCCCGCGAACATGGCGAGCCACAGCCACGTAATGCGGGTGTAGCGCCGGTAGGTGAGCCGAGCGGCCGAGTGAGTGGCGCTGCGCCACGCGGCAATATCCCCGCGCAGCATCCCAATAACATAGCCCATGATGGGCCGGCGGATGAGCAGGGAAATAGTCACTCCTACCGCATAAGCGGCATTGGTGAGGAAACCGGGAAGGAAATAAGTTTCCGCGCGTCCGGAGCGCCAGGCGAAAAAGGCCGAGATTCCCACTACAAAAAGCCCGCCGAGCGCCGGCATCACGTCAATACGTTGAATGAGCCGCACCAGGATGGCCACAATAGCCATGCCCAGGGGAACGAGAACCGCCAGGGGAATATTGCGGGTAGCTAAATAAATAATGACAAAAACAAGGGCGGGAACATTCGCTTCGATAACGCCGCGCACCCCGCCTATCGCTTTCCAGGCGTCAAATTCTTCCCCGAGAACCGCGCGTAAACCGCCGCCGGGTGTGGTGGTATCCATGGGGCCTCCCGGTTACTCGGGGTGCTCGCTAAAGCACGATATATTCCGGGTTATATGCTACCAGCACGCCCCGGCGCCGCAATGGCACCACCCGGGCGCGAATACGGTCCCCGACCCGCACGCAGTCGATGGTGCGCCGCCCCTGGAAAATGAGGGTGAGGAGCCCCGCGGTGGTTTCCACGGCGATACGTACCTCCGGGGTATGCGCCCCGCGGCCGCCGGGGGCGCCCGGGTACGTGATGGCGATAATATCCCCCGTCACCCACACCGGCGTAGCCATAGGTATCTAGTGAATCTCTTGGATTTCCGGGCCGCGCTTGGGAAGCTCAATGCCGGTATCGGGAGTTTCTGGTTCCGGCTCGCCCTGCTGGGGAAGCGCCAGGGGCAGCAGTTCACGCGGCGGGATCGCTTGGGAGCCGCGCACCACCACCAGATCATCGAGAACCCGGTGGAGCACTTCGGTCCCGCGTTCCGGATCGACCGCCCCGCGCCCGGTGACGGCTACTCGCAGCAGCCAGCGCGGGCCGTCAATACCGATAAAGCGCACCGGTACCCGGCCGTTCTCCGCGGGCATCTGGGCCTGGATTTCCGGACCGTACTCCCCTTCAGCTTCCTGGAAACGCCCGCCCTGGTTGGCGATGGAGGAAATCACTTCCACCCGGATGTCCTCCCACAGGCTAGCGGATTTCGGGGCGGCGAATACCTGCAATTGCACCGCGGAATCCCCCATCACGTAGACCACGCCGAGCACGACCTGGCGTTCGCGATCCACGGAGAATTGCATGGTGGCATCGGGAAGGATGGGCAAGCGCAGCGCACCGCCGTCAATAAGGGCGGGGTTCTCCGGCGCCTCGGATTCATCGTAGGGGCCGCGCTGGGGAGCTCCGGTGGCATCCGGCTCACCGCCCGGGCGGGCCGCCGGATCACCAGCGGCTTCCCCCGCGAGGTTCTGGCCGGCTTCCTCACGTTCTTCCGGCTGCGATGCCGACGTCTCGTTTTTCTTCCGCCGTGAGAACCATGCCATGCTTTATACTCCTCGTCCCGATTCCTTCATTCCCTCTAGTCTAATGAGGGACGTCGCACCGTGTTGAGATGCGCTGCGGTGCGATACCGCGGCCCGTGGGCCGCGGCGTCGTCGTACTTCCAGTTAGCTCGCGCAATCCACGCAGACGGGCAGGCCGTCTTCCACGTGATCCAATTGGGAGCGGTGGTGAACCAGGAAGCACTGCGAGCAGGTGAATTCATCATCCTGGGCCGGAATCACATTGACGGATAGCTCAACATTGGACAGGTCCGCGCCGGGGAGCTCAAAGCCCTCGGCCGCTTCGACCTCATCCTCGTCAACCGCGCCGGATTGCTGATCCGAGCGCCGCCCGGCGAGCTGCTCGAAAGAATCCTCGCGGAGCTCCTCGTCTTGCTTGCGCGGAGCATCGTAATCTGTTGCCATAAAGTCACTCTCCAAAAGTGCCGGGGCCCATGCGGTGGATTCCGCACGAACCGGCGTCCACCCGCGAGAAACGGATCTTTCCGCCCTCGCGTATGGTCCTGACGGGTGGTACTGCGCGCTTAGTGTAACAGCACGCGCGGCACTTGGAAACACACCCGCGCCCAATGCCTGCTTTTCGGGCTCGGAGGTGGCACCCTAAGAGTGGTACCAAGAGTAAGGGAAGAGATGAAAAAGCTGGAGCTGCTCGGCTTGCAACCCGACGGTCACAACCTCACGCTCAACGATGAGGAGGGTAATCGCTATCTGCTGCCCGTCACCGATGATCTGCGTGCGGCCCTGCGCAAGGATCCCCATCCCAGTACTCCCGCGGAGGAGATCACGCCGATGGGGCCGCGTGAAATCCAAGCTCTCGTGCGTGCCGGCCACAGTGTTGATGAGATTTCTGAGATGGCCGCGCTACCTCCCTCGCGTATTTCAGCCCTGGCGTACCCCATTATTGCTGAACGTAACTACACCGCCGCGCAGGCCCGTAACTACACCCTCGGGCGCGATGTGGGAGGTTTCACAGTTGAAGAACTCGTCACATCCCGCCTCGTTGCCCGCGATGTGGATACCACCTCGATCACCTGGGATGCGGTACGCGAAGCGGGGCAACCCTGGGCGCTGATCGTACGTTTTGTATCTGCCGGGCGTGAGCACGAAGCCCGCTGGTTCATCGACACGGATCGCCATACTCTCCAGACCCGCAATGATGAGGCCTCCTGGCTCTCGGAAACGTCGCTCACGGCCGATGCGGGCCCGTGGCGCCCGGATCATACGCCCGCGGTGGTACCGGGAACTGCGGATACTGTTTTTTCTGGTACGACGCCCGCGGCGGTTCCCGCCGCGGTGCCGGCCTCCCCCTCCGCTCTCCCGAGCGCGGCGGATACTCCTCCGGCCCGTGCCTCTATTGATGAGGTGCTGGCCTCGCTGGATTCCCAGCGCGGTAAGTCACGCCCCATGCCGGATGCCGATCATGATATCGATCCCGACGAATGGGACGGGGCGCATCGCGCTCCCGAGGATGAAGAGGAGCTGCGGGCTCCGGCCACCATTGTTTCCCTGCCCTCGCGTGAAGGGCAATTGCCCGGCCAGCGCGCCTTGCTGGAGCCGGAAGAACTCGCGCAGACCCCGGCGCTCCGCCCGACTTCCGCGCCGGATGCGGATTCCGATACCGGCGGCGGACTGTCCGCGGCAGCCGCGGAGCCAAACGGCGGGGCTGAGGCTGCTCCGGCTAGCGCGCCGGTTCCCGAAAAAGCCGCCCCGGCTAGCGCGCCGGAGAAAACCGCTCCGGCTACCGGCGAACCGCGCCGCGGCCGTAAGCGCACGGATCGTCCCACCATGCCGTCCTGGGATGAGATTGTCTTCGGTAAAAAGGACTAGGTCAGGCGTGCTAGGTGTTAGGTGCTACTAGATGCTCGCACCACGCGGGTCCCGCGGCGCGCAGTACCGCGCACTTTCCGGAGCGCTAGTTCAGCTCCACAAGGAGGGGAATAAGCATCTCTGTGGGGGTGAGCGAACCGTGGACCCCACGCATAAAGGTGGCGCCCGGCTGCATGTGCCCGGTGTGAACCACGCTCAGGGTGCCGCGTTGGAAAGCGAGCACATCCCCCATCGCTTCCCGCGCCTGCGCGGTAACCTGCCCGAACATTCCGGTCGCGATGGCTTCCTCTTTGGTGTACACCCAGGAACGTTCCCCCAGGTAGTCCCGCCAGCGGGCCGCTACTTCTTCCGGTTCCCGGGTATAAAGATGCACCGCGCGTTCCTCCCCCGAATACAGATCCACGCCTTCGCGTAACACCGGCGTGGCGGCCACATCGACGCGTTCGCTCGGATCAATCATGCCGTGATCCGCGGTGAGCACCAGCAGAGTGTCCGGGGGTAGCACCCGGGTGAGCAGGCGAATACCGGCGTCCAGATCCTCGAGAGCCATGGTCCATTCCTCGCTGGTAGCACCCCAGCGGTGCCCGCGGTGATCAACCTCCCCCCAGTACAAGTAGGCAAAACGCCCACCCTCACGCAGGAAACGAGCGGCCAGCTGGACCCGATCATCGAGGGTGGGCCCCCCGAGAGCGGTAAAACCGCGCCAGGCAGCCCGCGTTAGACCCGAGCCGATGTGGTCAGGATCTTGGATGGCACCCAGCTGCGTGGCCGTGCCGGGGCGGGCAGCCTCCAGGCGCTGCGCCCAGGTTGGCACCGGCTGCCATTCTTCCGGATCGAGCCCGCTATCTTCCCAGCTAATCAGGGAGAAATTACGGCCGGTACGCGGAGAACGCAGGGAGTAGGAGAGCATCGAGGTGCGCCCGGGCAGCGCCCCGGTACCCAGGGTGGTGAGCGCTGCGGCGGTGGTGGACGGCGCCGTGGAGGTGAGTGGTTCGCGCGCGGTCAAGGCACGCAGGGTGGGCGCGTGGCCGATACGTGCCGCCAGGTTTTCCGCCCCCAGTCCATCCACGAGCACGAGGCAGACCCGGCTGGCACGCGGCAAATCCAGCACGCCCGCCGCCCGCTCCGTTTCAGCCGCCGCGTATTCCGCTGCGGGCAGCACCCCGCAGGCGGCTAAACATTCACCCAGGACGGCGCGCAGAGAGCGCTCCGCGGGCAGCACAGGAAGCTCAGTCATGCCTCCCAGTCTACGTTCCACCTCGACACACTCCTGCCCCGGCGCCCCGCGCGCGCCCAAAAAGCGGGATAATTGAGCAATGCCCAAGAATACGAGCCCCGCGGAACATATCGTCGATATTAACGTGTCGGAGGAGATGCGCACCTCCTTCCTCGAGTACTCCTACTCGGTGATTTACGCGCGTGCCCTGCCCGATGCGCGCGACGGTCTCAAGCCGGTGCAGCGCCGTATCCTTTTCCAGATGGGGCAGATGGGCCTGCGCCCCGACCGCGCCCACGTGAAGTCCTCGCGCGTGGTGGGTGACGTTATGGGGCGCCTCCACCCCCACGGTGATACCGCTATTTATGACGCGATGGTGCGCCTCGCCCAGCCTTTCACCATGCGGCTACCGCTGGTGGACGGGCACGGTAATTTCGGTTCGCTCGACGACGGGCCCGCTGCCTCGCGCTATACCGAGGCACGCCTGGCAGCCCCGGCCATGGCGATGATTTCCTCGCTTGACGAGGACGTCGTCGATATGGTCCCCAATTATGACAACACTCTCCAGCAGCCTGAGGTGCTCCCGGCCGCGATCCCGAATCTGCTGGTTAACGGTTCTTCCGGCATCGCGGTGGGGATGGCCACGAATATTCCCCCGCATAATCTTATTGAGGTTATTAACGGGGCGAAGTATCTGCTGCGCCATCCGGATGCGAGCCTGGAGGATATTATGCGCTTTATCCCCGGTCCGGATCTGCCCGAAGGCGGCAGAATTATTGGTCTGGACGGCATCCGGGAAGCATACGAAACCGGGCGTGGTATTTTCCGTACCCGGGCGACGGCGCGGATCGAAAAAATCAGCGCCCGTAAGCGCGGCATTGTTATTACGGAACTGCCCTATCTTGTGGGCCCGGAAAAGATCATTGACAAGCTCAAGGACGCCGTTAACTCCAAGAAAATCCAGGGGGTCTCCGGGGTCCAAAACCTGACTGATCGGCACCATGGGATGCGGCTCGTCGTCGAAGTAAAAAACGGGTTCCACCCTGAAGCGGTACTCGCCCAGCTGTACCAGCACACTCCGCTCGAAGAATCCTTCGGCATTAATAATGTGGCGTTGGTCGATGGTCAGCCGCAAACTTTAGGGTTGCTGGCGCTGCTGCGCGTGTGGATTAAGCACCGCATCACGGTGACGCGCCGGCGCAGTGAGCACCGTTTACGGGCTGCGCAATCTGATTTGCACCTGGTGGAGGGTCTCCTTATTGCTGTCCTCAATATTGATGAGGTCATCGCGGTTATTCGTTCGTCGGAGGATACCGCGGCGGCCCGCGAGCGGCTCATGGCTGTTTTTGACCTCTCCGAGGCGCAGGCCGATTATATTTTGGAGCTGCGGCTGCGCCGCCTCACGAAGTATTCCCAACTTGAGTTAGAAGGGCGGCGCGAGGAGCTGGAACGCACCATTGCGGAGCTGGAGGAAATACTTGGTTCTCCCGAGCGTTTGCGGGAAGTGGTGGCCTCGGAGATGACGGAGGTGGCCCAGCAATTCGGCACCCCGCGGCGCACCGTGCTCCTGGAATCGGACGGGGCGGCCAGCGCGGCAGCTCCGCAAGCACTCCCCCTGGAAGTTTCCGATGATCCGACCTGGGTGCTGCTTTCGGGTACCGGGCTGGTGGCGCGTACCGCGGGCGGCGATGCACCAGAACGCAGCGGTCCGCGCCGCGCCCACGATGCCGTCATATCGCAGGTACCGGCCACGGCCCGCGGGCATATCGGGGTGGTAACAAGCCACGGGCGGATGATCGATCTGGATGTGCTCACCGTTCCCACTCTTCCCGATACCGCAGGGGCGCCCTCGCTGGCCGGAGGTACCCCGGTGGCGGATCTTATTTCTCTGGACTCTGGAGAACGTGTGGTCGGACTGGCCCCGCTCACTGCTGGTGAGAGCGATCCGGTGCTCACCCTGGCCACCGCGCACGGGCGTATTAAGCGGGTGAACGGCGCTTACCCGAATAAGGAGAGCTGGGAGGTTATTACCCTGGCTGAGGGGGATAGCGTGGTAGGCTGCGCGCTGGCCCGAGATACCGACCAGGTGGTTCTTATCACGAGCGATGCGCAATTACTGCGTTTTGAGGCATCCGCGGTACGCCCGCAGGGGCGGGCCGGCCAGGGCATTGCCGGGATTCGCTGCGCGGAAGGTGCCCGGGTCATTGCCCTCGGAGTGGTGCCGGGCGATGATCTTGCCGGTTCCCTAGTGGTCACGATTGCTTCCAATGAGCAGGCGCTCCCGGGCACAGAACCGGGTAGCGCCAAGGTCACTCCCCTGGATCGTTTCCCGGCCAAGGGCCGCGGTACGGGCGGGGTGCGGGCCCAGCGTTTCCTGCGCGGGGAAAATGTTTTAGCACTTGCTGCTCTCGGCCCGGAGCCGCTGCGCGCCGTCACCGCCTCCGGCCAGCCGGTTGAGCTACCCGAGGTTGAGGAGAAGCGAGATGCTTCGGGCAGTGCGCTGACGGTCCCGGTTGCTGCTATCGGAAGCTAGTCACGCTCCGGCATATCCGGGAGCGGGTGATGAACTACCCGGGTACGTTCGGTAACCTCGAATCCGAAGCTTTCGTAAAGGCTCAGGCGCGCCGCGCTTTCGGGAGTCAGGCAGGTGCCGTCCGGTTCGTAGTGAACGGTGAGATCCAGGGTGGTGGCATCCATACCGCTCTCCGCCTGCGCCGCGATGCTGGCTGCCAGCAGCCGGGCGTTGACCCCGTCCGGGCTTTCGGCCCGCACCGCGAGCTCATCAACATAGCCCTCCCGTAATCCCAAGCCCGGCCAATCCTGTTCATAAGCTGCGGTCATGATACATCCGAGTACCCGGGGCCGATCCCCGCGGGTATCCACCGCCAAGAAACTCCATTCCCGGCGCATAAACGCGCATTCGATACGCCACTGTTCCCGGGTGTAAATCGGGTAATTCAATTTATCTGCGTAAAAAGAATTGTGGGCGAGCAGCGCGGCGTCGTCCCAGTCGGGGGTGAGGGGAACCAGCTCCACACTGTTATTCTCCGTGTGCGCGGAAGGTGGCAGGGGCAGCGGCCCGCGCGCGAGCGGCCGGCGCATCTGCAGGTAGGAGAGCCGGTCGGTGAAGCCGGCAGCGGCCAGGGCCTTCCCCCGTTCCGGATCCCAGCTTTCCACATTCGCCACGGCCACGGGGTGGAGGGTGCCGGCCGCCAGGGCAGGAGCCCGGCGCAATTGTTCGGCGAGCACGCCGCGAGCGGCCCGTTCGCGCAGCTCCGGGCTGAGCTCGGGGTGCACACTGGCCGAGAGCGTGACGGTGGGATGCGCGGTGCGCGCATCGTAAAGGCGCACGATACCGAAAGCGAGGAGGCGCCGGACCGGTGCTGCGTCGTCGTACCACCCGAAAACACTGTGCGGAACCGAAGGCTCAAACATCAGAGCGATTTCTTCACGCGAGGTGCGGAAACTGGAGTTGACGGCGCTTTGGTGGGTATCGAGCAGCGTGAAAATCGCGCGGGCATCCGCCGCTGTGAGATCGCTCCACCGCATCGCACCGTCACCCATGGGCCCTCCTTTACGGGTATGACTCTCAAGTGTAGCGAAGCGTGGCCCGGGAATCTTAGGCATCGATCTTGTCGTAGGAGATATCGCTGGCACCTTCGACAATAAATTCGCGGCGCGGAGCCACCTCGTTACCCATCAATACCTCAAAAACGGACTCGGCTTCCCGCAGCGCGGCTTCGTCCTCGATTCGGATGCGCCGCAGGGTACGGTGGGCCGGATCCATGGTGGTTTCCGCGAGCTGGTGCGCGTCCATCTCCCCCAGGCCCTTATAGCGCTGGATGGGTTCCTTATAGGTTTTCCCGGCGCGCTCGAGCTTCTTGAGTTCCCGATGCAATTCCTCTTCGGAATAGGTATAAATATACGATCCTTTTTTCCCGCCGCGCCCGGCCACCTCAATACGATGCAGCGGCGGCACCGCCGCGAAAACCCGCCCGGCTTCCACGAGCGGACGCATATAGCGGAAGAAAAGTGTGAGCAGCAGGGTGCGGATATGGGCGCCGTCCACGTCCGCATCCGTCATCATAATAATTTTCCCGTATCGCGCCGCCGCGAGGTCAAAAGTACGCCCGGAACCGGCCCCCACCACCTGAATAATGGAGGAGACTTCCTGGTTGCGCAGAATATCCGCGGGCGAGGCACGCTGCACATTGAGGATCTTGCCGCGGATGGGCAGCAGGGCCTGGAATTCCGAAGAACGCGCCAGTTTCGCGGTGCCGAGCGCCGAATCCCCCTCGACGATAAACAACTCGGTGTGCTCAATATCATCGCTGCGGCAATCGGCCAGCTTGGCTGGCAGCGTGGAATTTTCGAGGGCGTTTTTCCGCCGCGAAATTTCTTTGTGGACGCGCGCGGCCACCCGGGCCCGCATTTCCGCCACGATCTTCTCGAGGAGCCGTGACGTTTCTGTTTTTTGGTCTCGTTTCGTGGACGCCAAGATACTGTGAAGCTGCGCGGCGACGACGCGCGCCACAATCGGACGCACTGCCGCAGTCCCGAGGATCTCCTTCGTCTGCCCCTCGAATTGGGGTTCGGCTAGCCGCACCGTAACAACGGCGGTCATCCCGGCCAAAATATCGTCCTTTTCGATTTTGGCATCTTTGGCGGTGATTTTGAGGCGGCGGGCATTGGTATCGATAAGGGCCCGCAGGGTTTTCACCACGCCCTGTTCGAAGCCAGTCTGGTGCGCCCCTCCCCCGGGTGTGCGAATAATATTCACGAAGGATTCGGTGGTGGTGTCATATCCGGTTCCCCAGCGCAGGGCCACATCGACCTCGCAGGTTCGTTCGACTTCCTGGGCGCGCAAATGCCCACTTTCCGGATCCAGGACCTGCACGTTTTCGGTAAAGGTTTCGCTGCCCGTGAGGTGCATAGTGGCGGTAAGAGCCGGATCGGTGGCCAGATAGTCCACGAAATCGACGACGCCCCCCTCGTAATGGAACACTTCCTCATGGGGGCCGTTCTCCCCGGGGGTGCCCGCCAGGCCGCGCTCATCGCGGATGGTGATGGTCAGGCCGGGAACCAGGAACGCGGATTGGCGCACCCGCTCGGTGAGCAGGTCATAGGAGAATTCTGCTTCGGCCAGGAAAATCTGGGGGTCAGCCCAGTAGCGCACCGATGTGCCGGTATTCTTCTTCGCTACTTTCCCGACGGTATCAAGCTCGCTACCGTGCGTGAAGGCTTCAAAAGGGGCCTCCGGGGAGGGCTGGGTGCCGTCCTGGAAACGCCCCGGTTCGCCGCGCTTGAATTGCATCTGGTAAACCTTGCCGCCGCGCCGGACTTTCACATCCATGCGCGCGGAGAGGGCGTTAACGACCGAGGCACCCACGCCGTGGAGGCCACCGGAAGCGGAATAGGATCCGCCCCCGAATTTCCCTCCGGCATGCAGGCGAGTGTACACAACTTCCACTCCGGAAAGCCCCACCCCGGGGACGGTATCCACGGGCACCCCGCGACCGTCGTCGGTTACCTCAACCGAGCCGTCAGCATAGAGGGTAACGGTGATATGGGTGGCGAATCCTTCCAGAGCTTCGTCGATGCCGTTGTCGATGATTTCCCAAAGGCAGTGCATGAGTCCGCGTGAATCCGTGGAGCCGATGTACATACCGGGGCGTTTGCGCACGGCTTCCAGGCCTTCGAGGACTTGGAGGTGACGAGCTGAGTATTCTTCGGAAGTTGACACACCGGTAGTTTACGCGAACGGCTGTTCGCGAGCCGCAGCGGCGCGCGTATGCGCCTCATATGTGAGTGGTACTGCTTCTCGGTTGCGCTGCGTGTGAATTTTTCCCTGCGCTAGACAGGCAATTCGTAGTCACGAGGGCTGCAGATTTAACCTGCATTTCGCATGGTTCGTAACGTCAGCAGTTAAAATATTTCAGGTCCCTCTGGTACCGGTACGCTAAACGTATGGAAGACGCGACCGTTGTTGAGGTAGCTCAATCGCACAGGACCGAGGAACTCCTTGAGGAACTAGTCCAGGTATGGGAGTCTTCGGTACGCGCGACCCACCTGTTTTTATCTGAAGCCGATATCGATCAGATCCGGCAGGATTTACCGCAGGTATTCACGGGAATTGAACATGTGGTGGTCGCGAAGGATCGGACGGGAGGCGTCGTCGGGTTTATGGGTGTAGCGGCCCACCGCCTCGAAATGTTATTCCTTGCCGCTCCGGCGCGCGGCGTCGGCCTTGGGGCACGGCTACTGAATCTAGCCGTGGATAGGTACGGGGTCACCGAGCTAACCGTCAATGAACAGAACCCGCTGGCGGTTGGATTTTATTCTCATCACGGATTTAGCACGTACAAACGCAGCGATGTTGATGAGGAAGGACGTCCGTTCCCTCTTCTGTATATGAAGCGCCTTCCAGCGTAGGTAATCGCAGGGGACTATGGAGGAACGCCGCTGAGCTTTCAGATACCCCTGAGCCGGGATTTGGCCACGAAAAAGCGGCCCGGATGGGCCGCTCGTGTTGAGATCGAAGCGAGGTTAGGCGATATTTTCGCGTTCGTCTTGAATCTCAAGGGCATCTTCACGCAGCTTATCGAGGTGCTGGGAAGCATGATGGCCGCAGAAGAAAAGTTCTCCGTAGGGCAGGCGTACCCGAACGTAGGCCTGGGCTCCGCAGGCATCGCAACGATCCTGCGCGGTCAAGGGAGCTAATTCAGTCAATGTAGTACTCACATACCTATCAAAGCATAAAAGGGCGCGCTTATTCCTGAGGAGAAGATCACCTCAGGCCCGTGCTCTCGGTAAGCTGAACGCATGGCTCTTTCTCACGCACACGGTAGTTCTTTGGGCTATGCCGCCCTCGATCTGGAAACCACCGGTTTAGATGCGCGCACCGATCGAATTGTGGAGATCGGGGTGGTGCTTCTGGATGAGCAGGGCAGCCCGGAACGCGAATGGGAGAGCCTGGTGAACCCGTTGCGGCCCATGGGAGCCACGGAAATTCACGGGGTGCGCGGCGCGGAAGTGGCGCAGGCGCCGTCGTTTTCCGAACTTCTCCCCCAGGTGGAACGGCTGCTGCGCGGGCGTATCCTCGTGGCGCACAACGTCCGTTTCGATCTTGCTTTTCTCAACGAGGCTTTTCGCCGGGCGGGCAGCCCACTACATATCCCCCGCAACGCCGCGGTATGCACGATGGATCTCTCGCGTATTTACCTTCCCGAGGGGCGCCACTCCCTCATGGCTGTGGCCCAGCGGGCCGGGATTGCGATAGAAGAACACCACCGCGCCATCACGGATGCGCGCATGTGCGGGCGGCTCCTGGCTGAGTATCTGCGCCGGGAGGCGCGGGGGCAGCGCTACGCCACCCGCGCGCGTAGTAGAGATGGCCGGGAAATAACAGCAGCGGCGTGGGACGATGCTCGCCGCCACGCCGCTGAGATTATATGGCCCACCCCGTTATTCGACGTGGAGTTCCGCAGCGTGCGCTGCAAACGCCGCGCCCCGCGGGGCCACGCGGAACCTGCCGCTGCTAGCTTTACTCCAGGTAGTCACGCAGCACCTGCGAACGGCTCGGGTGGCGCAGCTTAGACATGGTCTTGGATTCGATCTGGCGAATGCGCTCGCGGGTAACCCCGTAGACCTTACCAATTTCATCCAGGGTTTTCGGCTGGCCGTCGGTAAGGCCAAAGCGCATGGAAACCACCCCGGCTTCGCGTTCGGATAGGGTATCGAGAACGCGATGGAGCTGTTCTTGGAGCAGGGTGAAGCCAACGGCATCCGCCGGGACCACCGCTTCGGAATCCTCAATGAGGTCACCGAATTCGGAATCGCCATCTTCACCCAGCGGTGTGTGCAAAGAAATCGGTTCGCGCCCGTACTTTTGAACTTCGACGACCTTTTCTTCGGTCATATCCAGTTCTTTCGCCAGTTCCTCGGTGGTTGGTTCCCGCCCGAGTTCCTGGAGCATCTGGCGCTGGACCCGCGCGAGCTTGTTGATAACTTCGACCATATGCACCGGGATGCGGATAGTGCGGGCCTGGTCCGCCATCGCGCGGGTAATGGCCTGGCGAATCCACCAGGTGGCGTAGGTAGAGAACTTGTAGCCCTTGGCGTAGTCAAACTTTTCAACGGCGCGCACCAGCCCCAAATTCCCTTCCTGGATAAGATCAAGGAAGAGCATGCCCCGGCCCGTGTAGCGCTTAGCCAAAGAAACTACCAGGCGAAGATTAGCTTCCAGGAGGTGGTTCTTGGCGTGCTTGCCATCACGGGAGATAATCCGCAGTTCACGGATATAGGCGTGATCCTTCTCCTTATCGAGATTTCCCTGATCCAGCAGGTGCTGCGCGTAGAGCCCCGCCTCGATTCGCTTGGCGAGTTCCACTTCTTCCGCGGCGTTGAGCAGGGGAACTTTACCGATCTGCTTGAGGTAATCCTTGACCGGATCCGCGGTGGCACCGGCAACATGAACACGCACCGCCGGTTCATCGGAATCATCAGAGTCCTTAACGGTGAAACCACCCCGGGAGTTACGCCCGGTTGTTTCCGTTTTAGCGGCGCTATCCGTTTCCTTATCGGCTTCGTCCTCTTCTTCCTCGGGCTCTTCTTCAGCGTCCTCGGAATCGTGGTCGGTGTCTTCGTCATCCTCGAGATCGTCGTCAAGATCCTCGGCATCAACATCTTCAGCGTCGACGTCGAAATCTTCATCCTCGAGATCCTCATGTTCTTCGGGATCTTCGGGTTCTTCCTGCTTAGCGGTGGCACGCTTCGAGGTGGATTTCTTCGAGGCAGCAGCTGTCTTGGATTCAGCTGCCTTCGAAGTTGCCTTCTTCGCGGAAGTCTTGCGGGTGGCAGGCTTCTTAGCCGCCGGCTTATCTTCGGTGGATTCCGTGCCGGCCGCGGTAGCCTCCGTAGCGGCAGATGCGGTTTCCGGCACCTCGTTTTCAGCCGCTGCCTTCTTCGCGGACGTCTTCTTTGCCGCGGTGGACTTTGAGGCGGTGGACTTCGCGGTGGTTTTCGCCGTAGCGGCCTTCTTGGTGGAAGAAGATGCCTTGGATTCGGCCGCCTTCGATTCGCTTGTCTTGGAGGCTGCCTTCTTGGTAGTGGTGGCCTTGGTAGCACTGGCTTTCTTAGGCGCCGGCTTCTTCGCAGCCGTGGTGCTTTCAGAAGCGGAAGCTGCCGAGGTGGCCGATGCCGTGCGACTGGAAGAGCGAGAGGCCGCCTTCTTCTTCGTACCCGAAGCGGATGCGGAGGCCGCGGTGTCTTTTTCCACGGCAGCGGTTTCTTGTGCACTGGCAGACTTTGTGGCCACGTGAGACCTTTCCCTAGTGTTATCAACGAATGCCGAGAACCGGCACGGGGTATCCACCCCAAAGAGCTACTTAGCGGAACGCGCCCGACCCGCCTTTTGTTCCCCACCCTCCCTAACGTGCCGATCATCACAGAATATTCTTATATTCGGTGACTATAGTTCTCCCACCTTAGGTCTCCCGCCTTCCCCGGGGGGTCACTGGTACCTTCCCCGGGGGGCACTGGTACCTTCCCGCACGTAGCTACTTACGCCGCTTTACTGCCGGGGCCACTATCGGCCACGGCTTCGGGATCGCTATCGGCCAGAGCGCGAGGTGTGGCATCTTCACCTCCGTCCTCACCCGCACCTCCACTTTCACCGCCAGCTTCGGCGCGAGAGCTCCTCCCGCCTTCATTCGGGCCGATCAGCCAGGGCGGCAGCGCGTTCCATGCGGCAGCATCTTTGAGCATGCGTGCCAGGCGCGAGCCGGGGTTGATCTCCAGGGCTTCCTGAGCACGCAGCGCGGTCATGGAATTTTGCCCCACCCACCAGGCTAAATACGCTGAGCACACATAAGGAACCTCTACCCCATCCGGAGCTAGGCGGGCTAATTCATCCAGAAGTGCCATCATCCCCAAAGCTCGCACAATATTGGGGCGCTCCCCTATCCCGGTAGCAAAACCCGAAGCGGGATCCACCGAAGACATGGGCAACAGCGGATCATGTTCGAGAGACACCTGCAAAATTTTGTCCCGAATGGGAATGTGCACGAGCCCGGCCAGGGCCCGACCCGCTTCGCGGGTGGTCAGGCGCGGTGGGCCCGCCTGGCGGCGGCGTACCACCCGAGCGAGGAGCATATCCCAATGCTCTTCCAGTGCGGTGAGCGGCTCCCCGCGCGCTTCTTCCAGCGCCACGGCGGTATTGCGCATCCGGGTGGGACTGGCTTTGACGATATCGCGGCGCGGTTCTTCCTCCAGCGGTGCCGAGCCTTTATACACGAGAGTAGCCGCAGCCTCGGTAGATTCGAGTTCTTCCCAGCGGCAAAATGTTTCTTCTCCCATATCCATAAACCCTTCGTTATCGGCAATAAAAAAATCAAGACTCCACGCATCGCGAGTGCCAGGGTTGCTATCCCAGAGCCGGGAAAGCGCGGCGCACAGCAGTTCGAGGAGGGCCAGCACCGAGGCAAATTCGCGGGTATGTGCGAAGCGAACAAAATCTGGGCAGTAGACCACCGCCACGCAGCTGAACATGCGGCAGGCAGTTACCGTGTCAGATATCTGCCGGGCAACATAGGGTGAGATAGGGCCGGCACGCAGATCCAGGCGGATAAGTGGCGTTTCACCCCCGGCCACAGCAACTTCTGGCCGCTTAGAAGATTCCAGCGAGCCGAACCATTGCGGGAGTGCCTCACCCTCCGGGCCCACGGCCCGATGTAATTCCGGGCTTCCCCCGAAGAGTACGAAGTGGTGGCGCGGGTGGAAGCCCAGCAGATGGGGAATAACAGCGAGGGCATCGCGTGGATGATGAAGTGTGATCGTGTCCATAGGGCTAGATAACCAGCTTCAGCCGGCACGTGCTGGCGAGTGCCGGTACCCTGTGGATGGGGCGCGCACCTCACGAATCTGTGGATAAAGAAGCGGAGCAGGAGCAATGGAGTGGAGCACTCGCGATTTCACCAACGGGGTCGATAGCCGTATCGAGGCGCGTTTGGATTCGTTGCGGCGCTGGGATCAGCCTGAGGTGGAGGATTTCATCGATACGGTTACCGCCCTTGCAGCCGGCGGTAAACGCACCCGGGCCCGGCTTGTGCGCGCGGGAATGCTCGCCGCTCTGCCCGAACCCGACTGTGCGGATATGGTGGCGGCGGTGCGTTTGGGAGCTGCCGTGGAGCTTTTCCAGCTCGCGGCCCTTATTCACGACGATATTATTGACGCTTCTGCCACCCGCCGCGGGGTACCCACGGTGCACGCCGAGCTGGAGAATTATCACCGAGCGTCCGGGTGGGATGGTTCCCCCGAGCGCTACGGTTTGCGGGCCGGCCTTATTGTGGGCGATGCTGTGCTGGCGCTGGCTTCCCAGGAGGCGGTGAGTGCCGGGCGCACCGCTCCCCTTGAGCCTTTCTTCACCATGTGTGAGGACGTGGGCATCGGCCAGTTCCTCGATATCCGCTGCGAATATACCCGCGCGGCTACCCGGGAGGATATTAGCGCGATCATTACCCATAAAACGGTGTCGTATTCCGCGCTGTTCCCGCTGCTCATCGGAGCCGCGCTCACCGGGCAGCCCGCGCCGGAAACAATCGCAGATTTACGAGCTTTTGCCACGCCTTTCGGTGAGGCTTTCCAATTGCGCGACGACATCCTCGGCATTTTCGGGGATCCGGCCGTTACCGGTAAACCCGCCGGCGATGACCTCACCGAAGGGAAAAACACGTTCCTCTTCCTCGAAACGCTAGAGCGGGTAACCGAGGCGGATGCCCGGTGGCTGCGGTCCTTGCGTGGGAAGCCCTTGGAGGGCGACGACGTCGTTCGTGCCCAAAATCTTATGGAAAGCTCGGGAGCGCGTGCTCACGTGGAAAGCATGATCCGCCAGCGTGAGGATAGTGCTCGTGCTATCTTGCCGCGGCTGAATGAGGCCGCCCGCGAGAGCCTGGGCGAACTCTTGCAGCGGCTGCGCTCGCGCACCCACTAGTCCACGAGGCGCATCGGCCCGCACGAACGTGGCCACACCGAAGCGGGCCAGCGAGGAACTAAAAAGCCAGGCCGGCGATGACGCGGCGGACCGCGTGGGTGTGCCCGGCAATGAGTGCGCTCAGCGGGGTATCCCGTAATTCCGCATCGAAGCGCCGCAGCCATTCCTGCGCCTCGTCGTCGCTATATCCGGCATCGCGCAGGGAAATAATGGTGCCGCGCAGCGAGGGCAGGGGCACGCGCTTGCCGTCTTTCATCACGAATTGTCCCGCGTCGGCGTAGAGCGCGTTATTGTCCCCACGCCGCACCGCCAGGAAACGGGCGTCGCGCAGTTGGGAGCGGACCGTGCGCAGATCAGTCTCGAGGTACTCCGCTAGCTCCGGGAGGCTCAACCAGGTCACATTCGTTATCTCTTTTTCCACAGTTCCATCTTAATGCCGGCACCGCTCATGCGCGTCGGTGGGCAAGGGCGCGGCGTCGTCGCCATTACAAAATCGTCACAATCTGGTGACATTTTCACAACAGTGCACTATTGTCACAAGTGGAACAACGGCCGGGACGCTATCGAATGTCCCCCGCCCCGGCCAGGAAGTGAGAAATGGTGGGATCGAAGGCGAATCTTGCGCGTTTACGGGCGCAGGCACCTGCCCCGCGCTACGAACTATCGCACGCGGAAATCGCGGCGCGTTTGAATGCGATTATCGCCCCGAGTCGGGCCGATACGCAGAAGATGGTGCGTGATACGGCGGCGCTCATGGGCGTCAATCCTCGGCTTGCAATGGCGCATGCCTATATCGAATCCGGTTTTAATTCCCGCGCGCTCTCCCCGGAAGGTGCGGCAGGTGTGATGCAGTTAATTCCCGCCGCCTCGCGGTGGGCGGGGCGGATGGTCGGTCGTGATCTGGATTGGCTCATTCCCGCGGATAACATCACCGCAGGGATCGCCATTATTCGGTATTTGCAGCGCCACACCACCAGCACACATGAGGCGATTGCCGCCTACTACCAGGGTCTGGCGCGCCTGCGGGAGGCGGGGCCCTATCCCTCCACCCAAAAATATGTGCTGCGGGTCTTGCGTGCAGCAAAGAGTTTCTAAACGCGGCATTTCCCAGCAGCACGCTACCCTAAGTATGTGACTATTCCTTCCCTGCCGACCGGGTGGCTTGAGGGCCGCTACCGTCTCGACGCCCCGGTGGCGCGCGGCGGGATGGCCGCGGTATACCGCGGCTACGATACCAAGCTTGATCGCGTGGTCGCCATCAAAATTATGCACCCCGATTTGGCGGCGCTTGATGATTTCACTCGGCTCTTCCAACGGGAAGCTCGGGCTGTTGCCGCGCTCAGCAGCCCGCATATCGTCACTATGTACGACCGTGGGGTGTGGAACGACGGCGCAACCGAGCGCGCCTACCTCGTCATGGAATACGTTCCCGGGCCCACGCTACGCCACGAGCTGGAGCGCCTGGGCTCCTTCCAGCTCGGCACCGCCCTGGAGATTTGCGATCAGGTTCTTCAGGGCCTGGCAGCTGCCCACCGGGCCGGAATTATTCACCGGGATATCAAACCGGAAAATATTTTATTCGACGACGCCTGCCCGCCACCCTCCCCCGTGCGCCTTCCACAGCTCGCCGTCACGGTAACCGATTTTGGACTCGCCCATGCGGTGAGCTCATCCTCGGGGGCCCTGCCGCGCTGGGGAACCCTGGCCTATACCGCACCGGAGATTCTGGAGCACCGCGCCGCGAGCCCCGCTAGCGATATGTACGCCACCGGCCTGGTGCTCTTTGAGCTACTTGCCGGCCGGCTCCCCTGGGCCGGGTATTCGGCCGCCCAGCTCGCGGCGGCGCAGGCACGCGAGGATCTGCCGCGTCTAGCAGGGGATAATTCGTGGTTGCCGGCGGAGGTTGATTCTTTTATCGGGGTGCTCACAGCGAAAAATCCGGCGGATCGCCCGGCAAGCGCCGCGCAGGCCCGCGAGTTGCTGCACGGACTTCGAGACCGGGTATCTGAGGAGGCCGAGCTGCGGCGTATCCCGGTTACGCCGCGCCACCCGCAACCGCTTCTCCCTACCGCGGCAGCTGAGCACCGGGAGGAAAGCAGCTCGGCCGGTGATATCTCTCCGGCTCGGAGCACCGTGGATGTTACCAGGGTGGCCGCAACTACCGGAATTACAGGTGCGGATACCGCCACGGCGATCTCTACCGGGGCAAGCGTGCAGGCCACTGTTCCCGCACACCGCCCAGCACGCCACGGGGTGCGCCCGCGGCGCGGCCGCGCGTGGAAGATTGCCGCCTGGGTATGCGCACTGGCGCTCCTAGCCGGTGTGGGAGGAACTACGTGGGCACTTCAGGCCGGCCCGTGGGCACGGATAACAGTGCCCGAGCTTGCCACCGGTCTTACCCAAGCCCGCGGCCAACTGGAGGCGCTCGGGCTCACGGTGGAGACGGAGGTGGGTGCTGGAAACGGGGCGCTACCGGGCACCGTGCTGGGTAGCGACCCCGAGGCAGGTAGCCGAGTGCGGCCGGGGAGCACAGTTGAACTCCTTATCGCCGGCGAAGCCCGCGCTGCAACCGTTCCAGATGTGGCGGATACATTGGAGGCGGAGGCGCGCGCCACGCTCGAAAACGCAGGGTTCCAGGTGCAGGTGCGCTACCGGGAGACCCGGGCTGCGCGGCCGGGCACCGTGCTGCGCCAGGATCCCGGCCCCGGCGTGAGCGCCGCAGCCGGCGAAAAGGTCACGCTCATTATCGCGGCGCGCTAGCCAAGCCAGGCCATGCCAGCCCAGGCTAGGCCCCTGTTTTACAGGTGGACGTCGCGCAACATTTCGGCCAGCTGGTAGGCCAGCTCCAAAGACTGCTGATGGTTGAGGCGCGGATCGACCAGCGATTCGTAGCGTTCGGTGAGGGTTTCTTCGAAAATCTCTTCCGAGCCCCCCAGCACCTCCGTTACGTCGTCCCCGGTCAGTTCCACGTGGATACCGCCCGGGTGGCTACCCAAGGCTTCGTGAACTGCGAAGAACCCGCGGATTTCCGCCATAATATCGCTCAGGCGGCGGGTCTTAATGCCATTGGAGGCTTTGATGGTATTTCCGTGCATGGGGTCGGAAACCCACGTTACCGGGCGCCCGTCGCGCTGCACGGCTTCCACCAGGGGCGGCAGGGCTTCTTCTACGCGGCCGGCCCCCATGCGGGTAATGAACGTGAGGCGGCCCGCCTCACCTTCCGGATTAAGCTTATCGATCAGGGCAAGTGCCGTATCTGGCGTCGTCGTCGGCCCTAATTTCACCCCGATCGGGTTACGCGCATGGGAGAACATCTCCACGTGGGCACCGTTAACGTCACGGGTACGTTCCCCAATCCACAGGAAGTGTGCGGAGGTGAGATAAGGATCGTGGGTGCGCGAATCGATGCGCATCATAATTTCCTCGAAGGGCAGCACAAGGCCTTCGTGGGAGGAATAAATTTGCGTTTCAGCCAGCTGGGCGCCGTCGACCCCGGCCGCGGTCACAAAACGCATGGCACGATCAATTTCGCTCGCCGTTTTTTCGTACCGCACATAAGCCGGGTTGGCAATAAAACCGCGGTTCCAATCGTGGACCGAACGCAAGTCCGCGAAACCGCCGCGCGTAAAAGCGCGCATGAGGTTGAGGGTGGCCACCGAGTACAGATACGCCTCCTCCAAGCGGTGCGGATCGTGGCGGCGCGCCGCGGCGGTGAATTCGTGCCCGTTAATGGAATCACCCAGGTAGGAGGGCAGAGTGGTGTCGCCAATTGTTTCGGTTGCCTGGGAGCGCGGCTTGGAGTACTGGCCGGCCATCCGCCCGATTTTCACCACCGGCACCGATGCCCCGTAGGTCAAAATAACCGACATTTGCAGGAGGGTGCGAACCTTGGCACGGATACGATCCGCGGTGATTTGCTCAAAAGATTCCGCGCAATCCCCGCCCATGAGGACGAAAGCTTCTCCGCGTTGCGCGGCCGCGATGCTCTCCCGGAGGCGATCACATTCACCCGCAAAAACGAGAGGTGGCATTTTCGCCAAACGCTGCATGACGGCAGCGAGCTCTGCTTCGTCCTCGTAATGAGGCTGGTGCAGCGCGGGCTTATCGCGCCAGGTGTGGGCCAGCGCGGCGATTTTATGCGTATCGTCCTCAAACATAAACGAAATCTTAGCCCGGAACGGGGGCGCGGGCAGAATTGCGTCACCGCCATGAGACACACCCGGCACTCAACGGCCCCTACCGCACTCACCATGAATCCCGCACACAAGCTCGCCCCGCACCATATAAGCGGTACGGGGCGAGCCTTTACGTGTGGATGCGGGTCAGCCGAAACACCATGATCAGCCGGGGCAGCACGATCTGCGCGGCCGCGGCCAGCGGCGCAGCTGTTTTAGGCGTGCGGGCGCACGTCTTGGCCGATGGCCTGCATGGTCTCCACGAACCAATCCTGGGTGATATCGAAAGCCTTGTGGCCCTTCACCCGCGGGAAAGCGATATTGGTCAGGACGTTACCGTTCTCCTCATCGTGGCCGATGAGGCCGGGCTTGCCTTCCAGCGCGCACTGCACGGCCAGGTCCACCATGCCCTTAATGAGGCGCAGATCCTCGGCATTGGCGTGCCAGGCGCGCGAGAAGTACCCGGACTTTTGCACCATAACCTTTTCCGCACCGAGCTTCTGCGCGAACTGCTCCGCGAACCAGCGGCCCGGGTTGACCTTATCGAGCTGGACGTGCCCGAAGGGGTCACGCGGCACTTCCTGGCCGGCGGCTTCCATTTCCGCCACAATTTCATCCACGCCTGCGCCTTCGGAGAGGAAGATATTGACGTTGCCGATCTCATCCATAATCTTCTTGAGGCGTTCGGCTTCTCCGCTGATATCCAAAGCCATTTCAGGCAGGAAGACGGCGTGTACATCCCAGCGTTCCTTGGTTAGCCCCAGCGCCGGAGCCCATTCCTGCTCCTGGACCCAATCGTGGTAGTACTTGGAGGCCTGCGCGGTGAGGTAGCCGCAATTGCGGCCCATGACTTCGTGAACGATGAGCATGCGCGGGTTGGAGCGATGTTCGCCAATAATATGCTGGGCGTAGAGCGATGCTTCTTCCGCGGCGGTCCAGGCACCCAGGGACTGACGCACCGGAATAATGTCATTATCGATGGTCTTGGGCAGGCCCACCACCACGAGGTGATGCCCGTTTTCTTCCAGGTAGGCGGCCAGATCAGCGGCGGTGGTATTCGTATCGTCACCGCCGATGGTGTGGAGCACATCCACGCCATCTTCCACGAGGCGCTGGGCGGCGAATTCCAGCGGATTCACGCCTTCTTCCACGAGGCCCCGCTTGACCAGATCCGCGGTATTGGTCAGCTTGACGCGGGAGTTGCCGATGGGCGAACCGCCGAAACGGTGCAGGATATGGGCTTGTTCACGCCCCTCTTTATCGATGGTGATGTAATTCCCGGTAAGCAACCCGTGGTAGCCATGCTGGTAGGCGATAATTTCCACATCGGGCGCAATTTCCGTATAGCGCTCAATGAGGCCACCCACGGCCGAGGACAAACACGGGGCGAAACCTCCGGCGGTCAAGAGCGCAACGCGGCGGACAGTCATCGTTAACCTTCCGTTTCTGATTGGGGGATTATTCCGCTGTCGATTATACCCGCAGCTATAGTGTCTTTCATGGGAGAAAGACCTACAGGCAAGCACTCGGATAATAGCTTCGATGCGCAATGGGACAAGATCGCGCGCGAGCTAGAAGCCGAGGGTGTGGGAGCGAATATCGATAGCGTCCAGGATGGTGGCACCGCACTGCCACCGGTGGACGCTTCCCCGCGCTACACCGATGCCGCGTGGGCGCTGGGTGGCGGGCGCGCAACCGGTCCGCGCGATTGGTCCCCAGCCCCGGAGGATTCAGATTTTTCCGACGACGACGCCACTTTCGACCCGGCCTCGCGCGAAGAATATTACGTTCCCCAGGCCCCCGCGCACCGCTACGCGAGCCTCGCCTGGATGGCCACCGGGGTGCTGGTTCTCATCAGCGCCCTCATGTTTATCGGCCTGCTGCCCGCGCCGCGCCTGACTGCGTGGCTCCTGGCCGGTGGCGCGCTGGTGGGCGTGGTGGTCGCCATTATTTTGACGGCCCCGGCTCGTGAAGATACCGATCCGTACGACGACGGCGCCCGCCTCTAGCGCGCCATCTCCCCGCATATTTTGTCGGAGGTCCGCGCTAGGTTAAAGAATCATGACATCACGGCGTTTTCCGCGGCCCGGCACCCGGATCGATACCGAACCCATTGAGACGTATCGATCCGGCCGTCCTGTGAGTCCCCGCCAGCTGGAATTCACGGATCTGGGCACTCCCCTCGATGAGGCCACTTTCGTGGTGGTAGATGTGGAAACCACCGGAGGGCGGCCCGGGGCTCATGCGCTCACCGAAATTGGGGCGGTGAAAGTCTGCGGCGGGGAGGTAGTGCAGGAGTTTTCTTCGCTCGTTAATCCCGGGGTACCTATCCCCGCCCACATCACCGTGCTCACCGGTATTACCACCGCGATGACTATCTCCGCTCCCCCGCTGCGCGAGGTCCTTCCAGCTTTTCTCGATTTTCTTGAGCCCGCAGCCGTTGCCCCCGGCGATGCCAACGGCAACGGCAACGGAATGGTTGCCCGAAACCACGGAGCCGCGCCACCGGTGCTCGTGGCTCATAATGCCCGTTTTGATATGTCTCATTTGCGCGGGGCTTGCGAAGCACTAGACATGGATTGGCCGCGCCTGCGCGTTCTCGATACCCTCGGGCTGGCACGGCGTATTTTTACCCGCGATGAAGTCCCCAATCACAAACTCAGCACCCTGGCGGGATACTGTCGGGCCGCGGTGCAGCCCTCCCACCGTGCCTTCGATGATGCGCGGGCCACCGTGGATGTCCTCCACGCAATGATCGGGCGGCTCGGCCCGCTCGGGGTCACCCATATCGAGGACCTGCTCACCGCCTCCAATCCAGTTCCGGCCCGCCGCCGGCGCCGCGCCGTGCTAGCCGATGAGGTACCGCACGGCCCGGGCAGCTACCGTTTTATCGGCCCGAATAACGAAGTACTGTACGTGGGCAGCTCCGGACATATGTACCGGAGGGTGCGCCAGTATTTCACCTCCGCGGAAAAACGCCGCCGGATGGCGGAGATGGTGGACCTGGCCACCCGGGTAGAAACCACACCCACCGCCACTCTCCTCGAAGCACGGGTAGTGGAGCTTCGCGATATTACCCGCTTCGATCCGCCCTATAATCGCCGCTCCCGCCGCCTGCACACCCGCACCTGGATCGGCCTGGAAACCGCCCCCGTGGCACGCCTGAAAATATCGCGGAGCTGCGCGGCCGCGGCGGTGCCGAATTCCCTGGGCCCGTTTGGTTCCCGTAAGGCCGCCCGGCGTGCCGCTGAACTCATCGGAGATGAAGCCGGCCTCAACCCCGCAGGCTTGAATGTGCCACGGAAGGCCGATCTGAGCGATTGCCCGTGTCACTTTGCTGCCCACGCGCCCTGCTATCTTGCCCCGCGGGGCACCGTCAATACCGGGGCGGTGGCCCTCTCTCGGGCCCGGCAGCTGCTAACCGGTTCCCTTGCCGAAGTATGGGATCACCAGATGGCCCGTATTGCCCGCCTGGCCGGTGCGGAACGTTTCGAAGAAGCGGTGGTGGAACGCGACCGGCTTTCGGCCCTCCTCACCGCTGTACACCGGCGAGAAATGCTCGCACCGCTGTGGCGGGCACGCTGCGTCGTCGCCGTTTCCCGGCGCGAGGACCAGTGGGAGATTATTCTCGCTAGTTACGGCAAACTACTCGCTACCACAACGGTGCGTACAGCCCGCGAGGTTCCCGAACGCGCCGCGGCGCTGCGCAGCGCCACTCCTTTGCTCGCACCGCCGGCCCGGGCGGCTGAGCATGCCCACCCGGAGGAAACCCAGCTCCTGGCGGCCTGGCTCGCCGATTCACGCTCACGGGTGCTCGCTATTGAGAGCGAGGTTCCCCTCGCGGTTCCCCTCGCCTCAGCCCATCGCTTCCCCGCATCTTTCCTGAGTCACTCCGCGAGCGCTACGGAACCGTTCCCCGAATAGTGTGAAGGGCGGGGCACCCCTGGAGGCACCCCGCCCTTCACACTATTTGATGTATCTTTCGGCTCGATCCGAAACCGCCGGGTAGCTACCCGGCACCTACCCGGAGTTACACCGCGGAAAGAATATCCACCACCACGGCAATAGCCTGGGCCGGATTATCCTTATTCGGCACGCTCAGCAGAACTCGCGAGCCAACCGGCACCCCGGCCAGAGGTGCGAAAATCTGCTGGGTGGAAGGAACCGAGCGCGGCCCGGCCGGGTAGTTCGCAGTTGTGGGAACCCAGGTATTTTCCGCGTGGGCGTTATCCCATTGGGCGGCCGCGAACTGGAGCACATAGGTGCCCTTCTCCGGGAGCGGAGCCCCGCTACCCCGAGCAATGACCGTGGCCTTGAGCTCCGCGGGAGCTTCTGCCCCTTCTTTCACCCGGATCTCGGTAATGGGCTGGCCCAGCTCACCCGTGTAGTCCACCGGGAGCGCATCTGCGGGTGTTTCCACCGTGGCACCGGCCTCGCCCGTGCTCTTAGCATTCCAGGCATCCAGAATTTCCACGTAGAAAGCAATGGTATCGGTTGCTCCGATGGACCCATCCTGGGTACCGCCCGAGGGGCCGTACCCCCACTTGGCCGGGATGGACAAAATCAGCTTGTCCCCCACGTGGGCCTTGGCCAGAGTGTGACTCCAGCCCGGGATCACCTGGGCGAGCGGGAAGGTAGCCGGGGCGTTACGCGAGTAGGAAGAATCAAAAGGCTCGTTCTTCCCCCACACTTGGCCCACGTAATTGACCTTGGCTACCGCATCAGCGCCCAATTCCGCGCCGCTCCCCTGTTCCAGCACCCGCACCCGCACATCCGCGGGAGCTTCCCCCTTCGGGAACTCCAGCAGCGGTGCCTGCGCCGTACCACCCAGGGACGGCATGCCCTCCTCCGAGTACACAATCTCAGGTGTTTCCCCGGGGGCGGGGCTTTCTACCGTACCGCTTGCCGCAGCGCTCGCGGATTCCGAAGCAGCCGGTGTTGAGCTAGCTGCGCCGTCGTTCCCACCCGAACATGCCGTAAGGCCGCACGCGAGCAAGGCTGCCGTGCATCCCGCAAGAATTTTCTTTCCCATCAATGTCACTTTCTTCGTCCCGTCCGCGCCGTTCGAGCACGCCACGGCCTTCGCGTACCCGCGCTTAGCGGCTTTCGCCCTGACCCAGCTTTTCCAGGAGCAGCGCCTCCGCCAGAATAGCGTTGCGCCAATCGCCCAGATGCAGAGATTCGTTATGAGCGTGAGCGCGTGCGTCCGGATCTTCCACGCCGGTTACCAAAATCTCCGCCTGCGGGAATACCTCCGCGAGGTCAGAAATGAAGGGAATGGATCCACCCGTTCCGATATCCACCGATTCGTGACCGAAGGCTTCGCTGAGCGCTTCGCGGGCCAGATGCATGATGGGGGTATCCTCCCCGGCCTTGAAACCGGAACCTGCTTCCGCAACTTCGGTCACCACGGTGGCCCCGAAGGGTGCCTGCGCTTCGATGTATTCGGCCAGCAGTTCGCCGGCGCGCTGCGGATCCTGACCGGGGGCCACGCGCATGGACAGGAAGGCCCGCGCGGAGGGAATCACGGTATTGGAGGCTTCTGCGGTGGAGGTAACATCCATGCCGATAACGGCGATGGAGGGTTTCGTCCACATGCGCGAATTGAAGGATCCGGTTCCTAGCAGCTGCATGCCGGGCAGAATCGCGGCATCGCGGCGCAGGTGCTCTTCTTCGTAATCGACGTCGGCGTCGTCCCAGGCATCCAAACCGGGAACCGCAACGTCACCGTTCTCGTCGTGCAAAGTCGCGATAATCCGCGCGAGGGCGGTCACCGCATCGAGGGTGGGCCCGCCGTACTGGCCCGAATGCACGCCGTGGGTAAGGGTGGACACTTCCACGCCCAGGCGCACAACGCCGCGCAAGGAGGTGGTCAGGGAGGGCACCCCCACCTTCCAGTTACCCGAATCGGCCACCACAATGGCATCGGCCTGGAGGCGATCACGGTAGGTTTCCAGGAAAGCGTGGAAGGTAGGCGAACCGATTTCTTCTTCGCCTTCAATAAAGAGGGTGACGTTCACGGCCAGGTCATCACCGAGGGCTGAGATCGCCGCCATGTGGACAAGCACACCCGCTTTGTCGTCAGCGGTGCCTCGCCCGTACAGCCGCCCGTTCTTTTCTACCGGCTCAAAGGGATCGGATTCCCATCCCTCCAAGGTTCCCTGCGGCTGCACATCGTGGTGCGCGTAGAGAAGAATGGTGGGCTTATCATCCCCAACGTGCTTATGGGCGAGAATTGCCGGACGGCCCTTCCCCTGGGGCGTTTCCAATTCAATAATATCGACGTCGAAGCCGCGTTCGCGGGCCATGCGTGCCACGAATTCCGCAGATTCACGCACTTTAGCCTGGTCAAAAGCGTCAGCGGAGACGGAGGGGATACGCACAAGGTCCTCAAGCAAAGCGCGATGGACGGGCAGGGCCTCATCTACGCGCGCAACAAGATCACTACTCATACGTCCTAGGGTACCGGGTTCGCGCCCGCGCCCGCGCGGGCGGGTGCTGAACGACGACGGCGCCGGCCGTGCGCACGCGGCAAACGGAGCGGCCGCGGGCCGTGCACGCGCACGTAATGGACAGGACGGTCGCGCGCGAACGGTTAGACTATTCTCGTTCAAGGCATAGTTGGCGACGACGCAGGAGTTGAGATGGCATTCGGCCGCAAGAAAGAGGCACTAGAACAGGCGCAAGAACAGGCAGCCCCCGCCCCTACTCATCCCAAGGGATACACACCGGGCAAGGGAGTTCCCACCCCGAAGCGCAAGGACGTGGAGGCACGCCACCGCCGGCCGATTATTTCTGACAAGTCCTCCATGACGCGCGAGGAAAAGAAGGCCCGCAAGGCCGAGGAACGCGCCCGCTCGTCCGAACGTTGGGAACGCGAACAAACCGCGATGAAAACGGGGGATATTCGGAATATGCCCCTCGCCCACGCGGGTGTGCAGCGAGCTTTCGCGCGCGATGCGCTTGATTCGCGTTTCCAGTTCTCCTCGCTCATGCTTGGCCTCGCCATCATTATGATCGTGGGCGTGTTCACCCTCACCCGCTATCCGCTGGTCTTCAATGTATTTGTTATTACCTGCTACGCGGTCCTGGTGCTCATGGCCTTGGAGGCGTGGTGGCGCGCCCGCCAGGTTCGCACCCTGGTGGAATACAAATTCGGGGAAGATAAAACTCCGGATCGTCTGGTCGGGCAGATGATGTCACGCGGCTTCACCCCGCGGCGTTGGCGTATGCCCCGCCCCATGGTGAAATTCAGTGAGTACCCCGAGGGCGGCACTCCCGCTGATCTGAAGAAGGCGCGGGAAGCGAAGAAAGAAACCAAGCGCGCCGCTAAGGGCTAGGCCCGTAACTCAAAAATTAGACCTCAGTGCCGGGGCGTAGGGGCGGGCGCAGGGGCGCGGGCGAAAATCTAAAGATTGCAACGAAAGCTCTAAAGATTACGCTGGGCGATGCTGGCTGGCCGCGACCACATGATCCAGGCCAGCCCGGCAATAGCCCCGAGGGTAGGAAGGTAATAATAGGTGGCTCCGGCCTGGTACCAGGGACTCACCTGGTGGAAAAGATCGGGAATCACCACGCCCACCACGGCCATCACAATATTGGCGCTCCAGCAAGTGGTGGCCACCCAGCGCATCCGCCGCCCGTTGTGGAGTGAGCCAGCGCAGGCAAGCACCCAGACGAGCGCTGCAACTAGCGTAGTAGCCATGCGCCCGGGATAGCCCAGTTGAAAATCTTCGGTGCCCGCGACGATGGCACGCCACACGAAAATAGCGGCCCCCAGGCTCAGCGCAATGAGGAGGAAGAGAGGCCAGCCCACGGCGGTGCGCCTCTCGTCTCGAATCATTTCACTAGTCACCTGGCTCCTCCCAGAATCCTGCACTGGCTGTGCGTCTCCTTCGCGGGATCGACCGCGGAGACGACGTACCATCATAAACCTTTAAGCGCGCCGGTGCTCCGCATTCCAACGACGTACCGACTCGGGGTAGCCGGTGCGGTTAATTTCGTAGAAAGGTATGCCCAGTTCTCGAGCAAGTTGTGCTCCTGCCGCCAGATCGGGCACCCGCCGGCGGGTCCACTCCCCCGTGCGAGCAACGAGAAGAAGAGCTGCTGGCTCACGCGGAGTTTCCACCTCAAAATAGGCTTCCACCCCCGCGCGAGTCTCGATGAAATCGGCGAAGTGTTTCGCCGTCGTCGAACGGCGAGCACCGCCGTGAGCAGCACGGGAACGGGAGCGACGCGAAAAAAGACCCATACGGTGATTTTAGCGACCCTCGCTGGGAGCGTGATGCGTTCCAGATAACACCTCGGCATGGCAGAATATAGGTATAGCGGCTCTTGTACCGCATTCCAAAATGTTGTATTGCGAAGGGAAATCCTGTGGCAGAAACGAAAGAGTACGACGTCGTCATCCTCGGTGGCGGCAGCGGCGGCTACGCGGCCGCGCTTCGTGCCGGTCAGCTGGGCCTGACCGTTGCTCTCATTGAGGCTGACAAACTCGGCGGTACCTGTTTGCACCGCGGGTGCATCCCCACCAAAGCACTGCTGCACGCCGCTGATGTTGCCGATGAAATGCGCGAAGGCCCCTCCATCGGTGTGAAGGGCTCTTTTGAGGGCATCGATATGCCTACCTTGCAGGCTTACAAGAATGGCGTTATCGAAAAGATGTTCAAGGGCTTGACCGGCCTGGTCTCCTCGCGCGGAGTTGAGATTGTGCAGGGCTGGGGCAGGCTTGTTGCGAAAGACACCATCGCCGTTGATGGCGTGCACTACCGCGGCAAGCACGTGGTGCTTGCCTCCGGCTCCTATTCGAAGACCATCGGCCAGGAGATCACCGGCCGTGTGCTCACCTCCACCGAAGCACTGGAGCTGGGTGAAGCCCCCGGATCTGTGATCGTGCTGGGCGGCGGAGTCATCGGGGTGGAATTCGCCTCCGCGTGGCGCTCCTACGGGGCAGAAGTCCAGATTATTGAGGGCCTGCCGCACCTGGTCCCCAATGAGGATCCGGAAGTTTCCAAGAATCTGGAACGCCAGTTCCGCAAGCGCGGAATTAAATTCGCCACCGGAACCATGTTTGATCACCTCGAACAGACCGATCATTCCGTCAAGGTTTTCACCCAGGACGGCAAGGAATTCGAGGCGGATTATCTACTCATCGCTATCGGGCGCGGTCCGGCCACCGCGAACCTCGGCTACGAAGAAGTCGGGGTAAAGATGGATCGTGGTTTCGTCCTCACTGATGAGCGGCTGCGCACCAACATTGATGGAGTCTACGCGGTGGGCGATATTGTGCCCGGCCTCCAGCTGGCACACCGCGGTTTCCTCCAGGGTATTTTCGTTGCGGAAGATATTGCGGGTCTCAACCCCAAGGTGATTGACGAAACGAAGATTCCGCGCGTGACTTTCTGCACCCCGGAAATCGCCTCGGTCGGCCTCAATCAGGACAAGGCCGAGGAACAATACGGCAAGGAAAATATCACCACCGCCACCTTCAACCTCACCGGTAATGGCAAGTCCCAGATGCTGGGTGCGGCCGGTTTCGTTAAGCTGGTCGCGGTCAAGGACGGCCCCATCGTGGGCTTCCACGCCATCGGGGCACGTATGTCCGAACAGATCGGTGAAGGTGAACTCATGGTGGCCTGGGAAGCTTACGCGCAGGACTTCGATGGTCTTATCCACGCCCACCCCACCCAGAACGAAGCAATCGGCGAAGCGGCACTGGTCCTCGCGGGCAAGCCGCTCCACAACCACTAAATCGAGGGAGAAAACTCTATGTCTGAACCGTTGAAGATGCCCGCCCTGGGCGAATCCGTCACCACCGGTACCGTGACCGCCTGGCTCAAGCAGGTGGGCGATACCGTGTCGCTCGATGAGCCGATTGTCGAAGTGTCCACAGACAAGGTCGATTCGGAAGTTCCCTCTCCCGCGGAAGGTGTTATCGAACAGATCCTCGTCCAGGAAGACGAAGAAGTTGAAGTAGGTGCCATCCTCGCCTATATCGGTGATGGCTCCGGCGTGGCTGCTCCGGCGGCTCCCGCCAGCAACGCGGCCCACGCGGAAGAAGCGGCCCCGGCTGCTGCTCCGGCGGCACCGGCCCCCGCTCCGAGCGCTCCTGCACCAGCAGCTCCCGCCCCGCAGCAGGGCGGCTCGGCTACCACCGGTGTGGAAGTGAAAATGCCGGCCCTGGGTGAATCGGTTAGTGAAGGAACCGTCACCTCGTGGCTGGTGGCCGAAGGTGAGGAAGTCGAAGCCGGCCAGCCCATCGTGGAAGTCTCCACCGATAAGGTCGATTCGGAAGTTCCGGCCCCGGCCGCTGGCACCATTCAGAAGATTGTGGTCCAGGAAGATGAAACGGTTGCGGTGGGTACCGTGATCGCTTATATCGGCGACGGCGCAGCCGCGCCCGCTCCCGCGGCTCCCGCCGCCGGCGCGGCCCCGGCTGAAGCACCGGCCGGTGTGGCAGCGGTCCAAGAACCGGCTTCCGGTACCCCGCAGCACGGCACCCCTGCCCAGCAGGAAAACCAGGCGCATACGCCGGATCTGGATTCGGCTGCTGCCGGTACCGGATTCTCCGAACCCGATGCTTATATCACCCCGATCGTGCGGAAGCTGGCCAAGGACTTGAACGTGGATCTCTCCGCGGTCAAGGGCTCCGGCGTGGGTGGGCGTATTCGCCGCCAGGATGTGGAAGAGGCAGCCGCTGCCGCACAGAAGGCCGCGGAAGAAGCCGCGCGTGCCCAGGCTGCCGCTTCTCAGCCGGCCCCGGCCGCAGCTGCGGCCCCCGCCCCGGCAAAGAAGGCCACGCCGAGCGCGCCTTCCGCTGAGGCGGCTCAGCTGCGTGGTACCACCGCGAAGATGACGCGCCTGCGCCAGACCATCGCCAAGCGCATGGTGGAATCCCTCCAGATTTCGGCGCAGCTGACCACCGTTATCAAGGTGGATGTCACGAAGATCGTCAAGCTTCGGGAAGCCAATAAGGCTGCTTTCGCAGAACGTGAAGGCACCAAGCTGACCTACCTACCCTTCTTCGTCAAGGCTGCTGTCGATACCCTGAAGAACCACCCGAAGCTCAACGCCACCATCAAGGACAACGAAGTGGAGTACTTCGATTACGAGAACATCGGCATCGCGGTGGATACCCCCAAGGGCCTGTTCGTCCCGGTGATCAAGAACGCCGGTGATCTCAATATCGCGGGCCTGGCACGCGCCATTAACACCGGTGCCGCCAAGGTACGCAATGGCGAAGCCGCGGTTGATGACCTCACCGGCGGTACCTTCACCATTACGAATACCGGCTCTAACGGCGTCATGTTTGACACCCCGGTCATCAACCAGCCGGAGGTAGCCATTCTGGGGATCGGTGCGATTATGCGCGAACCTGGCATCGTCAAGGATGCGGACGGCAACGAATCCATCGGTATTCGTTCCTACCTCTACCCCGCCATCACGTACGATCACCGTTTGGTCGACGGTGCAGATGCGGGCCGCTTCCTCAAGGAGTTCAAGGCTCGCCTGGAAGAAGCCGATTTCGAGGGTGCGTTCTAAGGAACTCGGTTAGTGGGCTACTCAGCACCTGGGTAGCAAAGTAGCTTACTAACACAACCTCGTCCGCACGCGTGACCGCGCGTGAAGATGCTCCCCGGTTCCGATAGTGCTCATGGGCATTATCGGAACCGGGGAGCTTTCGGGTTAATAGACGGGTTAATAGACAGTCGGGGGTGCGGACGGAGCTGCACGAACCGTGCCCGGAAACAAAGTCCGAGGGAGAGCACCGTTTCGGGATGGTTTCGTGTCCCTTACGCGCATCCTGTGGGAGGAGATGTCCCGCACTCGCACTTTGCCTAACCGGGCTGCCTGGCTGACCCGCGAATCTGGAGCACTGCACCGGACCACCGCGCCTGAGCATTGCGCTGTATCACCGCGCTGCAACGGCGATTGGGGCCTGTGCCACCCGCCGCCTTGCTTCGCCGCCCACCGCGCCACCTGCTGCCTTGCCTCCCCGCCACCGCCCGCCGCGCCGGCGGGGAGGGGGTGTTTTCCCGGGATGTACTTCGCATGTACGACAAGCGCAGTACAGTTATGAAAACAGATCCCCCTCCCCAGAGGCCGATGTGACTATTGAAGTTCGTGAGGCCCATGAGACTCTCGCGGGAAGGCAGCCGCGTTTGCCCGAAATCAAAATGCAACGGCAGCTACATTAAGAAATTGTTTTGATGTCGTGGGGTTGCTTTTTGTGGGGCGCACTGTCGTGGGGTTGCATCCTGTGGGACCCACTGTCGTGGGGTTGCATTCTGAAGAGCTGCCCGTCGAGATGTTGCTTTTTATGGGGCCCACTGTCGTGAGGTTGCTTTTTGTGGGGGCCTCCTGCCGGGAGGACGCATCCTGGGGGCTTCACTGTCGGCGCGTTGCTATTTATGGGCATCACCGCTCGCATCGTCCACGCTTGCCCACGCGAGCGAGTGACCACGGCAGGGCCAGCTAATAGCATGCAGGTGGGTAACAGTTTTTCTGCGGTTCTATATCCGTGACCTACATTCTGCCTCCCTAACACTCCACAACGCGCCGGCCCTGGATGCGACTAACCCGGCCCTGGATGCGACTAACCCGGCCCGGTATCGCTACCGCAAACCTGTTGTTGCTAAGCCTGTACTTGGGGTGTCGTTTAGTCTTACGAACACGCCTGGCGATGTTAGTAACCGGTCAATTGTCTCGGAGGTGATAAACACGGGCGGCCCGCTTACAAACACGGGTGAACCGCCACAATCCGCCACGGCTGCGGACTCAGCTGCCACCGCGCACACCGCTCCGGTTGCGGCCCGACAGTTTCCCCGTTGGCAAGCACGAGGCGCCGCTGCACGGTGATGACCTCAAGGAGATCCTCCCCTACCCACGCCGCTTTCCGCACCTCGGTTTCCACCTTCGCAACCGGAGAGGTTTCCAATGCGCTGCGCAACTGTGCATCTGCTGCCGCCGCGGCGCCCTCCGGAACGCTCAAGCTACTCAAAGAAGCGGTATCACCAGCGGTGAGTGCAGCATCGCGAGCCGCTACCAGCTGGCGGGCCACCGCCAGCGCTTCCGGATCCCGACCGCCGCGAAGCTCCGCATTGGCCGCCTGCTGCGGGCCGGTGCGCGCCTCCTTCATACCGGGAACAAGAGCACCGAGAATCATTCCCGCGAGTATGCCCGCGACCATCCCGAAAACGCATAATCGCACCAGGAGAGCCACCGGCTTCGTCTTCTCTTCCCCCGACATGGGGACAGTTCACCACCACCGCCCCATCCCGTCCAGGGAGCATCCACAGGCGAGCTTGCCGCGGCGTCGTTTTCCACAAGTCGCACGGGTCATCGCACGGGTCAGCGGCGCTCCTCAAGCTGCCCGCAGGCGTGAGATTGGGCCCGGTGCTCAACAAAGCCGGCGCTATCGTCTAGAATCGACGGGGACTATCGAGAAGGATTTAAAAGGAATCAGATGGCACAGGATAAGAACAAGGGCGCGAAGAAGAAGCCGGGCTTTTTCAAGACTCTGCGTGACGCATTCACCATCGCGAAGCGTACCTACCGGCATCTAGGCTGGTGGCTTGCCCTGGCCGGGCTCGCGGGCTTGGGGATCGGCATTCTCCTCGGCTTCCTTACGAAGAGCTGGATCGCGTGGACCGTTTTCGGTATTCTCCTCATGCTTCTGCTCCCCATGCTGCTTCTCACCCGGGCGGTGCGGTCGGCCAGCTACGCGCAGCTGGATGGCATGCCGGGGGCAACCTCCGCGATTCTCGATTCGTTGCGCGGCTCGTGGGTCAAGCAAACCGAACCGGTGCGTTTCAACGCGCGCCACCAAGATTTCGTTTTCCGGCTCATCGGGCGGCCCGGCGTGGTTCTCGTCGCCGAAGGCCCCATCTCACGCACCCGCAAGCTCATTGATGATGAACGCCGCGCTATTCGCCGGGTAGCACCGAATGCCCCGGTGCACGCTCTTTTCATGGGTAATGGCGAAGGCCAGGTTCCGCTCGCCAAGCTCGAGCGGGCCATTAAGAAGCTTAAGAAGGAAATTTCCGCCCAGGAAGTTTCGGCCCTGTCCCAGCGCCTCGACGCATTGGGGAATAAGGCGCTCAATATCCCCAAGGGCATTGATCCCACTAATATTCGCGCTAATCGGCGGGCCCTGCGCGGCCAGTAGGCCGCGCCGCCGTCGTACATATTCAACGCAATTTTCGCTATCCGCCCGGGGAATTCCACACGAGTTCCGCCGGGCGGAGGCGTGTCCGCAGGTTTTTGAGCAGGGCGTAGCGCGCTAAAATACATGGGGTAAACCGCACCGCTAGCCGAGCCGCGCGCCGGGAGGAGTCCACCATGTTCACAAGTGTCGCCGAAGCTGCCGAGTTTATCGCGGAGCACGAAATCCAGTTCCTCGATATTCGTTTTTGCGACCTGCCCGGCGTTATGCAACATTTCACGGTGCCCGCCACCCAGGCAACCGCGGAAAAAATGAACGAGGGCTACATGTTTGATGGCTCCTCTATCCGCGGATTCACCTCGATTCACGAATCGGATATGAAACTGCTCCCGGATGTGTCCACCGCTTTCGTGGATCCTTTCCGCGCGGAGCCCACCCTCATCATGAATTTCAACGTGGTGGATCCCTATACGGATGAGCCCTTTGCGCGCGATCCGCGCAATGTTGCCGAACGTGCCGAAGCCTACCTGCGTTCCACGGGAATTGCGGACACGATTTCAGTGGGTGCGGAAGCAGAGTTTTATTTATTCGACGACGTACGCTATGACACCGCGGTCAATCATTCTATGTACGTCATCGATTCCAATGAGGGATCGTGGAATTCGAGCCGGCCGGAGCCGGGCGGGAATACCGGCTACAAGATTCCGCACCAGCAGGGTTATTTCCCGGTGGCACCGGTGGATGCCAATGAGGATGTACGCGATGTCATGTGCCAATATTTGGCGCAGGTGGGCCTGGATGTGGAACGCGCCCATCACGAAGTGGGTGCGGGCGGCCAGCAGGAAATTAACTACCGTTTCAATTCCCTGCGCGCCGCGGCAGATGACCTCATGAAATTCAAGTACGTGATTCGCCGGGCCGCCGATGAATGCGGGAAAACTGCCACATTCATGCCCAAGCCGCTTTTTGATTCAGCCGGCTCGGGGATGCACTGCCATATGTCGCTCTGGAAGGATGGCCAGCCGCTTTTCCATGATCCGCGCGGCTACGGCCAGCTTTCGGACCTGGCCCGCTGGTACGTGGGCGGCCTGCTGGCGCACGGGAAGGCACTCGCGGCCTTCACCAACCCCTCCGTGAACTCGTACCGGCGCCTGGTTCCCGGTTTCGAAGCTCCCATTAATTTGGTCTATTCGGCGCGCAACCGCTCAGCCGCGATCCGGATTCCGCTCAGCGGAAATTCTCCGGCCTCCAAGCGTATTGAATTCCGGGTTCCCGATCCCACCGCTAATCCCTATCTGGCTTTCTCCGCCGAGCTCATGGCGGGCCTGGACGGCATCCGTAACCGGATCGAACCGCCCGCCCCCATCGACAAGGATATTTACGAGCTACCTCCGGAAGAATACGCGGATATCGAGACGATCCCCGCCTCCCTCGATGAGGCTTTGGCCGAGCTGGAAGCCGATCACGATTTCCTTCTCGAAGGGGATGTCTTTACGGAGGATTTCATCGCCACCTGGATTAAGTACAAGATGGATGCGGAAGTCACGCCCCTGCGCGCCCGCCCGCACCCTTACGAATTCGAGCTGTACTACACGCTCTAAACGGGCTACCCGCTCTCAAGGGGCGCGGGCTACGTATCCCGCCCGTAAAAAACATGTTCCACGGCGGTGCGGGCATGGCGTGCGGCCCGGGCGCGCCGGTCGAGGACATCGGCGGCGTGCCCGGCGCCCAGGATCGCGGCCATACGTTCGCGTTCGCGCGGATCACGCGGAATGACCTGGGCGGCACTCCCGGTCCGGCCGGTAGCCACAAAGGCGGCCTGGCGGAGTGCACTGGCAGCCCGCCAGCCTTCCAGCAGGGCATTTTCCTGCGCCGCGGTGATGAGCCCGGCGGCACCCGCCGCCCGCAGCGCCTCCCCCGTTCCGGTCACCCGAAGCTGCGGATAGGCCGCCGCGTGCTCAAGCTGAAGGAGCTGCGCGGTCCACTCCACATCCGCACTCCCACCCGGGCCTAGTTTGAGATGAGAAGCCGGGGCCACTCCCCCGGGGATTCGTTCCTTTTCCACCCGCACTTTCATGAGCCGGATAGCGGTACGCCGCGCCTCATCCCAGTGTGCCGGGTAGCGCAGCGGGGCGATCATCTCCACGAAACGTTCCCCGAGCGCGCGATCCCCACCCACCGGGCGGGCCCGCAGCAAAGCCTGGAATTCCCAGGGCTCGGCCCAGGCCCGGTAGTACTCCGCGTAGGAATCCAGGCGCCGGGCCAGCGGCCCGCTCCGGCCCTCCGGGCGCATATCCGCGTCCACGGCTAACGGCGGTACCCCGCCCGTTTCCTGTTCCACGCGCATGAAGGCCCGGGCCAGCGCATCGGCATATCCCGCGGCCGCCTCGGGTCCATCCCAGACGAACATCACATCAGCATCGGAGGTATAGCCACATTCGCGTCCGCCCAGGCTCCCCAAACCGATCACCGCAAAAGAAACCTCGGGCTGGCTATCCGCCGCACTATTTTCTGCGACGACGGCGCACTTGGCCGCGCGCACTCCGGCTTCCACCGCGCATTCCACAGCGTTACTCACCGCGCCCGCCACCTCATCGGGCCCGAGCAGCCCGAGAGCCTGGGCCATGGCGGTGCGCAGCACCTCGCGCCAGCGCAACCACCGGCCCGCCCCGGCGATCTCCTTAGGGCTGCTGCGCCGCTCAAGAAGCGCGTCCAGCTCCCCGCGCAGCGCATCCGCGCTGCGCGGGGCCAGTTCGGCGTCGTCGCCCAACCACGCGATGGATTCAGGAAGCTCGGGGATATCACGGGCGAGGAAACGCGAACGGGCCAGGATAAGGGCGAGGCGGTGCGCGACGGGCCCGCCGTCGCGCAGGGTGCGCATATACCAGGAGGTATCCCCCATTTTTTCCGAGAGCACCCGGAAGGCGAGGAGCCCGGCATCCGGTTCGGGACCTTCCGCAAACCAGCCGAGCATCACGGGGAGGAGCTGGCGGGCGATCGCTGCGCTCCTGCTGCTTCCCGCGGTCAGGGCGGCGATATGGCGCAAGGCCCCGGCAGGGTCGCGGTAGCCGATACTGGCGAGGCGGCTGCGGGCGGCCTCGGGGGCGAGGGAAATATCATCCGCGGAGAGCTGGGCTGCGGCGGGCAGGAGAGGCCGATAGAAAATATCTTGGTGGAGTTCACGCACCTCCCGGCGTACCTGCGCGAAAGCTTCGAGAAGCGCGCCGGCGTCGGGCAGGCCGAGGGAGCGGGCCAGGCGGCGCAGGTCATCTTCCCGGGTCGGAAGCACGGCGGCGCGGCGCAAGCGCACCATTTGGGCGCGGTGTTCCAGGCAACGCAGCCACCGGTAGTGGTGGTCGAGGCGGGCGGCATGCGTGCGAGAAATATATCCGCCTTCGGACAGACTCGCGAGCGCCGTGGTAGTAGTGGCCGAGCGGATGGTGGTATCTACTCGCCCGTGGACTAATTGGAGGAGCTGGACGGTGAATTCGACGTCGCGCAGGCCGCCCGCCCCTAGTTTGATATGGCGTTCGCGTTGGGCGGTGGGGATATGGGATTCGACGCGGGTACGCATGGCCCGGGCGTCGGTCACGAAATTCTCTCGGGAGGCAGCGTTCCATACCAGCGGGCGGGTGGCGCGCACGTAACTTTCACCGAGTTCGCGGTTTCCTGCGGCTACCCGGGCTTTGAGGAGGGCTTGGAATTCCCAGCTTTGCGCCCAGGTAGCGTAGTAATCCAGGTGGGAGGCAAGGGTGCGGACAAGGGAGCCGGTGCCGCCTTCGGGGCGTAGCGCGGTATCAATGGTCCACAGGGCACTTTCGGGACCGGGTGCGCTGATATATCCGGCGAGGGTGGTGGCCAGTGCGGTGCCGATCTCCAGTGCCCGTTCTTCGCTCACGCCCGGGCGGGGTTCGGTGATATAAACAACGTCCACGTCGGAGGCGTAATTGAGTTCCCCTCCCCCAGTTTTCCCGAGCGCGATGATCGTGAAGTCAATATCCTGGGCATCAGGTACCCGGGTGCGGGCGAGCTGGAGGGCACCTTCCAGGGTGGCGCAGGCCAGGTTAGAGAGGGTGGCGGCCGCCTCGGGCAGGCGGATAAGGGGGTCGGGGAGGGTGAGATCCCAGCCGGCCAGGGTGAGAATACGGGTGTAATAGTGGGCTCGTAGCGCGGCAATAGCATCCTGGAGGTTGTTTGCGGTGCCGGTGAGCCAGGGGGCGAGGGCAGCTCGCATGGCGGTGCGTTCCTCCGCCTCGCTCAGGAGCGCGCGCCTTTCTGCTTCCTCCGCGCTGCCGCACAGGTTACGGGCGGCTTCCGGGTGCCGGGCCAGGTGATCGGCCAGCGCGGTGGAAAGCCCGAGGACAGCGAGGAGGCGCGGCCGGGCGGCGGCGTCGCAGCCTACGCCCTCCCGGCGGGTTAAACCGAGCCGGGCACAGGCCGCAAGTGCCCGGTCCGGGTCCGCCACGTGCGTGAAATCCTCGGGCTGCCAGGCGCCGGCCTCCAGATCCGGAACGGCGCGTTCGGGGGCCGTGAATCCAGAGCGCCGGGCCCGCTGGGCGAGGGTGAGACGACGCATACCCGTTCCCCGCTACCCTAGCGATCCGCGCGGAAACGTGCGCGTTCCAGCGGGGTAACCTGGGCGCGGTATTCGGCCCATTCGGCGCGTTTATCACGCAGGAAGTAATCGAAGGCATCTTCGCCCAGAATCTCGGCAACCAGATCGGAGCCCTCCATGAGCTTGAGGGCGGAGTCCAGGCTCCCGGGTAGGGATTCGATGCCGAGTACCGAGCGTTCCATATCGGTGAGGAGGAGAACGTCCGTATCGGCCGGATCGGAAAGATCGTATTTCCCTTCGATTCCGGCCAGGCCAGCGCCGAGTACCGCAGCAAAAGCTAGGTAGGGATTGGCGGCCGTGTCCAGGGCGCGGTATTCCAGGCGTGCTGATTGCGGTTTCGTGGGTTTATATTCGGGTACCCGCACGAGGGCGGATTGATTGCGCGGCCCCCAGCACACATAGGGTGGGGCTTCCCCGCCGCCCCACAGTCGCTTATAGGAATTGACGTGCTGGTTGGTGACAGCGGTAATTTCGCGGGCGTGGCGCATGAGGCCGGCGAGGAAACGCCGCGCCGTCACCGACATTCCGAACTGGCCGCGTTGATCGTGGAAGGCATTTGTTTCGCCTTCGAAAAGCGAGAAATGGGTGTGCATGGCCGATCCGGGCCAGTGCGCCAAGGGCTTGGGCATGAAGGATGCTTCCACCCCGTGACGCAGTGCCACTTCTTTAATGATGACGCGGGCGGCCATAATGCTATCGGCCATCGTTAGGCAATCGGCGTAGCGCAGATCTACTTCTTGCTGGCCCGGGCCAATTTCGTGGTGGGAAAATTCCACGCTGATGCCCACGTCCTCCAGGGAGAGGATCACATCCCTGCGGAAATTATGAGCCACCGAGCGGGTAACGTAATCAAAATAGGAGGCCGAATCGATCGGGGTGGGCTCTTCATCATCGCTCGCCCCGGGCTGGAACAGGTAGAACTCGACTTCCGGGTGGGCGTAGGCGGTGAAGCCCAGATCCTCGCAGCGCCGCAGGGTACGTTGCAGAATGGCCCGGGGGTCGGAGCGGGCTGGTTCACCTTCGCGGGTGAGGATATCGCAGAACATGAAAGCGGCGTCGTCGCTCCCATCCACGCCACGCAATACCGCAAAGGTAGAAGCATCCGGGCGCGCAATCATATCTGACTCATAAACGCGCGTGAGCCCTTGAATGGCCGAGCCGTCAAAACCGACGCCCTCCGCGAAAGCATTATCGAGCTCCACGGGGGCTACCGCCACGGATTTGAGGGTGCCGACGATATCGGTGAACCACAACCGCACGTAGCGGATGCCCCGGTCGGTTATGGTGCGAAGGACGTGTTCTTGCTGGTCATCCATGGCGCTTCATCTTTCCGTTCTGTATCCGTGGGGTGTTGCGGGCGTGGTCCATTAGGTGTGGGTGCGAATTGCGGCGGGTAGTAATCCGCGCACGAAGCGCCGCAGGTGGCGGCGCCGCGCGTGCGGGAGATCGTGGGCGAGCGGGTGGGAACGGAAGCGGGTTTCCAATACGCTCAGGGCCTCGCGCAGCTGGTACCAATTTGTGATGTCTTCGCCGGCAAAATGCAGCCACGGGAGGGCCGCGCCGACGTCGCGCATATCCCGCGAGTTAATTCGCTCGAGGGAACGGACCCATTCATCCGCGCATTCCAGGGCATAAGCCCAGCCCACATAAGAAGCGAGGACGTCCGCGCTCACCCCAGCGAAACGGGGAGCCGCGGTGAGGAAACGCCGGAAACCTTCCACTTGGTCGCTGGCCACCACCCCGTTCGGAGTGAGAGAAGAAAAATTGAGGAGCCCCACGAATCCGCAGAACACCAGCCAGCCGCCCACGATGAGCCAATACCAGGACAGTTCAAAAGCCAGGGCCCCGATAAAGGCCAATCCCGTCAGGGCGATACCACCGAAGAAGAGTACGGCTGCCAGCGACCCCACTAATTCGCGCCCGTGGTGGTACCAGCCCCGCCGCGATACCACTTCCGCTTTGCTATCGCGCGCGATGGCGAGGGCGAGGCGGGTGGAGAAGCCCTGCACGCGTAGCACCGGGCGGGAGGCGGCGGGCAGCCCGGCGTTTTCCATCGCGGTGCGATACGAGCGATCATCGAATGGCTCAGATTCACGGAATGCTGCCGATTCGGCGCTCTGCGGGGAGGCGAGGGCCGCCAGAACCCGCATCTCAAAAGGTTCGAGGGTGGAGGTATCCGCCTCGGTGAGCGAAATTGTGATCATCTGGCCACGTAAGGCCGGATCGCGGAAGAAGTCAATGGTGAGGAACCCGCGGGCGGCCAGGTCGAGGAGGGTGGTGATGGCGGCGTCGTCCGCGGCGTAGTGGCGGTGCATAAAAGCCCCGAGGGCGGCCGGCATCTCCGGAGGGATGGTGCGCACCGGCGGGCGGGTATGCCGGCGGCGGCGCCGGTAATTATGGCCGGTTACCCCGGCAGGTTCACGCGGATACACCCCGCGCGGCAGATCGGCATATTCCCTACTGGGGATAAGCGCCAGGCACATAATGACCAGGGCAGTCACCCCGATCCCTAAGGCTAACCAGAATTCCAGTGCGTTCATGGACACCAGCTCAAGCAAGGGTTCCACAGTCACCTCCTCGCACCTAGCGTACCGTGCCCGATGATGCACCGGCGCGCGTGACCTAGTACTCTAAGCCATAGATATCGGGAGGTAATCATGACGGAGTTCTCACCGGCACGAATTCGGGTGCAGCACCTGAATGAAATGGTCGCTAACGGAGAGGTGCTCACGGCACTGACCTGCTATGACGCTCTCACAGCGCGCATTTTGGACGCGGCCGGAATCGATATTTTGGTGGTGGGTGATTCCATCGGCAATACCGCCATGGGATTCTCCTCCACAATCCAGGTCACCCTGGAAGATATTGAGCGCGCCACCAGCGCCGTTATGCGCGGCACCACCCGGGCTTTCATCATTGCCGATATGCCGATGGGCACCTATGAAGAAGGCCCTGCGCAAGCTATCCGCACCGCTATCCGCCTGGTGCGGGCGGGCGCCGATGCGGTGAAATTAGAAGGCGGGGAAGCTTTCGCACCCATCGTCGAAGCCCTCACCCACGCCGGGATTAACGTGGTGGCCCACGTCGGCTACCGGCCCCACGCCGACGCTGCCTTGGGTGGCCCCCGGGTGCAAGGCCGGGATGAAGAAGAAAGTGAGGCCATTATCGACGATGCGGTCTCGCTGGAGAAGGCGGGCGCTATTGCCGTCGTCGTCGAAATGGTACCCGGGAAACTCGGAGCGAAAATTACCGAAATTCTCTCAGTTCCCACCCTCGGGATCGGGGCCGGCTACCGCACGTCCGGGCAGCTACTCGTATGGCCGGATATGGCCGGAATGAATGAATGGCAGCCCTCCTACGCCAAGCGTTTTGGTGAGGTGGGTAGCGCGCTCAGCAACGCGGTCACGGCTTTCCGCACGGCCGTCAAGAGCCGGGAATTCCCGGATAAGGAGCACAGTTTCTAAGCCACTACAATGGTGGCTATGAGTCTTGCAGCACGTGCGCCGCTCGGTTCGGCGCGTCCCGGAAAGATTTCGCCGCGCCGTAAAGTTCCGGCCCATATTGAACGCCCCGAATACATGTTTCATGACGGGCCGGAAGTGATCACCGCCTCGGATGTGAAAACTGAGGAAACGATTGAGCGGATTCGGGTGGCGGGAACCATTGCCGCGGATGCCATGTACGAGGCCGCCAAAGCGATCCGCCCGGGCGTGAGCACCGATGAACTAGACCGCATCGCCCACGAGTACATGATCGATAACGGCGCCTACCCCTCGTGCCTGGGCTATATGGGTTTCCCCAAGTCGATCTGCACTTCCGTCAACGAAGTTATCTGCCACGGTATCCCTGATGACCAGGTGCTACGCGAAGGTGACATTATCAACCTGGACGTGACGGCCTATAAGGACGGCGTGCACGGGGATACCAATGCCACTTTCGGTGTGGGTGAGATCGACGAAGAATCCCGCCTGCTTATTGAACGCACCGCCACCGCCACCCTGCGCGGGATTAAGGCGGCGCGCCCCGGGCGCCAGGTCAACGTGATCGGCCGAGTGATTGAGTCGTATACCAAGCGTTTCGATTACGGGGACGTGCGTGATTTCACCGGGCACGGCGTGGGAGAGGCTTTCCATTCCGGCCTCATTATTCCGCATTACGACGCCGCACCTTTGCACGGGGAAACCATCGAAGAGAATATGGTCTTTACGGTGGAGCCCATGGTGACGCTGGGAACTATCGACTATGAGATCTGGGATGATGACTGGACGGTCGTGACCAAGGACCGCGGGCGCACCGCCCAATTTGAGCACACCATCGTGGTGCGGGAAAGCGGGCCAGAGATTTTGACGCTGCCCTCCGATCCGAAACTCGGGCTGCGGCTCTAGGCGGATATGCACGCTGGGGCAGATATGCACGTGGGGGCGGATTCGAAAATCCGCCCCCACTGTCATCTTGGCCTATACGCCGGGTTCTGTACCGCTCGCGCGGCGGCGACCATCCATCTACGTGCGCCATTGCTGACGCACTCTAGCAATCCACCCGTGCCCTAGACGAGGAGCCTGACGGGGCACTGTCTGATCTTGCTCCCGGTGGGGCTTGCCGTGCCATGCCGGTCACCCGGCACGCGGTGGTCTCTTACACCACCCTTTCACCCTTACCTTGCGGCGGTTTACTTTCTGTTGCGCTTTCCCGCGGGTCACCCCGGGTGGGCGTTACCCACCACCGTCCTCTACGGAGCCCGGACGTTCCTCGAGGCGCATACGCGCCGCGCGGCCGCCCGGCCAACATGACCCGTTTATGCTACCAGTCTGACGGGTGCACGGCAGCCATCCCCGCGATTATTACCCGGATTCGAAACGATACAAGAATGCCTTTTCTGAATGTATATACCGCATCAATTACCGCGAGTAATATTGCCGGATTGTTACTTTGCTCATATACGAAAGCGCGAAAGGCTGGGAAAGTAAGGCAGGCCGTTCCTACTCGAACTACCGCAATTATTAAGTGTTTGAGGATCCCTTGCCCCTAAATATTAAACCTGCTTAGAATCCGATCAACAGTCAAAACAGCGACGTTTCGCAAGTTTTCTCTGTTAGTAGGTAATGGATGCGGGGGCCGACTTTGCGTGAGGGTCGGCCCCCGCACCGCAACACAGACGGCTACGCACACGCCACGAGCTGCATATATACACCGCCGTAGACGCTCACCACATTTAACCAAAGGTCATATACGGATACACCGCACGGCCCGTAGACTTTGGATGTTTCATTAAACACTCAAAATTGCAGATTAGCCGCTCAGGATAGTACTGCAATGTCTTTCGCGAAGGATTCCCATGAGGCAGCGTATCTCCCGAATCGCCAGTACTCTCACCGTGACCACCCTCGCCCTCACAATGGCGGGTACCGTGGCCGCCCAGGCCCAACCGACCGCCGACTCCCCCGCTCCGGGCGCTTCCTTTAGCTCCTGCACGGATTCCCCGAAAGCAACGGCCGCGGTCGCCCAAGCGAATTCCGAACGGGACGCGCTGCTCCAGAAATCGGAAACTGCACAGCAAGATCTCACAGCCGCCCAGGCTGCCGCAACGGAGGCACAAGCCGCGAAAGATTCGGCTACCGCGAAACTGAACGCCGCGGAGAAGGCCGCCCAGGCTGCCGTACAGGCCCGCGATGCGGCCAAGGCTGCGCTGGATGCGTTCCAGGCGGAAGGGCAGGCGGCGAAAGATGCGATTCCCGCGGCGCGCACCGCTCTGGAAGCGGCGGAGAGCCAGGTAGTGGCGGCGTCGGCCCAAAAGGAGAAAGACGCCGCAGCAGCGGCCGACGCACAACGCGTTCTTGACGAGAAGACTGCGCAGCTCGCCGCGAAGACGCAGGTGGAGAAAGATGCCCGCGCAAAGCTGGAGGCGGCGCAGGAGGCCGAGGCTGCCGGAAATGCTGAACGCGAGAAGCTCGCCGCGCAGCTGCGTGAGGTAACCGCGAAGAAGAATCAGGCGGACGCGGATTTGCAGACTGCACGGGCCAAGGAACGCGCGGCTCAGGATACCCGCGACCAGGTTGCCGCGCGGGAAGCGGAAAAGGTTGCCGCGGCGCAGCGGGCGCACGACGACGCCGTCGCTGCCGTTCCCGCCGCCCAGAGCGCGAAAGATGAAGCGCAGCAGGCGGCCACCGCGGCAGCTAACGATGTGACGCTCAAGCGCGCTGATGATGAAACTGCCCAGCGTAATGTCAAGGATTCGGAAGCGAAGCTGGCGCAGGCCACGCAAAAACTCGGCGATCTTGAGAATGCGCTTACCGGACTCAAGAACCGCCAGGCCGAGGTGCAGGCCGCACTGCCGGGACTGGAACAGGCCAAGAATGATGCCGAAGCCGCCTACAACGAGGCCCAAGCGGCCGAGGACGAGGCGAAGGAGATGTACGAAGCCGCCGCCGGGGACAAGAAGAATTACAGTAACGAGGAAGTGGAGCAGTTCCGGCAGGAATGGGAAGCGAAGAAGGCTGAAACCGCCCCGAAGAAGGCTGCATTCACGCAGGCGAATGAGGCGTATACCGCCAAGGTTGCGGAAAAGAATGAGCTCGCCACCCAGATTCCCGCCAAAGAAGCGGAGCGTGATGCGGCGCAGACCGAGAAGACTGGCCTGGAGGCCACCCACGCCGCGAATCAGCAGGCCGCGCAGGAAAGCGCCGCGCAGCTGACGGCCGCGGTGGAAAGCGAGAAGGCGAAGCGCGCTGCTGTTGCCGAGAAAGACGCGGCTCTCACCGCGGCTCAGCAGCAGGTAGAAACCACGAAGGCAGCCCTCGCCGCCGCGGAGACCGCCGCGACGGAAGCAACCCGCCCCGCCGATGAGGCGCTAACGGCAGCCCAGCAGGAAACCACCGCCGCACAGGAGAAAGCCACGCAGGCGAACAAGGAGCTGGAAGACCTCTCCGCGAAGATTATCAATGAGTTCGTGCCGAAGCTCAATGACCTCAAGGCTAAGCGCGAAGAAGCCCAGCAGGAGCACACCCAAGCGGCAACAGCCCTGACGGAGGCCGAGACCGCGAAGGGCGCTGCCGACCAGGAACTTGAGAAGGCGAAGGCGGCGGCGGACAAGAGTTCCACCGCGCTGACGGCCGCCGAGGGGGCACGCGATAAGGCCCGCCAGCAGGTTGCGGATCTGGAAGCAGCCGCGGCGAAGCTGGACGGCTTGCAGGCCGAATATGACAAGTTGGCAGCGGCGGCTACCCAGCCGGAGGCTGATGCCGCGGCGGCCCGTGAGCACGATACGGCTGCGAGCGCCACCCTTGCCGAAGCGACGCAGAAGGTCGCGGCGGCGGATGCTGCGGCGAAACAGCTCACGGATGATCTAGCGGCGGTCGATGCCCGTATCGCGGCATTGCGTACCTTCCTGGAGAAATGTGCGGCAGAGCAGCCGGAAACTCCTGGTGCGGGAGAGACGCCGGGTGCGGGTGAGCAACCCGGCACCGGGGCTGCTACTCCGAGCGCGCCGGCACCGGAAACGCCTGCACCGAATGCCCCGGCACCGGGCGGCAAGCACGCCGATCCTGCCGCTCCGGTAGCCCCGGCAGCCCGCGCTAAGCAGTCGGTTGCCAAGCACGCCGCGGCCGCGGCGCAGCTGCCGAACACCGGTGCGGAAAGTACCGGTGTGGCCGGTGCGGCTCTGCTGCTTATGCTGGCTGGAACGGGCGCGGTGGCGTATGCCTCCCGCAAGCGTGCCGCGCGCTAGAAACCGCATGGCTAGCGTTCCCTACCAGCCGCGGGCCTAGCCGGCACGGGCACAGCCGCGGGCCTAGCCGGCACGGGCACAGCCGCGGGCCTAGCCGGCACGGGCAGCTGGGAACATAGCCCCAAGAAGCGCATTCGGATGGTGGCCGGGAAGATCTTTATGGTCTTTCCGGCCACCTATATGTGTGCCAGAGCTGAAGTGGTACTGGAGCTACAGCAAGAGCCCATTTTCTTGTCGGGAAGTACCACTACGTGCGGCCCGATGTTCTCGGGTACCACTCTGATGGCTCACCTGGCTCAACGCGAGCCTCGCTCCCGGGCCTGGCTAATGCTCGGGCAAGGAAAAATGTTCTCCGCGCCCCGCGCACCCGGGCAATCACCTAGGCTTCGTCGTAATCCACCGGAACGATAATGCAGTCGTAATCCTCGGAAAGATAAATATCATCTTCCGGGGTGGACTTGATTTGTGCTACTTCTACCGGGGAGAGTGTGATTCCAGCGCCGGTGGCACCGTTGGGAGTCATGGTCATGACCGCGTAGCCACCGGTGGCAACCGAGTGTTCGTACACTTTTTTGAGCGACGCCGCCAGCGGTGCATAAAGCTCCTCGCGGTGGGCGCGGATTTTTTCTTGAGAGGCGGTAAGCTCGGCAACCACATCTTCCAATTCGGAACGCTGCGCCAGTACTTTTTCTTGGAGTGCATCAATAGCTGCGCCCAGTTCCCGCACCCGTTCCTCGCCGCCTTCAACCGCTTCAAGCGCGGTGAATTCTCTGTCCGAAGTTTCCTCGAGGGTAGCCCGCAAAGCCGCCATTTCGTCTTCCAAAACAAGCAGATCGCGGGATGTCAGCCCGGTTCCGGCATTATATTCTTCTTCTTTGTCCGCAACCTGGCGCGCTAATTCCGCGCTGGTTTTTTCAATATCTGCCAAGTCTGCCCGTGCCTGCTCCAGCTGCGTTTCCGCCGCGGCTTTTTCCCGCCCGCGCGCGGCAATCGCATTGAGGAGTTTCCCCAGGGATACCCGCAGCGGATGCTGAGTATTCTCCCGCTCGAGGCGGTTGAGCTGCGCATCCAAATCAGCAACTTGAAGCAGGATAAGTTGATCGGCACGGGGTGCTTTCATCGGGTGGATCTCCTTCGACTCGCACGAAAGGCGCGCGGCGCGCCTCCCCTATTCTATGTGGGAGAGCCCGCCCCGCGCAGGGTACCGCCACCGCAGCCGCGGTCGCCTCAGCCACGCACCGCGATATTCCACGCATCCGTGGGAATCGCGGAGATATACGTATTCAGCTGCGGGAAATGTTCACGCAGGCGCTCCTCCATCTCACCGAGCACCGGCCATTCACTGGCCCAGTGGGTGGCGCAGATGAGCGCGCAGCCACCGTCCCAGATATGGTCGGTGGCCGGGTGGTGGCGTAAATCCGCGGTGAGATAGGCATCCGCGCCCGCGGCTTTCGCGGCCGCTAAGAGTGAATCTCCCGAACCGGAGCAGATAGCCAGGCGCCGCACTTCCCGCTCGGGATCACCCGCCCCGAGCACCCCGGCCGGGGTATGCGGTAATACCTGAGCTACCTTCTCCACCAGTTTCCCGAAGGGCACGGGCGCAATGCTCCCCACCCCGCCGATTCCGGATTCGGGATCCAGCGGCCTCTCGATCTCCACGCCCAGAAGCCGCGCGAGCGCAACGGTGGAGGCCACCACGTCCGCATTGGTATGGGCACTGAAAAGCGCGACTCGCCCGCGCACCAACTGCGTTATCCACCGCCCCTTGGCGAAAGTTCCCGCCACGGTGGAAGTTCCGCGCAAAAAGAGCGGGTGGTGGGTGATGAGGAGGTCAGCACCGCGTTCGCAGGCTTCTTGCACGGTTGCTTCACACGGGTCGACGGCGAAAGCGACGCTGCGCACCTCATCGCTGGGCAGGCCTGCCACCAGGCCGACCCGATCCCAGCTTTCCGCGCACGCGGGTGGGAATAATTCGTCCATAACCGCGGTGATATCCGCCACTGTATATGTCATGAATCCACCCTACCCGGGGCGCCTACGGAACTGAAAATGCGCGTTCATTCTCAAGTACGGCGCCTAATTCCGCCAGGAAAACACTAGATAGACATGATATCTGTCACATTGATAGGCTGAGGGGCATGACCGCATCCGATATTCCCACCGTTATTCCCACCGTTCCCCTTGCCGATGGCGGGCAGATTCCCCTCGTCGGGATCGGCTCTCTGCTAGCCAAGGGAAACGAACTTGCCACCATCCTGGGCCACATCATCGCCGATGGCTACCGCCTCGTCGATACCGCCCAGCAGTACGCCAATGAAACAGCCGTGGGGGAAGCGGTGAAACGCTCCGGGGTGGCGCGCTCGGAGGTGTTTATCACTTCGAAAGTGGCCGGCGCGGAACAGGGCAAACGCTATACCCGGCGCAGCATCGAAGATTCCTTGCGCCGCCTCGATACTGATTACCTCGATGCCCTCCTCATCCACTGGCCCAATCCTTCCCGCGGCCTGTACGTGGAAACCTGGGAAGAAATGCTCGCCGCCCAGGCCGAGGGCGTGGTGCGCCACGTGGGAGTCTCTAATTTCTTGCCGGAACATCTCACGCGCCTGCATGAGGCCACCGGGGTGTGGCCGGTACTCAACCAGATCCAGCTCTCGGTTGCCCTCCCGCGCACCGATCTGCGCGCCTTCCATGAGCGCCACGGCATTGTCACCCAAGCGTGGCGCCCGCTGGGCGGCCCGGAGAAGCTGCTGGATCAGATTGTGGTGGGGCGCCTGGCTGCCAAGCACGGGGTAAGTGCGGGCCAGATTGTGCTGCGCTGGTGTGTCCAGCAGGGCATTGTGGTGATTCCGTCGTCGTCCCGCCGCGAGCGCTGGCGGGCGAATGCTGATCTCTTCAGCTTCACCCTGGATGAATCAGATATGCGGGATTTAGCCGCATTGGATACCGGTGACCTGCACGTTTGGGATGCGCGTACGCATGAAGAGTGGTAGCACCACCGGCGCGCGATGAAGCGCATAGCGGTATAAGCGCATAGGCGGTATAAAGAGTGGGCCCGACCGGATTCGAACCGATGACACCCTGGGTGTAAACCAGGTGCTCTGACCAACTGAGCTACGGGCCCGCGCGCTGCGCACTCGGATGATCCTACCCGATGCGCGGCCCGCGCGCACCTTCTCACCGAAAATACCTACCGCCCACATCCTTGGGCGAGGTGAGGAGCCTAGTAGCGCAGGCCCTTATTGGTCAGGCGCACGCCCGTCCAGGATTCACCGAGGGCCACGGATGTGGTTGGTTGCATCCCCGCGGTATCGGCAGCCTCTTCAATATCGTTATGCGGTACCGCATTCGACACCCGCCCGGTGGGCACGAAGAGCCAGCAGATAGCATTTTCGTCGTCGAAATTAGCCTTGATATCCAGGAGCAAATCGGCGAGGTCATCGACGTTGCCATCGTCTGCACGCCACCAGGCGATGGCGCCGTCCACGATATCGCGCGAATCTTCGTCCAGCAGCTCGCTTCCGATAGTTTCTTCGATCTGCGCGCGGACCTGGGTGGCTACGTCGTCGTCGTAGCCAAATTCTTGGATGATGTTCCCTTTCTGGAAACCAAACGAACTCATGGCTTAAGCTCATCTGATCGCCGCCGTTTTTTCAAGTTAATCTCAGCCGCGTGCCTCGTGATTTTGGTGATCATTCCGGTACGACGACGCGCGCCGCCCGGTATCCGGGCGCCGCGAAACCCACCCGCCGCGCGCCCCGTCCACCGCTCAGCTTAATTCCCCTCATGCCTGTGCGATGGCTCTCAACAACGCGGTACTATAAGAGTGCATGTGTAAGAGGCACCACAGCCGCTCTGGGACTAAAGCCGCGAACGGGTAGCCTTGACACGTCCCTAAGAAACATGACCACTCAAGCAATGGAGGAGATTCCGTGGCTTCACAAGATTCTGATGCTCGCATGGTATCCGGCCAGCTCAGCCAGATCCCGGATGTTGATCCGGAAGAAACCCGCGAATGGCTAGCGTCCGTGGATGATCTGATTGAAACAAATGGTGCGGATCGGGCGCGGTTTATCCTCGCCAGCGTGGACGAACACGCGCGCACCAAGGGAGTTTCGGTCTCCCCTGATCTCGTCACGCCCTATATCAATACGATTCCGGCTGAAGAAGAACCTCCCTACCCGGGCACCGCGGAAGAAGAGGAACTCGAACATCAGTTCCGCAGCTGGACCCGGTGGAACGCGGCCGTGATGGTAACGCGCGCCCAGCGCCCCGGCGTGGGGGTTGGGGGGCATATTTCTTCCTACGCCGCCCAAGCCACCCTCTATGAAGTGGGCTTCAACCACTTCTTCCGCGGTCCGGATGCTCCCGGCGGCGGGGATCAAATCTTCTTCCAGGGCCACTCCTCCCCCGGTAATTACGCCCGCGCCTATCTGGAAGGGCGCCTGACGGAAGCTGACCTGGATTCTTTCCGCCAGGAAGCCTCCCGCATTTCCGGCGGGCGCGGTCTCCCTTCCTACCCGCATCCCCACCAGATGCCGGACTTCTGGCAGTTCCCCACCGTGTCCCTGGGTATCGGTGCCACGAATTCCATCTACCAGGCATGGTTCAATCGCTACCTGAGCGAACGCGGCATTAAGGACACCTCTGATTCGCACGTCTGGGCCTTCCTGGGCGATGGCGAAATGGACGAACCCGAATCGCGCGGGATGCTCCAGCTGGCCGCCTCCCAGAAGCTCGATAATCTCACCTGGGTGGTCAATTGCAACCTCCAGCGCCTGGACGGGCCGGTGCGCGGCAACGGCAATATCGTTCAGGAACTCGAGTCTTTCTTTAAGGGCGCGGGCTGGAATGTCATTAAGGTGCTGTGGGGCTCGGGCTGGGATAAGCTCCTCGCCCAGGATAAGGACCACGCCCTCGTGGATCTCATGACGTCCACCCCGGATGGGGACTACCAGGGCTTCAAGGCAAACGATGGTTCTTATGTGCGCAATAACTTCTTCGGGCGTGACCCGCGCACAAAGGCCATGGTGGAAGATTGGTCCGATGATGAGATTTGGGCGTTGCGCCGCGGCGGCCATGATCATCACAAGATTTACGCCGCCTACCGGGCTGCCCTCGCCCATAAGGGCCAGCCCACCGTGATTCTGGCGCAAACGGTCAAGGGTTATGACCTCGGCTCCAATTTCGCCGGGCGCAATGCCACCCACCAGATGAAGAAGCTCAACAGCAACGATCTCAAGCTGCTGCGCGATACCCTGCGCATCCCCATTGATGATTCCCAGCTGGAAGATCCCTATAACGCGCCCTACTACAAGCCTGCTGAAGATCACCCGGCGATGAAGCATATGCGTGAACGGCGCGAAGCTCTGGGTGGCTACCTGCCCCAGCGCCGCACCCACCAGGGTGGGATCGCCCTGCCGGCCGATAAGCCTTTCCAGTCCATGAAGAAGGGCTCGGGCAAGCAGAAGGTGGCCACCACTATGGCCCTGGTGCGCCTGCTCAAGGACATTATGCGCGATAAGGAATTCGGCTTCCGCATGGTACCTATCGTCCCGGACGAAGCGCGTACCTTCGGCATGGATTCCATGTTCCCCTCGGCCAAGATCTTCAATACCCAGGGCCAGCAGTACACCGCGGTGGATCACGATATGCTGCTCTCCTACAAGGAATCCACCCAGGGCCAGCTGCTCCACACCGGTATTACCGAAGCCGGTTCCCTCTCCGCTTTCGTGGCGGCCGGAACCTCGTATGCCACCCATAACACCCCGATGGTGCCTTTCTACATCTTCTACTCGATGTTTGGATTCCAGCGCACCGGGGATCAGTTCTGGGCGGCCTACGATCAGCTGGCACGCGGTTTCATTATTGGTGGCACCGCCGGGCGCACCACCCTCACGGGTGAAGGCTCTCAGCATATGGACGGGCACTCCCCCGTGCTCGCCTCCACCAACCCGGGCATGGTTATTTACGATGCGGCCTACGCTTACGAACTCGGCCATATTTTCAAGGATGGCCTCACGCGTATGTACGGGGATGGCTCGGACGGGCGTGAGCAGAACGTCATGTACTACCTCACGGTCTACAACGAACCCATCCACCAGCCGGCCGAACCGGAGAATGTGGATGTGGATGGCATTATCCGCGGTATCTACAAGCTCGATGAAGCCGATGGCCTGGGCGGCCCGCGCGTCAACCTGCTTTCCTCGGGCGTGGGGGTGCGCTGGGCTCGCGAAGCCAAACGTATGCTGCGCGATGACTGGGGCGTGGATGCCACCGTCTACTCCGTGACTTCCTGGTATGAGCTGCGCAAGGATGGCTTGGCCACCAATGAATACAACTACCTCCACCCGGAGGAAGAACCGCGCAAGGCCTATGTGACCGCGAAGCTGGAAGGCGAAGAAGGCCCCTTCATCGCCACCTCCGATTTCGAGCACCAGGTTCAAGATTCCATCCGCGAATGGATCCCGGGTGATTATGAGACGCTCGGCGCCAACGGGATTGGTATTTCCGATACCCGCCCGGCCGCCCGGCGTTACTTCAAGATCGATGATGCCACGATGGTGGTGCGGGCCCTGTACGCGCTGGCCAAGGCCGGCAAGATCGACCGCTCGGTTGTCCGCCAGGCAATCGAGAAGTACGATCTGCATAACCCGGCCGCAGCCGAACCGGTGCCCGATAACGATCCGGAGTAAACCGGAGTAAAGCTACCCGGGCGGGCCTGCATCGCTGGCATAGCCAGTATCCCCGGCGCGCCAAGCTACGGCGCTCGGGCGCTGCACTGGCAGCGGTGCAGGCCCGGCGTCGTCGTAACTAATTGAATAGTGTTTGAGCATCTGTGCTCTCACACGTAGCATAGTGTGGCGGTCCCTTCTCACGCGGCGAGCTATTTTCGCACAGTGAGCTTTCGGGCCGCCACACCTATATGGAGGCGAGTGATTGACCGTTTATCGACTGGCGTGGAGGCATCTACGCGACCGCAAATTCCAGCTCTTCGCGATTGCTGTGTTACAGATCGCGCAGGTGCTCCTCGGGCTCACCCTCCCCGCGCTGGGCGCGAACGTTATCGATTACGGCATCCTGGAAGGCAATAGCTCCTATATCTGGTCGCGCGGGCTACTCATGCTCCTCTTTACCCTCGCGCAGGTGCTCTGCGCTATCGGGGCGATCTATTACGGGGCGCTGGTGTCCACCCATCTGGGCCGGGAGCTGCGCCGCGAAACTTTCGCGCACGTGCAGCGCTTCTCCCCCGCGGACCAGCAGCGCTTTGGGGCCTCCACCCTCGTGACTCGTACCACGAACGACGTCAATCAAATCCAAATGGTCACCCTCATGTCCCTCACTATTATGGTGACGGCCCCGATTATGGGAGTGGGCGGGGTGCTCATGGCCATCGGGCAGGATGTGGTACTTTCTCTCACCCTTCTTGTGATTATTCCGGTGCTCACCGCAATTATTCTGGTGTGTACCGCGATGCTCGCCAAACGCTACGAAACCCTGCAGCGGCGTGTGGATGCGATTAACGATGCGCTGCGCTCGCAGCTGTCCGGGGCGCGGGTGATTCGGGCTTTCCGTCGCGAAGATGCGATGGCGGGGGAATTCGAGGGCCACAATCGTAATTTCCGTTCGATTATGCTCCAGATCGGCACGATTTGGTCCGCGCTGCTGCCGGCTATGAGCGCGGTCATCGGGCTGGCCTCCGCGCTTATCGTCTGGATTGGCGGGCATCGAATTGTCGGAGGTTCCATGCCGGTGGGGGCGCTGGCGGCTTTTATTACCTACCTCATGATGATTCTGGGCGCGGTCATGATGCTCGGCATGATTATTATGGTGGTTCCGCGCGGTAATGTGTCCGCCGAGCGTGTGATCGAGGTCAATAGCACCGTCCCCTCCATTGCGGACGCGCCGAATGCGCGGGAGATGCCGCCCGGGCCGCTCACTTTCAGCTTGCGCGATATTTCCCTCACCTACGCGGATGCGGACGAACCGGCCTTGCGCGGCATTTCTATAACGTTCAGACCTGGAACGACGACGGCGATTATCGGCGCCTCGGGCTCAGGCAAATCATCGCTGGTCAAAATACTGCCCCGCCTCGTGGATGTGAGCACGGGGCGCTACACCGTGGAAGCTAGCACCGGGGCCGGCGACGTAGATGTGCGTGATATTCGACTCGCTGATTTCCGCCGCCGGGTAGCCATTGTGCCCCAGCGTGCTTTCCTGTTCAGCGGAACCGTGGCCAGCAATGTTGCTGGATCCACCCGCGATATTGATCAGGAGCGGGTGATCAATGCACTGCGCTGCGCCCAGGCCTGGGATTTTGTGCAAGCCGGGGGCGGGCTGGAGATGCCGGTAGAAACCGGGGGAACCAATCTTTCCGGCGGGCAGCGCCAGCGCCTGACCATCGCGCGGGCTCTTTACCGTGCCCTCCCCGATAACTCCGGGCGGGCCGGAGCGGACCTGGTGGTTTTTGATGATTCTTTCTCCGCCCTCGACTACGCCACCGATGCGCGGGTACGGGCGAATCTCAAGGAGCGGGTCCGAGATGCGGCGGTGGTCATTATCGCCCAACGTATTTCGACCACCCGCAGCGCCGATTGCGTCGTCGTTCTGGATTGCGGCGAGGTGGTGGGTTGCGGAACGCACACCGAACTTATGGAAACAAATGAGATGTACCGCTCCATTGTGCGCTCCCAGGAGCGCGAGCCGGAAGGCGACGCGGTACGCGATACAGAAGCGGACAGCGCGGAAACGAACGGCACCGCGGCCGCAACGAATGAGGAGGCGCGAGCATGAGAGGTGCCGGAAATATTGACGAAGCTCGTGATATCCGCGGGGCGCTCCTCACCCTTATTCGCCACTACCTGCGCCATTATGTGGGGCGGATCCTGGCGGTGCTGCTGCTCTCGCTTATCGCGACCGCGGCGGTGGTGGCCGCGCCCTTCCTCCTCGGGCAGGGCACCAACGTGGTGGTCGACGGGATTCGCGCGGGCGGGGTGGATTTCCCGGAGCTGGCGCGGGTGCTGAGCCTGGCGGCCGGATGTTATATTCTCTCGGCGCTGCTGCGTTTCTGGTTCGGCTATATCATTCGCCTCATTATTCAGGATCTCGGCTATGAGATGCGGCGGGATTGCCAGCAGAAAATTGATCGGATGCCGCTGTCCGTGCTGGATAAACAGCAGCGCGGGGACGTGCTCTCGCGGGTCACGAACGACGTCGATAACGTGACCCAGTCCCTGCTGCAAACCCTGTCCGAAGTGCTCTCCGCGATATACCAGATCATCGGGATCGTGGCGGTCATGGTCTATTTGTCCTGGTCGGTAGCCCTTGCCTCGCTTGTGGTGATCCCGGTGGGGATTATCGGCATTCTGCTTCTCCTGCGTCGCTCCCGCCCGTATTTCCGCGACCAGTGGCGGCTCACAGGTGAGGTATCCGCCGTGGTGGAGGAGAGCTTCACCGGGCTGGATGTGGTGGCTGCCTACGGGCTGGAAGATGAATTCCAGCGCCAGTTTGATGCCGCGAATGGAGAGCTTTACGATGCTTCCTTCCGTGCTCAGGCGATTGCGCAAATGTCCCAGCCGCTCATGATGCTGGTACAGAACGGTTCCTTCGCTATCGTCACGCTCCTGGGGAGTATCCAGGCGATGACCGGCACGATGACCATTGGTGGACTCCAGGCGATGATGCAATACACCCGCCAGCTTTCCCACCCGCTCCAGTCCCTAGCATCTACCGCGAATCTCATCCAATCCGCGGCGGCCTCCGCGGAGCGGATTTTCGATTACCTCGCCCAGGAAGAAATGGAGCCGGATGCGAGTTCGAGCTATCGCGAGGTGGTGGCTCCCGAAGCGCGGCGTGGCACTATCGAGTTTTCGCATGTGCGTTTTGCTTACGAACCGGATACCCCGGTGATCCGTGACCTCTCGCTGCGGGTGGAGCCGGGGCATTCGGTGGCGATTGTGGGGCCCACCGGCGCCGGGAAAACCACGCTCGTCAATTTGCTTATGCGTTTTTACGAGGTAGATGGCGGGGCGATTACCGTGGACGGTGCGCCCATCGATTCTTTTACCAAGGAATCTCTGCGGGAACATTTCGGGATGGTCCTGCAAGACACCTGGCTGTTTGACGGCACTGTCTGGGAAAATATTGCTTTCGGAAAGGAAAAGGCGACGCGCGACGACGCCATTGCCGCCGCGGCCGCCCTGGGTATCGATGATCTTCTCGAGACTCTCCCCCACGGTTTCGATACCCATATTGGCGATGAGGGCGAGAATGTATCCGCCGGGGAGAAGCAGCTCATCACCATTGCGCGAGCGTACCTAGCCAATCCCGATGTGCTGATTCTGGATGAGGCCACCAGTTCGGTGGATACCCGCACCGAGGCGCTTATCCAGGATGCCATGGAGCGGCTGCGCGAAGGGCGTACCTCTTTCATTATTGCCCACCGCCTCTCCACCGTCCGCAATGCCACCACGATCCTGGTCATGGAAGCCGGAGACGTGGTGGAAAGTGGTAGCCATGAGGAATTGCTGGCAGCCGGCGGCGCCTATGCCCGCCTCTACGAAAGCCAGTGGGCCTAGGCCGTGCGGCGCGTAAGGTAGCCGGACATGAGCCGTGCTACCGCACTGGCACCCAGGCTGAGAACCCACAGGGCAGCTATGAGAATCAGAACGCTCGGGTGCCCGGCATTTTTAATAATGAGGAAGACCAAGAGAATAGCTCCCAGCGCAGCAGCGCCCACCGGGATCGCCTGCATCGTGGGGCGCAGCCATGCGGGAGCGGGGCGCCGGGGTTGTTCCAGCAACGTGAACCATTGGTAGACCCCCAGGAGATAAACCTGGCCGAGCGCAACCCAGAGCATGCCAAAGCACGTACAGGTCCAGATAGCAAGGCTAAATTCCGGGGCCCCTTGCGCCATATCCATGGAGTTAATATAGAGAAGCGGATAGCCAAGGAAAGCACCCAGGATCGCCGCTCCCGCCGCAATCTTTCCAGACATGTAGGCATTCATCATAAGATCCTTCCGTTGAGTTATATAATCAACCGCCGCGGTGACGACCTTATTTTTGAGTCTAACGATGCCTCGGGTGGATGGATACGGCCACGGGCCACACCAATAGCATCTTAATCAAATTGTATCCCGGGGTAATGCTACTGTAAGCCTTGTTAATATAACCGTGGCCGGTGTTAATGGGATTGTGACTGTTCCACCTCGGCAAAATCCCGCAGAATTTCACCGAGCTCAGCCGCGGTTCCCACGTGCCGCCAAGCTAGCTCCCATTCGCTACGCGGGGCGGTCCCCCACTCCACAAGCACCGTGGGCAGGCCATGCTGGCCTGCGCCTTCGACGTCGTGAATACGATCCCCCACCATAAGAGCCCGTGAGGTATCGACGCCCTGCGCCCGCAATTCGCGCAGCGCCGCCCCCACCACTTCAGCTTTCCCGTACCCGGGGATATCTTCAGGATCCCCGGCAATGTAGCGGAAGTGCTGTGCTACGCCCTGGTGTTCCAGAATCGCGCGGGCATTCTTTTCGTTTTTCGACGTCGCAATAGCAAGCGGCACCCAGGCTGCGTCCAGCTCCTCCACCAATTCACGCATCCCCGGGAAAATCGGGGTGTCGAGCATGCGCTGTTCGTAGCGCACCCGGTAGCGGCGCACCATCTCCACCGGGTCGGCCGCGCCGAGCTTCGTGAAGGTATCGATAAGCGGCGGGCCAATGAACTGCACGAAGAATTCTTCGGGGTGATCCTCCCCCATTTCTTCACGCAGAGTGGCCCGGAAAGTTTTTTTGACGATAGCGGCGGAATCGTGGAAAGTTCCGTCCAGATCAATAAGGATAGGGTTCACAGGTCAAGTCCGGCGGTATCGCCTGCTCCTTGTCTCGCGATTTCGTTAGTTACTAGGTCAAGTACGGTGGTGGGGCCGCGCCCCACGGGTCCGTTCACCACCACATCCAGGGCATGGCCCAGTTCATCTTCCACAATCCAGCCTTCTTCAAGGGGTTCTTCCGCGCCGGGAAGAATAAGGGTGGAGGAGAGCAAGGGTTCGCCCATCTCCGTAACCACAGCCTGGGTGATGCGGTGATCCGGGATACGCACGCCCACCGTGTGTTTCTTCGGGTTGAGGGTCATGCGCGGCACTTCTTTAGTGCCCTTGAGAATGAACGTGTAGGGCCCGGGCGTGAGGCTTTTGATGAGCCGAAAATCTGGATTATCTACGATCACAAGCTGCCCGAGCTGCGCGAAATCATGGCAGAGCAGGGTGAAATGGTGTTTATCACCCACCTGCCGGATGGTGCGAATCCGTTCCAGGCCCTCTTTATTGCCCATCTGGCACACAATGGCGTAACCGGAATCAGTGGGCAGGGCCACCACCTCACCGCGCCGGAGCCGATCCACCACTTTGGTGACGAGCCGCGGTTGCGGATCCTCAGGATGAATATCAATGAAGGTAGCCATGGCCACTAGTCTAGTCGAGGGCGCGACACGAGGAAGCCGCGCAGCTTTACTCCGCCGCACTCCGCTTTACTCTGACTTACTCTGACTCCGTTGCACGCGTCGCCCTACTCCGCCGCCCTACTCCGCCGCGCGCGCCGCCTCGCGCAGCTCCGCGAGCTGCGCCGCACTGGTATAAGGCTCCATTTCCCGCAGGTACGCGCGGGCTTCGCTGGCGCGTCCGGCTGCCAGCGCGGTACGTACCAGCGCTTCCCCAGCCTCGAAACTATGGGTGGCCGGATCCCAGTGCGCCAGACCTAAGCTGAGGGCCTGATCCGGGTGGCCGGCCTCGCGCAGAATAGCCATGGCGCGGGCGAGGATGTGCCCGTCCGCATTGCGGTCCGTGGCGGTGGTGAGGAGCCGCAGCGCTCGCTCCGGATCGGAGCTCACCGCGAGGCGAGCCATATGCAGCTGCGGGTACCAGGAAGCCGGGGAGCTGGAGAGCTCTTCCGCGAGAGCGTAGATCGCCAGATCCGCGGAAAGAAGGCTTCCGGTCACCTCCGCGGTAAGCGGATCCACGGGCGGGAGTTCGTTTTCGGCGTCGCGTGCCAGGGTGACAAGCTGGGTGAAAGCCTCGACGTCGTTGGGATCTTCAGCAAGCCGATCACGCAGCGCCTGCGCGGTGGCGGTATCGGCTTCCGGGGCCCGAGTATGCTGGAAGAGTTGCTGCATCAAATCGAGGAATGCCATGATGCGAGCGTACCGAAAATAGGGAGGTCGTGCGATGGAGGTAGCGCAACTCATGTCGCTGGGCGCGGATATCCTGGAGCGGGAAGGCTACCCGGATGCCACCGAGAGTTTCGAGCTGAGCCGCGTGGATAGCGTGACACGCTGGGCTGTTGCAGTGGCGCTGGAGGATGCCAGCGGCGTGGTGGTACCCGATAGCGAGATTTGCGCGGCGAATACTCTCGGGGATCTGGTGCGGCTCAGCTGCCCGGGCGCGGAATTCAGCATCACCCCGTCCGCTTCTAGGAACGACGGCGCCGCTGCCACCCGCCCCATGCCTACTACCACAGCGGCGGATGCCGCGGGGCTTAGCCCGGAGAAGCCGGAGAGGCCCGCTGAAGATGCTCCGCTTTCCGCGGCGGATTTGCGGGCTGCCCTCGGGCTTTAGCCCCCCCCGGGCTTTACCCCACCCGGTGCAGCCAACGCACCGGGGCGCCCGCGCCGGCGTAGCGGAAGGGTTCGAGTTCATCATCCCAGGCTTGGCCGAGGGCAATATCGAGAAGCCGGCGCATTTCTGCGGCGTCGTTCCCGGCGTTTTCCAGCGCGGCCCGCACCCGGTTTTCGGGGATCACCACATTGCCGGTCAGATCTGTTTGGGCGTAGAAAATACCGAGGCCGGGGGTGGCGGACCAGCGGCCTCCTTCGGATACCGGGCTAGCATCCTCGGTGATTTCAAAACGTAAGTGTTCCCAGCCGTTGAGCGCGGAAGCGAGCATGGCACCGGTTCCCACTTCTCCCGTCCACGAGGCTTCTGCCCGGTTCATATGCGGGGCGGCAGGTTGTTTGGTCCACTCAAAATGCGGTTCGTATCCGAGCACACTTGTAACCGCCCATTCAACGTGGGGTTGAACGGCCGGCATGACAGAGTGAATGAATATGACGCCGCGAGTGGCGTATTTATGTGCCATAGCATTCCTCCTGCGCTTGGGTGGCTTTCCCCGTGCTACCCACGCGGAGGGGCTACTAGAGCGATTGTAGCGCAGAAGAGACGCGCAGCTGGCGAATATCGCGCATCGCTTGTTTGCGTACGTCCCGTTCCAGGCGGTCGAGGTAGAGGTGGCCGTCCAGGTGATCACATTCGTGCTGGATGCAGCGCCCGAGGAGGCCCTCCCCTTCCACAATTTTCTTCTTACCGTCCAGGTCAATACCTTCAGCGCGGGCATACCAGGCCCGCTTAGTCGGATAGTACAGATCCGGGACGGATAGGCAGCCTTCGTCACCGTCCTGGTATTCATCTTCGGAGAGCGCCACGATCACGGGGTTGAGAATGTAATCGATCTCGCCGTCGATGTGCCAGGAGAAGGCGCGCAGGGAGACCCCGATTTGGTTGGCTGCCAGGCCCGCCCGGGCGTCGTCGTTCACGTTCTCGAGCAGGTCTTCTACCAGGCGCACAATGCCCGGGGTGATGTCCCGAATCGGATCGCAGGGGGTGCGCAGGACCGGGTCTCCCACCACGCGAATCTCCCGGTATGCCATAGCGAACTCCTTTGGTAAGATTCTTCACATTTACTCACCCCGCGGCGCGGGTGGCCGCGGGTGCCGGACAGAGCAGAACGGCGGTAAGCCTACGCTCACCGCCGTTCGTTCGCTCCCGCAGCTGGACTCGAACCAGCAACCGTTCGATTAACAGTCGAATGCTCTGCCATTGAGCTATGCGGGAATTTGCAACAGAAAAGATAATAGTCAATGGCGGGACGCGAAGCAACTTCAGAGGTGTGTGCTCTGCCACTCCCAGGCGTCAGTGCCGCTCGCCACCGCGAAAGGGCCCGCCGCCACCGCGGCTACCGGCTGCTTCACCACGGCGGATTAGCCATCACCGCGGCTACCGGATCCCCCACGCCAGCCGAGGGTGCACTCAGGTGCTGGCGCAGGGCGCGCCCGGCGAAGAACATGACGATCAGCAGAATGACTCCTACAATCGCGGCCGCAATCATGCGCCGGCGCGCGATGCGCTGAATCTCCTCCGCCTGGGCGGCATCGAGGGAAGCGGGAGTTTCCAGCTTCTCCGGCAGCTCCTGCGCTTCCGATAGCTGCTGCGCTTCTGGCAGCTCGGGTTTCGCGGGCAGCTGCGGTTTCTCGGATGTTGACATGGGGCTACTCTAGCCCACACGCTGCCCGGTGAGCATGAACAGCACCATCTTGGTGGGAGCCAGGGCGCGCACCGCGTGCGGGAGACGGGTGGGCAGGTGCACGAGGCCGCCGGGGCGCAGCTGCACAGTGCGTCCCTCAGTGCGCATTTCCACCTCACCTTCTAGTACCTGGATGAGTACGGGAACGGCGGCGGTGTGCTCGGAAAGTTCCTCCCCGGTATCGAAGGAGAAGACCACCACATTCACACCTTCAGCGCGCAGCGCGGTGGTGGAAACGGTCGAGGCGGCGGCGTAATCCACCGTGGCGCCAAGATCTTCCAGGTAGGAAAGCTGCGGGGTAGTGTCACTCATCGGTTGTCCTTTCAGTTCGAGGTAGTGGCGGATTCGGCGGGTTTACGAGCCACCATGGCCACACCGGCCAGGTGGTGGCGGTACTTGCGGAAGAGGGCACGCATGGCCAGCACCCGCGCCCGTAGCTCTTTATCGCGCAGCACATTTCGGAGGATACGTGCCACCCCGCGCAGGCCTTCGTCGGCCAGATTACGGCGGAGGGACAGCAGCGCCATAGGAGCCTCCCCCACCCATTCCACGTCGAAACCGGCGTCGGTGAGCACCTGGCGCCATTCAGCCTGGGTGAGCGGACGCGCGTTGACGCGAATCGTCTGGGCCAGGCCCTTGCGCAGGGTATCGGCAATGCTTGGATCGATACTATCCGGGGTGAGGCTCAGCTCGTGGATGGCGTAGCGCCCGCCCGGGCGCAGCAACCGGAAAGCTTCGCTCACAATCGCGGCTTTCGAATTGGCGCCCTGCATGGTGAGCATCGCTTCACCCACGACCACATCCGCACTTGCCTCGGGAAGTCCAGATTTCTGCGCGGTGGAATTAACGACGACGCCGCCCACTTTTTCAACGATCCCCCTGACGCGGGTCACCGCATTCTTGTCCTGATCGACTCCGGTATAGGAGTGAATGGGCTGGGCGATAATGAGTTCCGCGGTTCGGCCCAGGCCGGGGGCGAATTCCACCACGTCCGCATTGGCCAGCTGGGCGTGTTCAAGCATGGCCATCGTCAAATGCAGGCCACCGGGGCGCAATACCCGCTTCCCCGCGCGGGCGAGCACCCAGTGCCCGGCGGCGGTAGCGGTAGGACGATCAGATTGTGGAAGCGGAGCATTGTCATCGATCATGGATTCACTTTAATCCCGCGCGGCTGTTGAGAAAAGGGTATTTCACAGTTTCCACACACAACTTCCATCACTTCAAAAACCGAATAATTACTACGCGAAAGCTAATCATTAGACAAACGCCAATCAACCATTACAGAGAAACACAAAACCTATGCGGATAAGTGTCTTAAAATGCACGTAATACAGACTCATGTGTCGCACCCCACAACACTTTGAACCGATATGCATCCTTGCCCTAAACGTTTAGGTGGCATAGCTTGACCTCAACGCAACTAATTGGGACAAAGGAGACCCTAATGAAACCGGCAACTCTCAAAGACGTGGCTAGGGCCGCCGGTGTGTCCATTTGGACTGTCTCCAATACGTTTTCCGGTAAAGCTCCCGTAACGCAATCAACCAAAACCCGGGTATTGGAAGCGGCCAAAACACTCCGTTATATCCCTAACCAAACGGCACGCGCTCTGCGCCGTGAAACTCCCGGCCCAATCGTTGTAATGACAGCATCGACATCCAATGCCTACTACGTAGATATGCTCGACGGCATTCACGAAATGCTACGTACATCCTCCCATGGCGTACGCACAGCTGACCTCGCTCCCGAAGGCAGGTTTGACCAGAAAACTGAAGATCTGGTTGTTATCGAGGCAATACAATCGCGGGCAGCTGGAGTTATTAGCACTCTTACTCTATCTGTAGACAACCATGAGAAGCTCTGCGAGTGGGGAATCCCCATTGTCTATGTCGACTCGCAGGGACCAACCGCACCTTCCGGTTCGGTGTCTGTAACCTCAAATAACGAACAAGCAGCGTATCAAATCGGTGAACATCTCAATTACCACCGACTCGACAAGTGGCTTTTATTGATCTATCCCGAGCGGTGGTCCACGAGGCAAACTCGAATTAAAGGTATGGAAAACGCCGCCGAGAAGTTCGGAGCAACTCTTTCGATTCTCGAATGCGCTAATGACTCACAATCAAGTGCAACCGTATTAGAGGAGTATCTCAGGGATAGGAAGACAGAGGGGCTCGCGGTCATTGCCGGTAACAATCCACTTCTCCTCGGAACTATGCACGCACTCCAAGCATGCGACCTTCATGTTCCTGATCAAGTCGCGTTAGTCGCATTTGACGAATTTACTTGGTCAACTTTTGTCGATCCTCCAGTGACGTTAATTGACGAAGATTCTCGGGATATCGGCGCAAAAGCCGCTCTGAAACTCATTCACATCATGCAAGAGCATCCACAAGGAGCGATCCGCTACCACAACCAGGAGTCTGAGGAGGTGAATGTCAAACTCAGAATTCGCGGTTCCTGCGGATGCTAAAAGAATTTGAAAACAATTTGGACCAAACGGTCTATCTAACCAAAAGGAGATCTCAACGATGAGAACAGTAAAAAAGGTACTCGCCTTCGCTACCAGCATCTTGCTAGCCACAACTTTCTCGGGTTGCACTTCAGGCGACTCCGCTACGGAAGCACCCAAACCGGACAAAATCGAGAAAATCGGCTTGATGGTTCAGGACATGTCAAATCCTTTCTTCTCCGCTATGGATAAGGGCGCGAAAGAAGCCGCCGAAAAGATTGGTGCGACCCTCAACGTCCAAGACGCCAAACTTGATCTGGCGAATCAGAATACTCAGATCGATACATTCATTCAGCAAGGCGTGGACCTTATCGTTGTCTCCGCTGTGGACGAGTCCGGCCTACAACCCGCCATCGAACGTGCCCGACAGGCAGGAATCTTCGTGGTAGCTGTTGATACTCCCGCAAAGGGAGCGGATGCCATTGTAATGACCGATGCCGTCCAGGCTGGTGAAATTGCATGCACCTATCTGTTCGAACAAATGGGTGGTAAGGGGAACATTTTGGTTGTTGATGGTACGCCTATCCAAACGATCACAGATCGTATCAAGGGCTGCAATCAAGCTATGAGAAATTTCCCTGGCATTAAGGAAGTCGGACATCAGAACTCGCAAAACGACCGTGCTACCGGCCTCTCCGTGACTACCGACATGCTTACCGCAGCCAGCGATGTCCAGGGCATCTTTGGCATGAATGATCCATCCGCGCTTGGTGCGACGCTTGCTGTCCAGCAAGCGGGGCGTACGAGTGAAATTAAAGTGGTGGGAATCGACGCTTCCCCTGAAGGACTTCAGGAGCTCCGAACCGCAGGTTCTCCTTTTGTCGGTACTGCCACCCAAGAGCCCGCAAAGATGGTAGAGAAGGCAATCGAGGTTGGACAGCAACTTGCTCGTGGAGAATCGCTCACAGAAACCACTATCCTTATTCCTTCGCAAATCATTACTCGTGATGCGGTCGACGAATACCCGGGATGGTAGAGATGACACTTCTCAAGCTCGAAGGAATCAGGAAAAGATTCGGTGCCACACAAGCACTCGGAGGAGTTTCCTTTGATCTGCACGCCGGAGAGATTCATGCGCTCATGGGAGAAAACGGTGCCGGCAAGTCAACCTTGATGAAGATCCTGGCGGGGAACTTGGCTGCCGACAGTGGAAAGATCTTCGTTGATGGGCAAGAAGCCCGTATCTCTTCTCCTAACGATGCCCGTAAACACGGCATCGCGATCATCCATCAAGAAATCAACACCGTCCCAAATCTGACCGTGGCCGAAAACCTCTGTCTTGGCGTTGAACCACTCAAACACGGGATTCTTGATCGCGACAAGATGCGTTCTGATGCACGTGCCAAATTATCTGCCATTGGAGTGGACATCGATGTGAACAGGCCACTCGGTTCGTTCTCCATCGGCATGCAACAGATGGTAGAAATTGCCCGTGCGGCTGCCGAGAATGCTCGCATTCTCGTTCTCGACGAGCCAACTGCCGCGCTTTCCCGCGCTGAGACAGAAGACCTTTTCAGAATTATTCGGGAGCAGCAGCAGAACGGTGTTGGTCTTATCTACATCACTCACCGCATGGAAGAAGTGTGGAAGCTGGCTGATAGAGTCTCCGTTCTTCGGGACGGAACATCCGTCGGGACACAGTCCCTAGCCGACTTAACACCTGACGAAATCGTGAGGATGATGGTCGGAAGAAAAATCGGCGATCTATACGAACATGCAGACCGTTCATCAGGAGAAATAGTACTTGAGGCGAAAGATCTCAAAGCGCCTGGCGTTGAGGATGTTTCCTTCAAGGCTCGAGCCGGGCAAATTCTTGGGTTCGCAGGCTTGGTTGGTGCCGGACGTTCGGAAACCGTCAGGCTACTTATGGGAGCGGATCCGATAAATAGCGGAACGTTGCTACTCAAGGGTAAAAGCTATCATCCTAAAAGCCCCAAGGAAGCCCTAGAAGCTGGTATCGCTATGGTGCCAGAATCCAGAAAAGAACAGGGGCTGTTTTTGGATCACACAACGGCATCGAATATCTCAATTGCCTCTTTGGGGAACTTCACCAAACTCGGTGTGCTCGCACGAGGCGCAATTCGAAAGAAAGTTCGCCAGATCATGGAGGTGCTCAATATTAGAAAGACCTCCACGAATCTCCCCGTACGGGCTCTATCTGGAGGGAACCAACAAAAGGCACTTCTCGGCCGCACTCTCATGGCGGGCGCCGATCTCTTGATTTTTGACGAGCCTACGCGCGGTGTTGACATCGGGGCGAAAAGGGAGATCTACGAAATCATGAATGATCTGGCTAAAGAAGGAAAAACCATCATCATGGTTTCCTCTGACCTTCCCGAAGTCCTGGGAATGTCTGATCGCATCATCGTTATGCGAAAAGGAAAAGTCGTGGGAGAACTCGATGCACGAGACGCCACGGAAGAATCGGTCATGAGCCTCGCGACCGGAGCAACAAAGGAACAAGCATGACTATAGAAGCTGCACCTCGACGGAAAATGAACTTCGCTGCGTGGTGGGATAAGGTCGGGATTCTCGCGGTCCTTGTCCTTCTCGTTGTGATTATGGCGCTCATAGCCCCGAACTTCATGTCGATGAACAACCTCATGAATATCGCCCGTTCGATCTCTATCAACGCGATCATTGCGGCCGGCATGACCTTCGTTATTATCACCGCCGGCATTGATCTCTCGGTCGGGTCAATCGTTGCCGTATCCGGCGTAACCGCAGTACTGGCCTGTATCTCCGGCGCTCCAGCTATCGTAGGGATAATCGCTGGGATTCTTGCCGGTGCAGTTGCAGGATGGGTGAATGGTGCTTTATCAGCATACCTAGCCCTCGCGCCCTTTATTGTGACGCTCGGCATGATGACATTCCTCCGCGGCCTTGGATACACGCTCACTGGGGGCCAACCCATCGTGGACAATAAACTAGCTTTCAGGGACCTCGGAAACGGGTACATTGCTGGAATTCCAGCTCCCGTTATTGTGATGATCATTGTGTACATCATCTGCTGGTTTGTCCTGGAACGAACGAAGTACGGAAGGCACGTTTACGCAGTCGGCGGTAATCCCGAGGCAGCACGCCTTGCTGGAATCAACGTCAAGCGAGTGCTTACCTCCGTTTACGTCATTGCGGGAGCACTATCAGGGCTTGCAGGAGTCATTTTCGCTGCGCGCGTCGTTTCCGCGCAACCGACGGCCGGCACCGGATACGAACTTGATGCAATCGCTGCAGTTGTTCTGGGTGGAACGTCTCTTGCCGGTGGTAAGGGGAAGATCATTGGGACCCTCATCGGTGCGATCATTCTCGGAGTGCTCTCGACCGGCATGATTCTCATGAATGTCCAATTCTTCACCCAGCTACTGATTAAGGGCGTCGTCATTATTCTCGCCGTCGCCATTGACTCCCTCAAGCAGAAGAGCACCAAGGCAGGAAAGTAGATGAAGATCCATAAAGTAATAAGTAATATAGAAGGAAAGCGGGCGTTCGAGCCGATCTACTTCGATGAACCACAAGTTCTCACAGACCCTTTATGGTTAGCACGGACCAATACTGGAGAGCAGATCCTTTGCCAGCGATTGACTGATCAGCCAGCTCCGCAAGAGGTCACCAGATTCGTCACCACGCTCAGTTTTGAGGGTGAGGCAAGTTTTACACTGGATAGATCTGTCGAATCCGGCGAAGGAATCACAAGAGGACCTGGTACCGAAACCGACTCGTGGGCCCGCGTTAACACAGGTTATTTCGATATTGATGTGTGTACGGGTACCGCAGAGGGAACCGGCGCCTCGAAGTGGGGGCTCAAGCATTTCCGTACACTAGACGAGAATATCGATCTCCTCCCATCTGGAAACAACGCGATTGGTGGATTCTACGGCCCGTTCTTCACTCCTGAAAACGGTTTGATCAATCCACCCGAGCATACAAAGGTAGCGATTGAGATTCTTGAAGACGGGCCAGTCTTGCTTTCTTTCAAGATGTTTGGGGTCATTCCAGATGGACTCCTCCCAGAGCTCAAGGGCAAAAATTTCTCAATCGAGTGGTCTTTTACCTACAAAACACCCTGGTTCAGTCGGCGCTATCACGTTGATGATTTCCAAACTGTGATCAACGGACGGTCGATAACTAACAAGATCACTGTTGGGGATGAATTCGAGGCCGGACAAGGCAAATTACTCTTTGATCGGTTCGCGTGCTACGGAGGCTCCCGATATCGCAGCGGTGATCCTTACGCTGGTCACCTAGCCGAGATGGTTGAACAAACAATCTCTGACGAGACATTACCTAAACGCAAGAAACTTGAAGAATTTAAGGCCGCCTTGACGGATGATATTGAGAACGCTCATTGGGATTTGTATTGGCGCCTATTCTCAACTTTCGAAGGCGCTTTGACGGATGAGACAATCCGCAACCGACTGGCAATTGTTCGCGAGAAATCTTTTGTTGATGCGGAGCGGCGCGATTGGCGAATCGAATCTAAACCTATCGATGTCCAAAAGGAGGAGCACGAAACGATCTTCCCCGGAGCTGCCGGTAAGACCGTCGAATACGACACAACTACTGGTCGCGCGATGATCTGGTATACGTCAAAGCCATCAGGAGGCTTCCAGATCGTGCAGCGCAAACAGTCGGGGTGGGGAAACTGGGGTACCAACCTTGAAAACGAGTGCCCTGAACTCCCCGTGGGTGTCGATATCAAAACGGCATATGGCAAATTTGCATCTAATTGGGAAGAGATAGCCGACCAGCTAGAAACTCCTCCGGAAGTGCTTTAGAACCTCAGATTCCCACATGCCGGTTGCCGGGTTTCTACATATCCCAGAGTAGGGCGGCACGATTACCGTATACGAAGCTGGGTGGCTTACACGATCATCATGTAAGCCACCCAGCTCTATTGTATCTAGATGCCAATGCTGACATATGTGGCTCATGCGGGGAAGTTGAGTGGCAGGGTCAGGTCGTATTGTTCCGCGTCATACAAGTGATCGGCTAGATCCACGATTCGCCCGGACTCATCATAAGCGCTACGCCTCACTCGTAAGAGCGGGGCTCCGGATGCCACGTGTAAGAGTTCTGCTTCCGTGGCCGACGCACTGCGCGCGCTAATACGCTGGACCCCGCCCCGTAACATAATCCCGTGGCTTCTGAAGAAAGCGTAGAGACCTCCTGATGATATAGCGGTAAGCGAGGGAGCCAGATCGGCTGGGATCCAGTTACGCATAATCCCCATACGGTTTCCCTCTGCCCACCGCAAACGTTCTAAAGCCACAATTTCTTTATCTTCCGGGCAATGCATATCAGTCGCCAGACCACTATCAGCAAACACCACCCGATATTGGAGAACATCCGTGCGCGGTTCACGGCCCGAAGCCCGTAGATCATCGGAGAGGCTTGCCAGGGAAGGATCCCTTTGGAAAACCCGTGGCATCACTCTGGTACCGACACGCGGACGCCGTGAGAGTTTCCCTTCATCGGTCAGCACTTGTAATGCCCGCCGTAGCGTGGGACGCGAAACTCCCAGCCTGCGTGACATGGACACTTCATCTTCGAGGAGCTGGCCGGGCAAGAGAGTCCCAGAGTCGATAAGACTCGCTAATGATTGCGTGATTTGTTGATGTAAAGGAGTAGAAGACCGAGAATCAAAAACAATCCGGGGCGCAACTGGAACGTCCAGCTGATCTACATTCTCTTTTCCATGGGGGTTTGACATTAACGTGACCCTCTCACCCTTATTTGTTCACCTAATTGTAAACATAGCTGATAATCGTATGTTTGGCTAGCGTTTACGGCCTTTTAGCGCTTCAATAGCGGCCTTTATGGTCACCTTCATTCAAGTTTCTCACCCTCCCCTACTTATCCTTTGTATTTACAAGTGAGAGGTCTGGGGTTATTTTGGGAACAAATGAGGCGCCCCGCTGGTGGGGTGCTGGTTTGGACTCACAAAGGAGTGTTAACGAATGGATATACCTCATTGGATTAATGGTGGCCTGTACACGGGCCAGCCGGAGGGAAAGATCGCGGTTGACGA
>NZ_JASPCQ010000007.1:0-114925 GCF_030230305.1 Actinotignum sanguinis
CAGGATTTCAAACCCAGCCCCAGTGAACCACGCCACTCTCAAGGGATCCTGTCACCGCTTACCGGTTTCCCGGGCCTTGGCGACGGATAACAAGCTTACAAGCCCACCACCCAAAACACAAACCACACCAACGAGACACCCACCACACCCCACTAACCCGACACCACCCAGCCACTCTTACGCGCCGCTTCACACCGGGCGAGCACGCAGGAAGCCACGGCGTCGTCGATAATAGAGAAGTGAGTGAACATAAAGAACCTGCCGTGACAAGCACGCACATACAAAACGACGCGAAGCTATGCTCCCACGATGCCAGGTTCCCACACAGTAGTACTGGACTTCCTCGCGGCGGACAGTTCGGGCTCCTTGTCACCCTGGTGATTACCGTGCTGTCCTACCAGCTCAACACCACGATGGTCACCCCAGCGCTCCCGGATATCGGGCGAAGTTTTGCGGTGAGCGAGGGAACGCTTGCTCTGGTTTCAAGCCTCTTCTTCCTCGCCGGGGCGGTCGCCGGGATTCTTCTTACCCGCTGGAGCGATTTCCTTGGCCGCGCCCGCATGCTACTCGCGGTTCTTGCGATCTTGCTGGTGGGAACACTGGTATGTGCACTCGCCCCGAACTTCCCTATTTTCGTGACCGGACGTGTCCTTCAAGGTGTTTCCGGTGCGGTCTTCCAACTCGCATATATGATCCTGAGCGAATCGGTCTCTCCCGCGATTCTAGGCACCATGCTCGGTATTATTAGCGCCGCTAACGGCGGCGTGGGCGGCCTAGACGGATGGTTTGGCGGGATCCTCACCGACCACTTCGGTTTCCAGGCTATTTTCTTCGTTATTGCGGGTCTCACCTCAGTGGCAATTATCCTGACAGTTCGACTACTCACGACGCAGGAGCGGCCTGCCGCCAGCGGAAAAATGGATTGGTGGGGCGGCGGACTCCTCTCCCTCAGCCTTATTTTCCTCACCTACTACGTCAATGTTGGCGGCACCCGCGGGTGGTTCACCACGGCTACCCTCCCACTTTTCGGTGTGGCCGCGCTATTTTTCAGCGCTTTTTGCATGGTTGAGCGTCGGGTTCCCTCGCCGCTTTTCGCCCTGCGCCAGCTGGCATCACGCCACTGTTGGCCGCTTATTGCTACAACACTTCTATCTCTCGCATCAGTTTTCGCGGTCATTAATTTCACGGTCGCGCTTTTCGCCCAGAATCCCGACGCGGGCTACGGGCTAGAGGCTGGCCGCGCTGCACTCCTCTATCTCACACCGCCCGCGCTTATCGGACTGGCCGCTGCCCCACTTTCCGGGTGGCTGGCGGGAAAAATCGGCTGGCTCACCGTTCTGCGCACCGGACTCCTTATTTCGCTATGCACAATTGGCGGGATCTGGTTCTTCCTCGATCACCAATGGGTTGTTTTCACCCTCATTGCGATTCTTGGAATCACCTATAACGGCATGATCCTCACAACTGTCAACGGGCTCGGCGTCATCCTGGCCCCACCCGAAGCACCCGGCTCGCTCCCCGGTCTCAACGGCGCAGCTTTTGGCGTGGGCGCAAGCCTAGGTATTGGCCTGGTGGCGCCCCTCGTCGGAACGTGGGATGGCTACCGCGGGGCACTGGCTCTTTCCGCCGGCATCGCCGGGATCGCTCTACTGTGCGCGTGCGTCTTGAAGATGCGCACAGATTAATAACGACGACGCAGCTACCTGGCAGCTGTACACCCCGCGCGCCGCGGGCCCACTACAAAAGCGGCCGGCATCTGAACAATCAGGTGCCGGCCGCCAATTTCGTGCACTCATGCTCGGCTGCGGGTAATACGCCAGACAGCGAGCACCTCAGCTTTTAGAGGAGGGAGGCGTAGAGCGCGCGGATTTCTTCCTTGGTGGCCTTGCGGGGGTTGCCCGGGGTGCACACATCGTTGAAGGCATCCTCGGCCAGGGCATCGAGACCAGATTCATCCACGCCCACCGCGGAGATCGTGGTGGGGTTACCCAGGTCCTCGACCAGCTGCTTGACCGCGTCCACCGCGTAGGTGCGCGCTTCTTCTAGCGCGACGTCGTACGAATCCTTCATGCCGAAGGCATGCGCGATATCGCGGTACTTTTCACCGGTGTACTCCGCGTTGAACTTCATAACGGCCGGCAGCAGGATGCCGTTGGCCACGCCGTGCGGTGCGTCGTAACGCCCACCGAGCGGGTGCGCCATGCCGTGCACGAGGCCCAGGCCCACGTTGGAATAGCCCATGCCCGCGATGTAGGAGGCGTAACCCATCTGCTCAACGGCGTCGGTATCGCCATCGGCAGCCTTGCGCAGGTTCTTCGCGATCATCTGGATAGCCTTGAGGTGGACCGCATCCGAAAGCTCCCAGGCGCCCGGGGTGATGTAGCCCTCGATGGCGTGGGTCAGAGCGTCGAGCCCGGTCGCTACCTTGAGGGAACGGGGCATGCCGTCCATGAGGTCCGGATCCACGATGGCGAGGACGGGAATATCGTGTTCGTCCACGCACACAAACTTGCGGTGCTTCTCCGTATCGGTAATCACGTAGTTAATGGTGGTTTCCGAAGCGGTACCGGCGGTGGTGGGAATGCCAATAATCGGCACGGAGGGGTTCTTGGTATCCGCCACGCCCTCGAGGGAGAGAACGTCAGCGAATTCGGGGTTCGCACCGATAATGCCGATGGCCTTCGCGGTGTCCTGCGGGGAACCGCCACCCAGGCCGATGAGCACATCTGCACCGGAATCCTTGAGCGCCTGCACGCCGGCCTTCACGTTTTCGACGGGCGGGTTCGGAACGACGTCGTCGAAAATCTCGTAAGCAAAATCGGCCTCATCCAAACGTTTCGTGACTAGGTCCACGGTCCCGGCCTGGCGCACACCCTTGTCGGTGATGATGAGGACTTTCTTGAAGCCGCGCCGATGCAGCTCGGGGACCAGCTGGTCGAGCGCACCGCGCCCGAAGTACGAGGTTTGGTTGAGGATCATGCGATTAACCATGACAACTCCTTATGTCGAATATTCGTAGCAACTGCGCCACTTTCCTGACATGGAACATTGTTCCATTTTTTTGACCCCCGCCTTATGACGTAAGGCCCGACAAGGAGAGAGCGCCCGGAGGCGCGGCGACATTTTCCCGCCAGATTGGTTACGGCGCGGGGTAACTGAGAAGCTACGGTAATGTGCGTAGGAAGCACGACGACGCCGCGTCCCCGCGGCGCGCGGGCGCGCCGCGGCGCCGTCGTACCTACCTTGCGAAACCTATTCCACATCGAGCGGAACCCGGCGGTGCGGAGCCGGGAAAGCGCCATCTAGGCGCGCCAGCTGCTCGACGCTCAACTCGATCCGCGCGGCCTCCAGGTTTTCCCGCATATGGGCGAGCTTCCCGGTGCGCGGAATCGCGATGGTCGGGCTCTGCGCTAGCACCCAGGCCAGTAGCACCTGGAAGGGACTCACGCCCAGGTCGCGGGCTACCTCGGTGACCACCGGATTGGTGACCAGGCCGTTGCGCAAAGTCCCGGCTTGGGCGAGCGGGCAGTAGGCGATGAGCGCCACGCCGAGCCGCTCCATGAGGCCGCGCAATTCCACTTCAATTCCGCGCGAGCCGAGGTGGTAGAGCACCTCATTAGCCTGGCAATTCGCGCCGCCGGGCAGCGCGGCCAGCTCCTCCATATCTTCGACGTCGAAATTGGAGACGCCCCAGCTGCGGATTTTCCCGTTCTCGCGCAGGCGCTCCAGCTCCGCCACGGTTTCGGCCAGCGGGGTGCCACCGCGCCAGTGATAGAGGTACATATCCACGTACTCGGTTCCCAGCCGCGCCAGGCTGGCATCCAGCGCGCCTTCCATGCGCCGCCGGGATGCGTTGGAGGGGAGCACTTTGGTGATGAGGTAGAGCGATTCGCGCGGGAAAGGTGTGATTGCTTCGCCCACGAGCTCTTCGGAGCGCCCGCTGCCGTACATTTCCGCGGTGTCGATGAGCCGGGCGCCGCCCTCGATTCCGCAGCGCAAGGCCGCAATTTCTTCCTGCCGGCACGCTCGGTCATCACCGAGGAACCAGGTGCCCAGCCCGAGGGCTGACACGGTATCGCCATTGGCCAAGGTGATGTTTCGCATGGGGTTTCCTTTTCGTTTCCTGCTTGCTTCCCCGAGCCCGCCGCCGCAAGTCCAGACCGCGGGCGCTTTCCATTCCAGGGTGCCACGGATGCCGTGCCCGCGCCAGGCCTTTCAGTGCGCCGAGATCGCCTGGACTGCAACTGGACTGCAAAAAGTGCGTCAGGAATATTGAAACCGCGAAAAGCTGTCAGCCCCATCGCAATCACTCGCTCGCGTGGACAAGCGTGGACGATGTGAGCGGTGATACCCATAAAAAGCGACGCATCAACAGCGGAGCCCCCAGGATGCGCCCTCCCGGCAGGAGGCCCCCACAAAAAGCAACCCCACGACAGTGCGCCCCACAAAAAGCAACATCTCGACGGGCAGCTCTTCAGAATGTAACCCCACGACAGTGGGTCCCACAAAAAGCAACCCCACGACATCAAAACAATTTCTTAATGTAGCTGCGGTTGCATTTTGATTTCGGGCATACGCGGCGGCCTCCTCACGGGATCCTCATAGGCCTCACGAACTTCAATAGTCACACCGGCCCCTAGGGAGGGGGATCTGTTTTCATAACTGTACTGCGCTTGTCGTACATGCGAAGTACATCCCGGAAAAACACACCCTCCCCGCCAGCGCGCCGGGCGGCGAGGCAAGTGGCGGGAGGCACGGTGCCTGGGTCGGCATCGCTAAGCCCGTGCTTGGGGTGTCGTTTCATCTTACGAACACGCCTGGCGATGTTAGTGACCGACCACCTGTCTTGGCGATGATCAACATGAAGCCACGACCATCACATTCACATATGTTACAGTCCCTGACTTTTCACAACTGCTTGACCCCGACCAACCACGTACACTTTGTACATGCCTCGATTGAAGGGATAACTATGGTTCGCGTATCTCCGGATCCGGATTGGACACCAGTGCCTTTCCGCCAGTCATGGAGCGGGCATCTCATCGCGGGCACGCTGACCGCAATAGGTATTGTGATTACGCTGGCGCTGAGCCGGTTGTTCCTCCCTCATCAGGTGAACTTTTTCGCGCTGCTGCTCATTGTTGTGCTCAGCACCGTGGCTGTTGAATTCCTTTCAACGCACATCGACCGCTGGCATCAACGTCGCTGGCACCACCCGAGCCCGGGAGGATGGATTGCCCCGCTGAGCCGGATTGCATTCTTCGCAGGGGTCTATTTTCTTGTCACGCTGGTGCTGACGCTGGACTCTCGCCAAGCACTCATCTGTGGTGGCGTGGCTACCGCGGTCGCGATCATTGAGGTGATCGGGATACGGCAATGGAAAACAGGCGTGACCATAGCGGAGGAAAAAGAAGCCACGCTGGCAGCCAAGAAAGCGCTTGAGGACATAGCTATAGAACTGCGCATAGAGCGGCAGGAGAAAGCTCGGCTCAGGGCGGCGGAGCGCCGCAAGCAGCTTGGCTTACCAGAGGACACCAGTCCGATTATCACGGTAAAGCCGGGTGGCTTCGAATTCCGGCCGCACCGCGTTAACTTTATTCCGCCGCGCGCCGAGCCCGACGCCGCGGAGCAGCCTGATAATCACTCCGCTGAGAGCCCTCGTGAAGGGCGGGATTAGCGGCGCGGTGCGCGGGGCTTTCTGCAGCTGTGTGCGCGGAGCCTTCTGCGGCCGTATGCGCGGGGCTTGCCGTTGAGCTGTGGGAGGCACGGTGCGCTGAGCTCCTCCCGGATGTAGCGGTCGCAGCGAAGGTATGCGCAGCCCGGCGGCCGCGGATTTCCTGCCAAATATTGCGGCTGCGTGCCGTGCTCTCGGTACCCGGCTGGGCAGCGCGGCTCCCCCGGCGCCGCGGCCGCTCGGCAGCTGCCGGTGTTTCGGTTACCTTTACCGCAGGTTCGGGTTTCGCCTCAAGCTCCTCGGTTACTTCAACCGCGGCGGTCTTTTCGGTTGCCTCCGCTTCAGCCGCTTCGCTCGCCTCCGCTTCCGGCGCCACATCCAGAAGCGGCACCCCGACAGCGGGCCCGAGCGCGGTAGCGCGCTGGAGGCGAATTTCATCCACAGAAAGCAAAATCCCGGTGGCCCGCTCCAGGATGGTCACCTGCCAGACCTGCACTCCGGCTCCGGCCAGAGCGCGCACGGCATCATAGGTATCCGGCTCGATGGCGAAAGCAAAAATGCTCAGGCGCGGGGCCGGTTCCGGGATGGGCGGATTGACCGCGGTGAACTCCTGCCAGGCGGAGGAAAAATCGTGGGGCCCGCCCGGGAAAAGCCGGGTAATTTCGCGGCGGTCCAGAGTGGCGTGCTGCGCGGAACGGGCGAGGGCCGCGAGGAGCGCTGCGCCGTCGAGAACATCAATAATATCCACGCTAATAATGTTCCCGGTGGCATCCAAGGCAACCAATGAAGCGGTGCCGCGCTCCCCTTCCGGGCGCGTCCACGCTACCTGGAAGGCCGGGAAATCCAGGAAATCAGAAATCTGGGCGCGCAGTGCTTCCGCAACCGCGGTACGGGTTTCTTCCGGCAGATCGGCAGGAGGCGCCGCGCGATGAAATTGCCCGCCACGTAATGAGAAAACGCCCACGAGATACCATCTCCGATACTGTTTGCCGCACGAACCTGCCAACTCAAGCCTATCCTAGGCGAGATACCTGAGAATTGACTGCACCGCGCTTTATTGCACGACGACGCCCGCGTGGAAGAAGCCCACGTACACCTTGCGAACTAAACCAAGAGCAGCAAACTTGCCATGTGTCACAACTACGGTAAGAGCCGAAGAGAAAAGCTACTCCGTTTACCCCCGTAGACACGTTATGTTTACAGGGGTAAACTACCTGCTATGAAACGGGCCCACCTCTTGAACGAGCTCAAGAAAATCGCGAAACAGAGCGGCCACACGCTTATAACCACCGAAGGAACTCGACACACACGCGTTACCATCGGCGATGTAAGCGACATCGTGGGGCGGCACCGCGACATTCCAGAGGAAACCGCAAAGGGCACAATCCGTAAATTCAGGAAAGGACTAGGACTATGAGCAAAACGCATGTGAGAGCCTTTCGCGACCACGGGTGGTGGGGGCTCGAACTTACCGTAAACGGTGAAATTTACCATTCTCAAGCCCGCAGGCTCAATGAAATTAGCGAGATTGTCGCGGATGCGCTCAATCTTCTTAATGTTGAAAACCACGGGTTCGATTTAGTCATAGATGTTGGCTCCACCGCCGAAACTATTGCTCAGGCTAAAAAACTATCCCGGCAAGCTCACGAACTTCAGTCACGGGCATCGCAAGCTACGCGAGAAGCCGCTACCAGCTTGCGATCTTCAGGGATGACCGTCCGTGAAGTTGCAGAGATTATGGAGCTTTCACCCGGACGCATTTCCAAGATTCTGCAAACAGCCTAAGTTCCGCATTAACTGCACCTTCTTCTACCCGCACGCCAAGCGGCCGGGCGGGAACCAGCTCCGTGCAGAGCTCCGTTCCCGCCCGGCCACCGTGCAGCGCGAGCCGCGTTTAGCTAGCGTTTGCGCAGCTAGCTTACGGTTCCGCTGCTACGCCGTCGCCCCGGCTCCGGACTCATGCCCTTTGGCCATGACGGCCGCGCGCCCGGCTTCCAGGCGTGCCACCGGTACCCGGAACGGCGAGCAGGACACGTAATCCAAACCGACGGAATCGAAGAAGTGCACCGAAGCGGGATCCCCGCCGTGCTCACCGCAGATACCCACGGTGAGATTCGGATTACCCTTCCGCCCGCGCTCGGTACCCATGCGCACCAGCTCGCCCACACCTTCGCGGTCGATGGTCTCGAAAGGCGAGGTGTCGAAGATTCCTTCCGCCATATAGGTCGGGATGAATTCGTGTTCGACGTCGTCCCGCGAGAAGCCCCACGTGGTCTGGGTCAAATCATTGGTGCCGAAGGAGAAGAATTCGGAATCCTCGGCGATCTTCTCCGCGATAATGGCCGCGCGCGGCAGCTCGATCATATTGCCGATCGCGATATCGAGGTCGTAGCCAGATTCGCGTTCCGCCTCGGCAATGATCTTGCGGGCCCGGTCCGCCACCAGGCGGAATTCCTTCTCCGAGCCAATCAGCGGGATCATGATTTCCGGATGCGGATCCAACCCGCGCTTGCGGCAGGCCACCGCCGCCTCGGCCACCGCCCGCACCTGCAGATCCACGAAGCCGGGGATCTGGATGGACAGACGCACCCCGCGCAGGCCCAGCATGGGGTTGTCTTCGTGGCGTTCAGTTGCCGCCCGCAGTAGCGTGCGGGTGTGTTCGGGAACCTGCTGGCCGCGCGCCTCCATCGTGGCGACCTCAACCGCCAGCTTGGTCATATCCGGGAGGAATTCGTGCAGCGGCGGGTCAATGAGGCGCACCACCACCGGCAGTCCGTCCATCGCCTCGAAAATACCCTCGAAGTCCCCGCGTTGCAGCGGCATAAGCGCCCCGAGCGCGGCGGCCTGCAATTCCGGGGTAGCCGCGAGGATAACGTGCTCGATAAGCTCGCGCCGCTCACCCAGGAACATATGCTCGGTGCGGCATAGGCCCACGCCCTGCGCCCCGAATTCGCGAGCGCGCGCGGCGTCTTCCGGATTATCCGCATTGGCCCGCACGTGCATGCGCGCAGACTTATCCGCCTGGGTGAGGATGCGATCCACGGAACGCACCAATTCGCAGGTGTCCTTATCATCACCGGCGGCCTCCAGCGCGGCCTCCAGGCCCTGGGATACGTAGATCATGACCGGGGAATCTTCCACCGGGACAGCCCCGAAGAACACTTCCCCGGTGGTGCCGTCAATGGAAATAACATCCCCGGCGCGCAGTGTTTGCCCGGTGGACTTGATGAAGACCGTGCCGGCCTTTTCTTCCACGAGGAGATCCTCCGCGCCCACCACGCAGGTACGGCCCATCCCGCGGGCCACCACCGCAGCATGTGAGGTTTTCCCGCCGCGCGCGGTTAGCACGCCGGCGGCCACCACCATGCCGGGCAGGTCATCCGGGTTGGTTTCGCGGCGCACCAGGATCACCTTGGCACCTTCGGCGGCGCGCGCCTGGGCCTGCTCGTTACTAAAGACCACTTCACCCACGGCCGCGCCCGGGGAGGCCGCCATGGCCTTCGTGATGAGGGTGCGCTGGGCATCGCGCTGGAATTGCGGGAAGAGTAGCGAGGTGAGCTGTTCACCGGTCGTACGGGTGATCGCTTCTTCCGCGCTAATAAGGCCCTCATCTACCAGCTGGGTAGCCACTCGGAAGGCCGCGGCGGCGGTGCGCTTACCCACGCGGGTTTGTAGCATCCACAGTTTGCCTTCCTGGATGGTGAACTCAATATCGCACAGGTCCCGGTAGTGGTTTTCCAGGCGCTTCATGATGTCCATGAGCTCGGTGTAGGAAGCCGGATCCAGCTGCTCGAGGTCCTTGAGGGAAAGGGTGTTGCGGATGCCGGCCACCACGTCCTCCCCCTGGGCATTGACAAGGTAATCACCGTATACCCCGGAGTGTCCGGTGGAAGGATCGCGGGTGAACGCCACCCCGGTGCCGGATTTCTCCCCCATATTGCCGAACACCATCGTGCAAATATTGACGGCGGTGCCCAGGTCATCCGGGATATGTTCGCGCCGGCGGTAGATCCGAGCACGCTCGGTGTTCCAAGAACGGAATACCGCGGTGATCGCGAGGTTCATTTGCCGGCGCGGGTTCTGCGGGAAGGGATACCCGCTGGCGCGCCGCACGATTCCCTTGAATTGTTCGACCAGCTCTTGCAGGTCCGCCGTCGTCATATCAAGATCGCCACTGTAGCCTTTCGCCTTTTGCAGGGCGTGCAGGGCGTCGGAGAAAAGATCTCCATCAATATCGAGTACGGTGCGGGCGAACATTTGGATGAGGCGCCGGTAAGAATCCCAGGCGAAACGTTCGTTGCCGGATTGCGCCGCGAGGCCCTTGACGGACTGGTCATTGAGGCCAATATTGAGCACGGTTTCCATCATCCCCGGCATGGAGAACTTCGCGCCTGAACGCACCGAGAGCAGCAGCGGATCCTCCGGATCGCCAAGTTTCTTGCCCATCTGCTCTTCCACGGCTTCCAGGTGGCGCGTCACCTCCGCTTCGAGTTCCTCGGGTTCCTGCCCGTTACTCAGGTAGTAGCGGCAGGCTTCGGTGGTGATGGTGAAACCGGGTGGGACAGGCAAATCCATGTGGACCATCTCCGCCAGGTTGGCTCCCTTGCCGCCGAGAAGGTCCTTCATGTCCTTGTTGCCCTCGGTAAATGCGTATACGAACTTGGTCATATCGTCCTCCGTGAGGGTTCACACGCGCATAAGTGCGCGGAGCGGCCCCTTCGCCGCTCACATGTCCAGGGTAACACTTCGGGGCGGCGTGATCGAGAGGAATTTTTAGTGAATGCCGCGCACGTTTCCGGCGGCGTCCACGTCAATGGCCAGCGCGGATGGTTCTTTGGGCAGGCCCGGCATGAGCATGACGCTCCCCGCCATGACCACAACGAAACGGCCCCCCGCGGAGAGATGTACATCGCGTACCGGCACGTCAAAATCGCTGGGAGCGCCCAGGCGTTTCGGGTCGGTGGTGAAGGAGGCCGGAGTTTTCGCGATGCAGACGGGATAGCTGCCGTAGCCGCGTTCTTCCAGCTCACGTAGCTGCTCACGCGCTTCTTGCGCGAAGGTGACGCTCGCTCCCCCGTAGACGCGCCGCACCACCGCCGTGATTTTCTCGCTGAGGCTCGCGCTATCCGAGTACGTGAAACGGGTGCGGGACGGCGTTTCGAGCGCGGCCAGAACCGCTTCGGCCAGGGGCGCCGCGCCTTCCCCGCCGCGCGCGAAATGCTCAGAGACGGCCACCGGCACACCCAATTCTTCGAATTGCGTACGCACTTTTTCGATATCTGCTTCGGTATCCGTATCAAAACGATTAAGGGCGACGACGACGGACTGCCCCCACACCGCCTGCAAATTATGAATATGCCGGGCGGCATTGGCGATACCCCCGTGGTAGCGCAGGGCGCGCAAGGTGACCACAAAAACGGCCGCGTCGGGGCGCAGCCCGGAGGTACGGCACATAATGTCAATAAATTTTTCGGCCCCCAGATCAGCCCCGAAGCCGGCTTCCGTTACCGCGATCTCCCCCATCGCGAGCGCGGCGCGGGTGGCCATCACAGAATTGCAACCGTGCGCAATATTGGCGAAGGGCCCGCCATGCACGAGCGCGGGGGTGCCTTCCCGGGTGGCAACAAGGTTCGGGCAGAACGCTTCGGTCAGAAGGGCAAGCATGGCACCGGTGGCACCCAGATCCGCCGCGGTGACGGGTACGCCAGCCCGGGTGCGGGCCACTTCCATGGCGTTGAGGCGCTCGCGCAGATCCGCAAAAGAGGATGCCAAGCAGAAAGCTGCCATAACTTCACTGGCGGGAACAATATCGAAGCCGGTGGCGCGGGTGGCGTGCGCACCGGGATTGGAACGGGTGCCCGCGCCCGGGCCGGCGCTATCGAGGCGCCCGCTGGGGCTGAGGAGGATAGCCCGCAGGGCCCGGTCATTCATATCGATAACGCGGCGCACGCTGACCGTAGCCGGGTCAATATCGTGGGTGTCGAAATAGACCGCGTTATCCGCCATAGCGGCTAGGAGGTTATGGGCGGCAGCAATCGCAGCGAAATCCCCGTTGAAGTGCAGGTTAATGGAGGCGGCCGGAGTGAGGGTGGCTCGGCCCCCGCCGATCGCCCCGCCTTTGAGCCCGAAAACCGGGCCGAGCGAAGGTTCACGCAGCGCCAGAACCGCGCGTTTACCCAGGTAGCGCAGGCCATCCGCCAGGCCAATGGAGGTGGTGGTTTTCCCCTCCCCGGCAGGGGTGGGTGACATGGCAGTCACGAGCACGAGGCGGCCGGGCTGCGCACCGACCTTTTCAACCCAGCGGTAATCGATCTTCGCCCGGTCCCGACCGAAGGGGATAACGGCATCGGCGGGCACCCCGGCCGCCAGCGCCGTATCAACAAGGGGAAGATCAATAGACATACGCTGTAGTTTATACCGCTCTGCCCGATCCCCTAGGCAAGCGGACCCATCTCTTCTTCATAGGCGGCGCGGAGCGCTTGGCCGCGGGATTCGTCGTCGTCGTTAAAATAACGCAGCACGCGGGCCGGAACCCCAACCACAATGCAGTTGGCGGGGACATCACGCATAACGACGGCGCCGGCGCCCACAATCGAATTTTCACCGATGGTCACGCCCGGGCCGATGGTGGCGGAGGCACCGATCCACACGTTATCTCCAATGGTGATGGCGGTGCCGAATTCCAGGTCGGTTTCGGCGCGAACGCGCGGAGGAACCGGGTGCCGGGCGGTGGTGATAGTGACGCGCGGGCCGATGAGGACACGGCGGCCCAGGGTAATGGGGGCGACGTCGAGGAGAATCGCACCGGAGTTGATAAAGACCTCCGGGCCGATGTGAACATTGGCGCCGTAATCGCAGTGGACGGGCGGAACCACGGTGGCGCTGGGGTCGAAAGAACCGAAGAAACGGGCGGCGATGGTGCGGATCGTTTCGTTATCGGAAGGGTTGGTGGCATTCAGCTCGTGCTGGACAGTGAGGCCCTCGCGGCGGACGTGGGCTAGGTAAGGATCGTCGGCGATATACATTTTCCCGGCGACCATGCGCTCCCAGGTGGGCGAGGGCTGCGGCGCGGTGCGCTGGACGGGCGCGGGCGACGATTCCGGAACGGGCTGATTCGATTCGGTCATAGGTTCATTCTGGCATATCTGGGCTACCATCTATGGTGAACTCTTGTTCGCCCTTCGGAAGGGATGCGGTGGTGCGTTTCCCAGGTTTTCTACCCCGGCGGTGGCCGGCTGGACATCGTGGCCCAGCTGGCATGCTGCCATCTCGCAACGCGGCGGGCTCCGAACCGCTTGGAGAAATACTCCGCCACGCGGCAAGGCGCCCCGTCACCGCAGCAGCCTTGATAAGACCTCACCAGCAGCGGGCCGCTCAGCCGGCCCCCACATCAGAAAGGATGAATCATGCGCATTGCAATTATTGGAGCTAATGGCGCGGCCGGAAAGCTCCTCACTCAGGAAGCAGTTTCGCGCGGGCACGAAGTTATCGCCGTGACGCGCTCGGAAAACGAAACGGAGGCCCCGGTCTCGCTACGCCGCGATGTTTTCGATATTGAACGCGGGGATATTGCCGGCTTCGATGCCATGGTAGATGCCTTCACACCCAGCGCAGATGCCGGGGAGGACTTCCCCGAGCGCGCCGCACACCACCTCATTGAGTTGGTTTCCGGGCTGCCGACCCGGCTCATCGCGCTCGATAGCGGAGATGCGAAAGTCCCGGCGGCTTTGGAGGGTGCCCACATCGCCAAGTGGACGTACATCTCCCCGGAGATTACTTCCGCAGATCTGGCTGCGGGCGTGATTGACGAACTCGAGCGCGGCCCGCTGACTGCCCATATCCGCAAGCATCTCGTGGTGGGTGAGAAATAGAGCGTAGAGAAATCGGAGCGAGGAACGCACCGCAGAGAGCACATCTCCGCAAACACGAATAAGGGCCGCGCCTGGGAATCCGGGAGCGGCCCTTTTTGCACGTTTCGAGCATATTATGCACATTCTATTGCGTGGTTCGCTCACCTCAGCTAATCTATCCGTATATTTCGAACGAAATATATGTTCCGATAGGTGAGCGCGGAGGCGCGCCCTCCGAATATCTGTGAGTGCCACGCCCGCCCCGACCAGGGGCACGACACTCTCGGTAGCGTGTTCGGCAGGCCCGTACCACTCGCGATGCAAGGAAGCGATCGCGGCACCCCGCGCGGTGTTCCAGGAGTTTTTCATGATTACGTCCCCGCAGATGGCCTAGCGGCCCACTCGATATCGCTGGGTAGTCATGGCGATTATTTTCGTCACTTACGTTATTTGTATGGCCGATCGTTCTAATATCGGCACCCTGCTGCCCTTCATCAAAGAAGACTTCCACATGACCAATTCCCAGCAGGGTCTCATCGCTTCTATGTTCTTCCTCGGTTACGCGATTTCACAGATCCCAGCCGGTCTCATCATGGGCAAATTCGGGACCCGTAATATGGTGACGTTCGCGGTGCTATGTTTCTCCCTCGTTACCTTCCTCATGGGCTTTACCACCACGGCCATCGGCCTGATCGTGCTGCGTCTGCTTCTGGGTCTGACCGAAGGCCCCACTCCGGTAGGAATGACCTCCACTATTAATAACTGGTTCCCGAAACGGGAGAAAGGCACTGCCACCGGTATCTATATCGCTTCCACCCAGTTGGCACCGATGCTGGTTCCGCCTATCGTGGTGGTCCTCGCCCACAATATGGGCTGGCAGCATGTGTTCTGGGTCTTCGCAATTCCGGGTGCGATTATGGCCATCGTTTGGCATATTTTTGTGCGTTCTTATCCCCGCCAGTCTTCCCACGTCAACAAGGCCGAGCTCGCCCACATTGCCTCCGAAGAAGTGATCACCCAGACCAACCGCAAGGAAGCATCGTGGATGCCCAAGGTCGATAAGCTGATCCGTTACCGGAAGGTCAAGCGTCTGGAGACCAACGGCGATGTTATGCGCTCCTGGGATATCTGGGGTGACACCCTCGCGTACTTCTTCATGAACAACGTGCTTTATGGCATGCTGACTTGGATTCCCACCTACCTGGTGGATGCGCGCGGTTATGATGTCTTCGCCATGGGCTGGGTAGCTGCCTGCCCGGCGCTGGGCGGTATTATTGGCGCCCTCACCGGAGGTTGGGTTTCTGACCGTATCTTCGCGGGCCGACGCAAGCCAACTATGCTGCTGACCGCTTTGTTCACAGCGATTATGTTCGCCGTGGTCCTCATGGTTCCCAATAACATGTACGTGGTGGCACTCGCACTGATCCTTACAGGTTTCTGTCTCAATCTGGGCTGGCCGATGTTCACCGCCTACGCGATGAACCATTCCACCGAAAAAACCTACCCCTTCGCAATTTCGATTATTAACTCCGGTGGCAACCTGGGCGGATTCTTTGCCCCGCTTATCGTGGGTATGCTGCTTGATGCTACCGGTAGCTATAACGTGGCCTTCTCTTACTTCGTCGTCGTTCTGCTGCTCGCCTTCGTTATTCTGCTGACGCTGCGTGAGCCGAAGCCGCAGGCGGCGAGTGTTGGAAAGGAAGAAGCTTAATTATGAGTGCCGAAAGGAAAATTCTCTCCGGCGTGGTAGCCGACGACCTCACGGGCGCTACCACCACGGGAGCACTACTGGCGGCACGCGGGGTCAAGAATATTGTCAGCCTCAGCGACACGTCGAACTTAAGTTACGACGACGTTGACGCATTGCTTGTTTCCACCGATTCCCGCAGGCTCCCACCTGAGGAAGCTGCCTCCCGGGTACGTAATGCAACCCGCGATCTGGTGGCACGCGGGGCAACGATATTCTCTAAGCGCACTGATACTACGATGCGTGGCGGTATCGGTTACGAAATTGACGCCATGCGTGATGTGCTGGGCGAGGATTACATGGCTATTATCGTGCCGGCCATGCCCCCCTCGAAGCGCATTGTGGTGGCCGGATATTCACTTATCGATTCGCTGCTTCTAGCTCGCACCGGCGTGGCCAACGATATTCTCAGCCCGGTCAAGGAGTCGTACCTTCCCAAGTTATTGGCCGGGCAACTACGTGATGCCGTCGACCTTATCTGCATGAATACCGTGGTGGAAGGGCGCGACGCTATCCGCGCCGCCATGCAAAAATCCTATGATCGTGGCGTACGTAATATCCTCTGCGATTCAGTATCGAGCGAAGATGTTGCTGATATTGCCGCGGTGGTCAGCCAGCTCGGCTGGAAGGTGCTCTGCGTGGATCCGGGGTTATTTACCACGGAATACGCTGTGGCCCAAGGGATCCGGACCGAAGAGAAAAGCCCCAAAGCGCCACTACGCACCAAGTCTCAGGAAAATGATCACGGCACGGTGGTGATCGTGGCGGGATCCGCAACCGCGACTACTCGCCAGCAGCTGGAATACATGCAGGAGGTGCCCGGCACGCATACCATCACTCTCCCTCATGACCCTTTTATTGGAGGTGGGCACGAATACTCCCAGGCGCGGGCAGAGGCTGTGGCACAGGCACGAAGGATTCTCGACGACGCCACAGCAGGCAATGGGGAACCCGGACAGGTGCGGGTTATCATTATTACCCTCGATACCACGCTGAGCGGTACCGTCGTCGATATCAACCGGATTGAAGTGGCGAAGAACTTGCCAGCCGGCCAAGGCTCGCGCAATCTGGCGCAACACCTGGGCGAAGTTGCCCGCGATGTCATGGACATGCTCGGTAATCAGCTAGCAGGCATGTATGCCACAGGAGGCGACACGCTTGTCAATACCTGCCACGCTATCGAAGCAAGCGGTATCGCACTGGAAGATTATGTGATTCCGCAATCAGATCAGGGCAGAATTGTGGGAGGTCCCTTCAATGGCCTTCCCCTGGTGGGTAAAGGCGGACTCACCGGAACTGAACACACCGCACTTCGTATCGTCAACCGACTCTTTGATGAAAGGACCGTTTCATGACATCCGCAGCACACACCGTTGAGCCCAGCGAGCACGCGCGCGCTCTGGCCGACCAGGCCCGCAAGGATCGCCGGCCCGTTACCGCAATTACCCTAGGGGATCCGGCCGGCGTTGGCCCGGAAATTGTGGTGGGAACCGTCTGCGATCCCAGCGTATACGAATGCGCTCGTCCCTTCGTGATTGGTAATCGCAAGGCTTTGGAACGCGCCGCGAAGATGGCCGGTAAGAAACTGGTGATCAACGAGATCTCTGAGCCGGAAGAAGCGAAGTTTGAGTTCGGTATCGTGGACCTCCTCGATACCGGAGTGCATTCTGATGCCGATATCAAGTTCGGAAAGATTCAACGCGAAGCCCAGCTACAGGCTTATTCCTATTTGGAAAAGGCGATTGAGCTGGGGAACCAGGGGAGACTGCACGCGGTGTCTACCGCCCCGACCCATAAGGAAGGGATGATGGAAGCCGGGGTGCGATACCCGGGGCAGACTGAGATTTTCCAGAATCTCACCCACTCCAAGTACGCGCTCACGATGTTCCACGTGCATAAGCTGCGGGTGTTTTTCCTATCGCGGCACGTGTCTCTACGTGATGCGGTGAATTTCGTAACCAAAGAGCACGTGCTTGATTTCCTGCGGAATATCCACGAGGAATTCGAGCGCATCGGTTTCGATAATCCTTCCATCGCGGTGGCGGGGCTCAACCCGCATAACGGCGACAATGGGATGTTTGGCCGTGAGGAAATTGAGGAGTTAGAGCCGGCAGTGGCTGCCGCCCGCGCCGAGGGCATTCGTGCCCGCGGCCCTTTCCCTGGCGACTCGATTTTCGCTTTCTCGCTGGACGGGCGCCACGACGCCATCCTTTCTCTCTACCACGATCAGGGCCATATTGCCTGCAAGACCCTCGACTTCGAGAAAGCCATCACCCTGACCCTCGGGCTGCCGTTTATGCGTTCCTCCGTGGATCACGGCACAGCTTACGATATCGCCGGCAAGGGCATCGCCAACACCGGTTCTATGGTGGAAGCTACCCGGGTATGCGCGGAATTTGCGTTGCGTAAACTCGACGGCGAAGCGCGCCGGGCCGCGCGGGCCTAAAACGGTGCGTGCTGATTCCACTACGTGGCTAGTACCGGTCGCGCGGTGAATGATAGCCACGCACAATTCGAGAGGACCGCGTTTCCACTCAGGTGGGACGCGGCCCTCTCTGGTCCGTATGGGCGCGACGCCGCATTTGCGTGAGCAGACCCGCGAATATTCCGGGCCATGCGTCCTTAACGTCAGTGTCACCGCGGGCTAAGATGAGCGATATCACTCAGATTTATAGGACACAGAAATCCGCTAAACCCAACATAATCTGAGAGTCATGCAGCTAGCCACGAGGTGAGAGAACACCGATGACCGCAACGGAAGAACCGCGCGCCCGCCGCGCACAGAACCGCAAAGTAGTCAAGCGCCGCGCCCGGATTTTAGAACTGCTAGCCGGGGGAGATGCACCGCTGCGCAATGAAGAACTCGCCCGGCATTTCGGTGTTTCCCTCGCGACCATCCGTCGGGATTTGAGTGAACTAGAAACCAGTGGGGAGCTATCCCGTACTTACGGCGGTGCGGTCTCTGCTCACCCGGAATTTCTTCACCTGGGCGGGATTACCCCCACGAATTTGGCCCGTAAAAAAGCAATTGCGAAGCGGGCCGCGGCTCTTATCGCTGATGATTCCCTCGTGATCCTAGATGCGGGAACCACCGCCGAGCAGCTTTCCTTTGCCCTCGATAACACGCGCCGCATCACCGTGATTACCAACGGGATTCGCCCGATTAACGCCCTGGCACTCCAGGATAAAGTGACGGTAGTGGTGCTCGGTGGAACCCTCGATATTGCACACGACTCAATTACCGGCGTCGATGCAGAAAAAATGCTCGAATCTATGCACGGCAATTATGCCTTTATGGGCGCGGTACAGATCTCCCCGGAACGCGGCATCGGATCTCTCAGCTACGAGCAGGCGCGGCTCAAAACCCAGATGATGGCACATGCTTCCCAGGTCTACGTAATGGCAGACGCGGCGAAACTGCATAATCGCCCTTATCCATACTGGTCACCTTTTCCTAAACGCTGGACGCTAATTACTGATACCGACGCAGATGCCGAGATGCTGCGCCGCTTGCAGCGCTCGGGTGCTGAGGAGATTCTGCTCGCCAAGGTGTAGATTTTAAATGGCTCATGTCACAACGGTGAATGGCAGGAGGAACGATGATCATTTACTTTTCCGAGACTGGTACTACTGAAAAAGCAGCAGAACGCTTGCAAGGTATCGTCGGCGGCGAAGCGGTACGGATAGCCGCTGCGCAGCCCTACACGAATGAGGATTTGGATTGGCGGGTCGAGGACAGCCGGGCAAATCTGGAACAGCACGGTAAAATCGCAGCTCCCGGCCTTGCTGAACCTGTCGAGCTGGGAGGCGCCACGGAAGTATTCCTCGGTTTTCCGATCTGGTGGGGTATCCCGCCGAAAGTCGTGGATAGCTTCGTGAGCTCGCATGAGCTAGGAAACGCACGGGTACACCCCTTCTGCACCTCCGGAAGCTCACCGATGGACGAAGCCGAGGACTACCTACGCTCCGCTTTCCCGCAGATCGCGTGGACGAACGGACTGCGTTTCCACGACGGCCTCAGCGACGAAGAAATCCGCGCCTGGGCCGATGCGCGCTAGAGTCCCGAGCGCAGTTATTGCACTGAGCGGTACGCTCGGCACTCTTGCCGCCTGTTCGCTGGGTCAACCTTCCCCGGATGAACTGGCGGCATGCACCGGAACCGTTACGCTCTCCCAGCTCAACCTCCCCGGGCCCTACGGGGTTTCCTGGACGGTTGAGTTTGCGGAGGGCGACACCGCCACCTTGACGTATAACGTTCCTGGAGGTGGCACGGGCCTGACCGAGGTGTATCGGGAATCTTTCCCGGTCGATGCGCAACTGCGGCGAGAGATGTGCATGCGGGCTGCGATGACGAAAGAAGCAGAACCCCTGCCGGGCGGGGCGACCGTCAGCTGGGATCTGGGGCCGGCTGGCTCCGGGCACACCAACGATGAGGAAGCAACTTCGCTCATGGAGCCGGTCATGCTCATGGTCACCCAAGAACGCCTGTGGGCCGCGAATGAGGCATATGAGCAGTACGCCGAGAACCGCTAGAGGAACCGCTTCATCATTCTCTTCACGAGAGATTCTTCAATCAGCTACGCTCCACATTGGATAGCGGTGATTTACCTAGAGTGCGCCAACTTCTCGCACGCCCATGCCACCCCAGCTTCTCAAGATAGAGAAAAGAGAATCCTATGGTTAGCTTCTCCACTTTCACACGCAGTGGTGCCGCACTCGTGAGTATCGGTATTGCCCCGACATTGAGTTCCTGCTCCTCGCAAGGGCAAGCCTTGCCAGAACAGATAGCAAAATGTACCGGCACTGTCACGGTGTCTCAGCTTGGGGTACCTGACCCCGAAGGGTTTTCGTAGACGGTTACCTTCGAGAAAGATGACACTGCAATACTCAGCTTCTCCGCCGGAGGGAAAGATACCCGACTGACCGAGGTATACGAAGATTCGTTCACTGTTGACACCAAACTTCGCAAGAAGATGTGTAAGGCAGTTGCAGCTCAACCGACCGCGAAAGCCGAAGAATCCGAAAATTCCACAGTGGAATGTGATTTATCGCCAGCCGGCTCAGGTAAAACGAGAGACAGCAAAGCCGACTTCCTCATGGGCCCGGTTCTCAAGATGATTCCCGAAAGCGCGCTCCTGGCCGGGTATGCGGCACACGAAGAATACGCCAAGAACCGCTAGGTGTGCGGGACGGCAGGCGCGGCATCGTCGTTCTTAATGTGGCGCGGCACGGAAACCGTATGCTGCCACAATACGGATCATAAACGAGAAGAGGGCACCGCCGTCCCGGTTTCACCCAGCGCGGCGGTGCCTGTTCCGTAACATCGCGTTAATTTATGCTCCCGCTACTTCCTGTTCAAGGTCGTCGGTAATAACCTTGCCCATGGTTTCTGGCGTGGATAGGCACGCCAGAATGCCAAGGCCCATCATAATGGTGGTGAAGGTTAGTACCGGCCACCAACCGAAGCTACCCGGCCGCACGATAATGGCCGCGATCATCGGGGTGAAGCCCACGATGATATTGCCCAGCTGAGTGGAAACGGCATAGCCTGTCATTCGCAGGCGAGTCGGGAACATCTCGCTATACATCGGCGCCTGAACAACGTTTCCGCCGGTGGATACCAGCCCGATAATGAAGAGCAAAATAACCAGCAGCGGCACGCTCTTGATCTGAATTGCCCAGAAGATAACCGGGAACAGTGCCACGAGGCTGAACATCGAAATAAGGTACACCGGCCGGCGGCCGATCTTATCCGAGAGCGCTGCCCACAGTGGCTGAACCGGAACACCAATAACCATCGACACGGTGGCCAGAGTCAGCAAGGTCGAGCGCTCCCAACCCCAGTAGGTGGTGCCGTAGTTGAGCATGTAATTCGTGAGCAAAACGCCGGTGATTGCGAACTGGCCCATCGCCATAACGCGAATGACTTGCTGCCAGTGATTCTTGAAGAGGTCGCCGAGGCTCCCCTTATTTTTTCCGGAAGTCTTTTCCACCGAGTGCTGCGTGGTTTTACCCTGTTGGCGGGCGAGTGCCTCGTAAACATCGCGCGGTTCATCTGCCTTCGTCCGCACCCACAACGCGTAGAGCACCAGCGGAATAGCAATGAAGTAAGGGATCCGCCACCCCCAATCGAGAAGGAAGGACTCATTCCCTGACACGGGAATAAAAGCGGCAATACCAAGAAGCTGGCCGATAAGAAGTCCGTGCATGGTGAAAGCAACGAGACGGCCACGTTTCTCTGGCGGTGCCAGCTCTGACGTCATCGCTGTCGATCCGGCTTGCTCGCCGCCCGCGGAGAATCCCTGAATAAGCCGCATAGCAATCAAAATAATGCCCGCAGTAGGGCCAATCGAGTCATAGGACGGCAAGAATCCAATAACGAGAGTTGCAAATCCCATTAACCCGAGAGTGAGGAGGAGCGTCTTCTTTCTCCCCCAGGTATCACCGAGGTGACCGAGCACGATAGCTCCGAGAGGCCGAGCGAGATACGCAACACCGAACGAGGCAAGCGAAGCGACATTCGCTAAGGTCGGATTATCCCCACCACCGAAGAAAACGGTAGGGAAGATAACCGCGGATGCGGTTCCGTACAGGCCAAAGTCATAGTATTCGGCAAGAGCGCCCCAAAAACCAGATTTTGCGGCTTTCTTGGCTGATTTTTCTACGTTCACTTTCTCGCCCGAGACCTTCATAGCTACATTCGATGCAAGACCACTCTCTGGCGACGATGCCGGCGTAGCACCTGGTGTCGTGTGTGGGTCCGTCATTGGTTATCCTTTCGCGCAACGGCGCTGCATTGCATCCGTTTTATGCGGTAAATCGTGGACGTTCCCTTACGTCCATCAGCTAGCGTACTGAGAGCATGGTGATTAAAACCGCCTCACTGCGGGTGAATTACACGTCCTCTCTTCATACCATCAGACGAGTAGACTAGTCCGTAATTACCGGAAGTAATACTCAAAAATCCGTGTAGCGAATGGCGGGGCGGAATGCGAACAAACCTACAATTCTCACAGCGTTTGACGGATGCAATTCAGGCGCTCCACGCAGCCGATGACCGGCGGGCCATCGCACGCTATTTCGTTGCCTTACTTGCGGATGTGGCACCTAATTCAGACTACATTTCTTTCCACGTATTCCTGCCACGCCAGAATATCTTTGCGGTACTGGGTGTATACGGTCTACGCCATTATAATTCGACTCTCCTGGTGGAAGCTGATTCACCCTTCGGAAGAACTCTTGACTGCCGCGAACAGTACTGGGCCCGTACTCCGGCCGAGGTAGCTCGCCTGTATTCCTTCCCGGATGATTCTTCGCTTGCCTACGAACGAACCCGACCGCTATTTCACTCGGCTTCCGCAGCCACTCACACGTCCGCGGTTATTCAGCCCTGCATCATCGGGGAAGAATTAGAGGGAACTATTTGGCTGGAATCCCACTCGCGAGCCGGAGCTTTTTCGACAACAGATCGGTTGCGCATTTCCCAGCTTTCCACCCTTGCGGCGTTACTTCTGCGCACCGCACCTCACGCAACTATTCTCAATTCTGACGGTTTAGCGGAGGTATGGGATGTACTTCTTACCACCCCCACTCAGCTCACCGCGGACACACCTGAGAATTCGACCCCTGAAAATACGCCACCGCGAACCGAATCGAGACACGCACCTGCGCTTACGCCCCGCGAAAGAGAGGTATTAACGCAAGTAGCATTGGGACTTACTAATTCCGAAGCAGCCTGCGCTCTGCATGTATCTATCAATACGGTGCGCAGCCATCGCCGCACCCTCATGCGAAAACTCGGAGCACACAATGTAGTGGAGCTTCTTGACACAGCGGAACGCTATGGAATGCTATCGAACTCGTAGAGAGACTAGTCCCTAACAGCTACTGGAAGGCGTTTTCACCCCAATGGGACAAGCTAATTCAGCGTTTGGACTCTAGGCTGGCACTTAATCGCACAGGAGATTATTTCGAGGGAGAAATGATGAACGCACCGACATTGTCAGTACCAGTTCCCGCTGCCACAGGCCCAATTGCAGTCAACAATGAGAGCTATCCCTTTTCTGCAATGCGGTTCGCACGCGAACCACTAGATTTAGCCTCGTACGGATACGTTGAGGAGGAGTATTTCCTTTCCGGTACCGCAAACGTTTATGGTTTCACTCCGGAGGAAGACACCCGCATAATCGTCGAAAAAGAGGGAATTCCATACTGTACCCGCGTACTGGTGCGGCGCCCAGCTAAGGAAAGTTCACCGACCGCATGGGTATCTATTTTGAATGCCTCGCAGGGATACGACATCGAAGACGATTGGAGGCGGGCCTGGGACTACCTTATGGACAAGCGGCACACCTATGTTGCCGTGACGGCCAAACCCATCCAGATCTCCGCCTTGCACACTTTTGATCCGGAGCGCTACAGACAGCTCAACTGGGGCGGAAAACCGCGCCAGATCGATGCCGCAGAGCCGGGATGGAATCCTTTTATGCAGCTTGACGAGTGCGAAGAGGGCTTGGCCTGGGATGTGATCGCGCAGGTGTCCGCGTGGCTACGATCCTCGAACAGCCCTGTGAGCCTAGAGCGCGTCTTCCTTATCGGCCAGTCCCAATCCTCGGTGTATACCAATACATATCTCACCTACTTCCACAATCTGTTACGGCTAGCCGACGATGCACCTACCTATGACGGTTATGCTCCCGGGGTCGGATCTGTGTTTGTCAAAGCTATTAACCAGCACAAGTCCGGGATCCCGCCGCAAATGCTGAGCGGCGTAGATCTTGATGCACCTGGGACTGGGGAGAAACAAGCAGCCTTTGTCCCCTACCTCGTTGAGCCCGCCCAACTTGATGTTCCGATTATCAGCACCTCCTCGGAGGCTGATGTGAGCCTCTTCGGCGCTGGTCCCGAATCTTTCCGCCTAGGGGACGGACCGTTGCGCCGGCATTGGCATGTGAAGCGTTCACCACATTCGGATGCCCGTTCGCGTGTTATCCCACAAAATTCGGAAGTGGTCAAGGCGAAGCGGCGCCCACGCCAGATGGATACCGCGTTCCTCGAATCCCTCAGTGCGCTTCCCATTGAACCGATTATTACCGGGTCCATGGCCGCGGTAGAAAAGTGGGCAGCGGAGGGGGTACCGGCTGCACCTTCCACCTGGTTCGATGCCGAAAATGGGCAGTGGGTAAAAGATGGCGCCGGGCTGCTTTCGGGTGGGATTGAATTGGGACTCCTCGCTCATCCGATCGCGGATTTCCTCCCCGGAGCGCCCGAAAATCCCGTGTACGGCCTCATGACCTTGCATGCGCGCGAGTCGATTCTCAAGCGTTTTTCTTCTTTCGAGGGCTACCGGGCCGCCTGCGATGAAGTCGATGACGCGCTGGAAAAGGCGGGTTATCTTGAGCCTGTGGGCCGCCGCTTGCTCCACGCCGTGGAACGCGAGCTGTGGGAGCGCGCGGTGGAAGGCGCACCGGCTCCCCTGAGTTCACCGCAAGGTCGGTAGCAGCGCCCGGGTTGCCAGGGCGGAACGCGCCGCGGCGTCGCCGTTAATCCCGCGCGCTCAGGGCACCGGATTCTTCCAGGTAGCTCTCCCAATGGGGTGAAGCCGGCACCTGCCTGACCTGCCGGGAGGCCAGCATGAGCACGGCCGCGAGCGCGGTGGGAATCGCGAAGGAGATTTGGGTGAGTTCCCATCCGATCATCCCAATCCCCCAGCCGGCCAGCGCGGGGGCGAAAGCCGCGGCTCCGGAGGCGAAGAACTGGCTGACCGAACCCACGCGGCCCATCAGCTCATTGGGCGTCATGAGCGTGACCAGGCCCATCACCGCGGCATTGACGGCGGGGATAATCAGGCCCATTAATGCGTACATCGCGCCGATCCACCCCAAACCGGGAAGGAAAGGAACAATGGCGACGACGCCGGCGCACATGAGGAATCCGGCGATGATGAGAATTCCGGAGGGGACCCGCGCGACGAGACGCGCGGCAACCACCGCCCCGGCAAGCGCCCCGCACCCGAGCGCGGTGGCGAGCAGGCCGATGAGCGCCGGCTCCACCCCGCGGTCGGCGAGGCCGAGGGTCACGCTCATCATCATGCCTGCCCACCCCAGGTTGAGCAGGCAGGCGCAGATAAGAAGCACTCGGACCACGGCGCGTTCCCACATCCACCGTAGCGACTCGTTGAATTCCGCGAGCGCACGGGAGATGCGGCCGGTACGAACAGGGCGCGCAGAGTTGTCCGAGTTCTCAGGGCACCTGGCACTGCTGGAGCACTCAGCGCCGCCGGAACACTCAGCGCCGCCGGAACGCCCGGGCCGGTAATCCCCGCGCATGAGGAGCGTAGCCCCCATGCTCGCCAGCTGCCCGACGATTTGCGCGAGAGCGGGGACGTAGAGGTGGATGGCAAGAAGCGCTCCGCCGGCCGGGCCGGTGGCGAGGGTGACCGCGGCATCGCGCCCCTGATTCGCAGCCACGGCGTTGGGAAGAAGTCGCCCGGGAACCACCTGTTTGAGCATGGAATTTGAGGCCGGGGAAAGCAGGGAGTTACGCAGGCGGTCGAGGAAAGCAAGAACGGCAAGATTGAGCACGTTCGCGGTGCCACTGAGCAACAGAGCTACCAGCGCAACCTGCGCGAGCGCCCCTAGGCCAGACGAGACCAAGCGGAGGGTACGCCGGTTATGGCGGTCGGCCAATACCCCGCCGGGAAGAATACCCAGCAACGTACCTACGCCTTGGAAGAATCCCACCGTTCCGGCGTGTACAGGAGAGCCGGTCACCGCCAGGCAGACCAGCGGGAAGGCGAACATCGCGATCCCCGCGCCCAGGTCCTGGAGCAGATCGCCGGTAAACCAGGCCCGGTATTCACGGGATGCCCAGATGGTGGCAGGTTCACGCTCTGATGCGGTCACCTGTTCCGTTGCTATAACTGTCCCATTGTCCGTACCTGACATGAGGTCTCCTTACGTGCTGATGAGCCGAATACCTCGGCCTCCACCTCCCACTATAATTACGCAAGAATTATTGCGCAACATTTGTTGCGTATGTGGGCAAGTCCGTTGTTCCAGCTACAATGATTCTATGGCTTCTTCTGACAGCACTGCCGAATCACGTGACACTCCCGAAATGACCAGCGCCGATTCGGGCAGCGCGCCCACCGCGGGCACCACCACGGGAACCACCACGCCGGAAACGGTGGCTCGCCTCAACCGGGAGCAGCTGCGGGCCCTATCTCACCCGGTCCGCTTGAGCCTGCTCCACACTCTCAGCCGACTAGGCCACGCGCGCGCCGCGGATTTGGCTGAGGAACTGGAGCTTCCCGCCAATTCCATGAGCTATCACCTGCGAATTTTGGCCCGCGGTGGGCTGATTCGCGAGGATCCGACCCGGGCGCGCGATAAGCGTGATCGGGTGTGGACCCTCACTTCCCCGCGCATGGCCACCGATTCCAGCCTGCCCAATTCGGAGTATTCCAAAAGCGTGACCGCGGCCGGCACCGCGATTCTGGAATGGGCCACCTCACTGTGGCTGGCCGCCATGACCGCCCGCACTAACCACCCGGAGGAGCGGCCGCTGTTCACCAGTTTGCACCCGGCGGAAGTCCTTCTCACACGTGAGCAGGCCGCCGATCTTTCCAAGAAAATGTATGAACTCGTGGAAGAATATCGGGTGGATAATGAGGCGGGCGCGGCAACCCGCCCGAATAACTCTTCTGATTCTTCCAAGAAAGCCACACCCGAAAACGCCACTCCCTTTGTGACACTCCAGGCTATTATCCCGCGCAGCCCTGGCCACAACACGCACGCAAGTACCCGCTAGCAAAGGAGCGCAATGAGGCATTCCGCGTTATCGTATTCAGTTTCCGGGGCTCCCATCGAGGGCACCATCGTTGCTTTTCACGGGGTGACAGATTGCGCCGCCTCGTTACACAGCCTCGCCGCGCATTACGGGCGTGATTACCGAGTGGTGCTCTGCGATCTGCTCGGCCACGGACTCTCGGCCCGTTTCGCCAAGGACGACCTGGCCGATCCCTTCACCGCCCTCGTTGCCAGCGCAACCGATGTGGTGGTGCGCGCCGCCGCCGGCACTCCCGCACGCCAGATCCTCCTCATGGGGCACTCCCTAGGCGGTGCGGTCGCCGCGCATATTGCCGCAGCTCACCCGGCGCTCATCGCGGGTCTGGTGCTTGAAGACCCCGCGCTCCTCACCCCGGAGCAGGCCCGTACCTACCGCGAGGCCGCCGAAGATCTTGGCAAAACCCAGGAGCGCGTGCGCGAGTATCTACCCGAAGCTATCGCGTCATTGCGCGAATCGTATACCACCTGGACCCCCTCCGAATACGCCGGCTGGGCACAGGGTAAGACCGAGGTGGACCTCGATTTCATTGCCACCGGCGTGGTGGGCCGCCCCGGGCGCGCGGTGCTTGGCCAGCTAAGCATGCCCACCCTCCTCGTGACCGGCGACGGCGACGATGTGCTCTTCGGCGCCACCGGCATCGAGGCACTGACTGAGCATCACAATCCGCACCTGCGCGGGGCGGTCATCCCGCACTCCACCCATACGGTCCGCCGCGACCAGGAGAGCGCTTTCTACGCCGCGGTGGACCCCTTCCTTGCCGAGTGCGCGAAGGCGCAGAAGCGCCCGCAGCCTTACCTCGATCCGCAGCTCACGCCTTTGCTCGCGGGCGTGCCCGAGCAAACCACCTGGGATGCTCCGGCGATGCGCGCGGAAGGCGAAGCGCTGCTGGGTGCCGAACCGGAACTGCCCTCGGGTATCCGCCGCGAGGTTGTGGTGGAGAACGGCCTGGAGCTGCGTATCTTCCACCCCGATAGCACGACGCCGCCGCAGCCCCGCGTGGTGCTGTCTTTGCATGGCGGCGGTTACGTTGCGGGCCGCGCCCGCTACGACGACGCCCGCAATGCTGAGATCGCCCAGCTGGCCGAGGCCACCGTGGTGGTTCCCGATTACCGGCTGGCACCCGAGCATCCTTTCCCAGCAGCGGTGGACGACTGCCGGGCTGCGCTCGCTTATATTACGCGGGTTTTCCCGGGTGCACCCGTGCTGGTTTTCGGAGATTCGGCCGGGGCCGGCTTGGCCGATCAGGTGCTGCGCTTCGCGCAGCCAGAGGAACTGGCGGGCTTGTGCGGCGTCGTCGCCCTCGAACCGTGCGTGAGCCCGCGCCTCGATACGCTCTCCTATCGAACCTATCGCGACGGCCCCGTATGGACGCGGGAGGCCGCGGCCGCGGCGTGGAACGCCTACGCTGACGATTCCGGGTACCGCGCCGAGCCACTTTCCGCAGGTAGCGGCCCGTATTCAGGGTTGCCGATGCTGCTTGTGGTCAATCCGGTTGATCCGCTGCGCGACGAGGGCCTCGACTGGGCGCGCGACCTCATGGACGCCGGCGCGGCCGTGGAACTCCACATGTATCCGGGGACTTTCCATGCGATGCTATGTTCCCCCGGCACGAAGGTGTGGGAGCAGGTACGCGCGCGAATAAGTGAGTTTATTGCGACTGCGTTTGCCGGGCGTTAGGAGCAATCTCTCTGAAGGCCAGAGATTTCACAATGTCCTTGAACGCCGTTTGAAGAAGCGCTGGATCGCCGTCTTCTAATACCACGCGGAGATAAACCGCAATATCTTCCTGCCGCCTCCAGCATAGGGCCCTGCGGCCAAGTTAGTTACATTTCTATGTCATTTCAGAATTGCGGGGGAACAATCATTATGACTGCTCCCCCGTCTCTATTTTCTGCACTATCTTCTGCCCGGTGCCCGCTTAAGCTGTCAACACCCTGGCCGGATTCTCGTACAGTAACTTGTGCAGATCACTTTCGCTCACGCCTTCCTGGCGCAACAGGTCAATGACGACCGTTGGAACGAAGGCAAATCCATTACCGCCATTCTGAGTCCACATTTGCTTGAGGAAGAGATCGTGACTGAGGATAATCTGATCCGCGTACCCATCAGCTATGAGGTCAGCAAGAACACTCACAGTTTCGTTAACTGACGGAGATACACCTTCTTTCGGGAAGGTGATATCCAGGCCGATCATGTCGAATTCCAGCCACACTCCCCTATCGAGGAGCCGACGCTGGTAATCCTTATCAGCACCGGAAGGATCCGAGTGGGCAAGGGAAACCTTATGCGGCGCCACGCCCTGCGCAAAGACCAGGTCCAGAACCTCATCTCCGCGCCGTTGCCACCCGGGCATATGAATATTGAGCGCTACGGTCGGATTATTTGTTTGAGCAAGGGCTCCGGCAAGCAAGGACGCATGTTCCCCTTCTGTAAAGAAGGGAGATACCCCTATCTCACCGATCATGCCGGCTTTAATCTTCCGGTCGCCACCCTCCGACTTTTCCGCCGCACTGCCCGGAGCGGTATCAATTGCCGGAATACCCTCATTGATATCGGCATCAATTTCTTCCGCAATGGCGTCAACGCTACGCGCGGTAATGCGTTCGCCTTCGAACTTTTCAAGATATGGCCCGGTCGACATAACAACGTTGAGTCCAGTCACTTCCGCAACTTTTAGTAAGCGCGCCGGGTTACGGCCGATGCTGACGGTTCCAGTTGCGTCAACGATAGTCTGCCCGCCGAGCTCAGCAAATTTACGGACTTCCAGGATCACATCCTGAGCCGGCTTATCCGCCATATTATCCGCGTTGCAGTACGGATCTTGGCGCAGGCCATACATAAGATCCGGCGTGACTTTCTTGCCGACTATTTCCTTGGAGAACTCGTAATAGGGCTCATCCACAACCGAGGACAAGTCATTGAAAAGGTGTTCGTGGGGAAGTGTCATCCCCATATCTTGAGCCTTGATAATTCCGCGAACGGTTTGCAGTTCGCCGTTCTTCAGTTGAGACATTGCAGCTGTCCTTTCTTCGCTGCCTAGTGAGATTCTTCAGTTTTATGTTCGGTACCTGCTCCGAGCTTGCGAGACGGGACCATGGCGATTCCTGCGGCAACCAGCGCTACCGCAGCGCCCGCAACCGTAACGGCATAAATGACGTGCCCTTCTTGCGGGAGGATGAGGTCAATGAGGATGGATCCGATAAGCTGACCCGCAGTTGAAGCAAGAGCGAGGAGCAGCAAACCAAGCTTGCGAACCAGCAGTGCCATGAGTGCGATGGAGAGCAGACCCAAAGGACCGCCGAGGTACATCCACCACTGAGTCGGAAGATGGAAAGTAGCAGCACCCATCGCCAATCGAATAATGAACGCAAGAGCGAGCGCGGAAAACCCAATGATGAAATTCCAGGTAATGGATACCAGCATAGAATCCGCAAGATAGCCGATCTTGGAGTTACCCGCCGGTTGCCATCCAGCAAGGAGACCACCACAGAACGGCAGAATTGCCAACGCAATCATATGGGGAGCCGTGAAATTCGGCGATACCACCAGCACGGTCGCTGCAATAGCGAGGAGTGCCCCCAAAATACGGGGGATATTCAGCGCTTGTTTGAACTCAACTCCGATACCGAAACGGTCACAAATAATTCCGGAGATAACCATGCCTGCAATCAATGAGGTCTGGAACGTCGCCACCCCGAGCGCTCCGACGGAAACACCCTCAGAGAGAACAATAACGGCTCCGCACAGACCTGCGAAGAAGTACGGCCACGGCAAGGTTCCATGCCGCAGATGCCCCGGAATCGAAATGAGGGCTTTCCGCAGCCGGCGCTGCGGCAGCACGATAATGAACATGACGACAAGTCCCGAGAAGAATGAAATACACGCGGCCAGATGTCCGTCGTCGACCGCAACACCGAGCCGCCCGTTGACGGAACTCTGCATGGGACCGAGCATGCCCGCCAGAACGGTGAGGAAGGTAAACAGCACAATGGCAGTTCCTTGCGCAGCACTTCCGTGTGCACGCACGCGCTTCTCCGCCGCATGAGTTTCCGTTTGTTGAGAATTAGTCACTGCGTCGCCAGTATCCACAACGCACGAATCAGATTTTAATGAAGACATCATTGCCTACTTTCCCGAGAGCCAGGTGACGATATTGCCAAAAAGGGTGGAATAGCCGGGCCACTCCATGAACTCCTGCGGAGCCCAATGCGGGGAGATGTCCGAGGCGAAAGCTACCGACCGGCCTCGCCCGTATTCACGTGCCACCAAGAGCGGCTTATGCGCCGCAGTTGCCAAGACACTCGCGCCTTCTTTCGCCACGAGGTCTTGGAAACCGAGCAGATACGGCCACGTTTTATCTATTCCTTGAGTAATGGGGTGATTGACATCCGTGAGCTCTCCGCGGACACCTTCAGGCGCTTCAATACGGTCGTCATAGCGGTGGATAGTAACCGGGAGTACATCCTCAACTGGAGTGCCCGCATAATTCGCCATCGCTTGGAATCCCTGGAAGCTGAGATAGCCGCCCGCCATCATTAATCCGCCCCCGTTCTTCACCCAGTCACGAATGAGAGTGAGTCGATTCGGAACACGCTTTCCCTCTTCGAAAACTTGCGGCGGGAGAAGGAGGGTATTAGCTCCAACATCCGACAAAATGAGGACGTCATACTCATTGAGTTCCTCTTCCGTAAAAGGAAACTCGACCGCCACATCATGCGATCGCATATGGGTCACTTCATGCCCAGCTTTGCGCAAACATTCGAGAAGTTTTGCGCAACCGATATGTACTTGAGTGTGCGGGAATTGATCGAAGCCTTTATGGTCAACAATATCGCTGACCCACGACTCGCCTGCAAGCAGAACTTTTACCATTCCAGTCTCCTTCGACTACCAATTATGTTTCGCTCAAGGTAGCGACAGAGCCGTCGGAAACGACTTTCATCACCACAACCATCACGAGCGTTGCGCAACGTTACGCAACGTCTGGTTGTTATGTTATAGGCTTGAGGTGTTTCACACAAGACCCTCGTTTACATCAGGAGTCCCATGGCAGCTTCTCTAAGCGAAATAGCACGAATTGCTGGCGTTTCACCGTCGACAGTCTCTCGGTTCGTGCGTGGGGAACTCAATGTTCGAGGGGAAACCGCAGAGAAAATCCAAGAGGCGATGTCCCAAGTAGGCTGGCAAGCTCCCACTTTGACAAACACTTCATTGCGCACAATCGCCCTGATTATCCCCAACCTAACTAACCCGTTTTTCGCAAAGCTAGGGGCCGAAGTTATCTCCGCGGGTGACGCTGCACAGAAAACAGTGGCTGTATTCGTTTCGGGAGGGCAAATTGATAACGAAGTGGAACTCATCGAGGAAGCCCTCGCAAATCCTACAGTTGACGCGATCATCCTGGTTGGAAATAACTCGCTCGATGGAGATATCAATTCCGTGAGCCTAACTAAACCCTTCGTCATGCTTGACGAGATGGTTCTCAATGTGGATGCAGCTCTCGAAAATTCAGCCTTGGGGTACACCAATATTCGCCCGAGCTCTATCCCCTACGTTGTAGCGGACAACGCTAATGGCGCCTACCAGGCAACGAATCATCTTCTGGCGTTCGGGCATCGCCGCGTGGCGTTCATTGGTGGACCTGAGGGACTTCTCTCCGCACATCAACGAGAACTCGGCTACCGGAAAGCCATAACATTCCACGGGCTCAAGGTGGATGAGCGCTACATTTTCCACGGTCCCTACTCCGAGGCTTTTGGTGCGTCCACATTACCACGGCTTTTAACCGCCCCGGATCCTGTTACTGCGGTCTTCGCAAGTTCGGATGTGGTGGCCATTGGTCTTATCCGTGCCGCAGAGCAATGTGGACTGCATATTCCCGATGACCTTTCCGTCATCGGATTCGACAATATTAGCCTGTGCGATTGGATTCATCCGGGTCTGAGCTCAGTACAACAACCCATTGCAGATATGGCACAAGCTGCCTTGCGCGCTATTGTTGACACCGCAACTGGACAGGCACCCAGCGGACATATTTTCCCCATGCATGTGGTGACGCGTGCATCGGTGAAACGGATCGGGTAAACGGTTCGAGGCGCCCCGGACTGGACACCTGTAATCGTAAAAGTTGTTGCACTCAATTTTAGAGTCCATGGGTATTTGCTCCATCTCACCGATACGGTAAACTAAAGCATGTCTATAGCTGACTCTCCACAGCTTGCCATCACCACCACCGATGCGCGTGCAGGCTGCGAAGAGGCTGCTCGTAACAATGCGGGAGTACACAGTAGGTACTTACGCACCCATGCGATAGTCATTCAGTTTTATGAAGCATAAAGAGTTGAAGATGTCTAAGAAGCTTGTTCGGCACAGCACTGCTAAGTTTTTGGTGTTTACGACCAATGCGGCTAACAGCGTTGAAGTACGGTACGAAGAAAGTACCATCTGGCTTACCCAGAAGTTGATGGCACAATTGTTTGACGTCAACGTCCGAACCGTAAGCGAACACTTGCGAAATATTTTCCAATCGGGGGAGTTGTCGGATTCTGCAGTTATCCGGAAATTCCGGATAACTGCTACTGACGGAAAAAACTACCTCACACAGCACTACAACCTGGACGCAATTATCTCGGTTGGTTACCGGATCAATTCAATACGCGCCACTCAATTCCGGCAGTGGGCCACTGGCATCCTGCGTGATTTCACTTTACGTGGCTACGTGATTGACCGAGAACGTATGGAAACTGGCGACATTCTTGGCGAGGACTACTTTGAGCAACTCCTCCAAGAAGTGCGGGAAATCAGGCTCTCAGAGAGGCGTTTCTACCAGAAGATAACCGACATCTATTCAACAGCTGTCGATTATGATGCCAAAGCGCCCACAACCCGGACTTTCTTCGCTACTGTCCAAAACAAGCTTCACTATGCTGTACACGGACACACCGCGGCGGAACTCATCACCGAGAGAGCCGATGCTAAGAAACCACATATGGGTTTAACTTCGTGGAAAAATTCGCCTGACGGTAAAGTGCTCGCGGGTGACGTGACCATCGGCAAAAACTACCTCACCAAGAACGAGCTTGATGATTTGGGGCGGTTGGTAGAAGCGTATTTAAACCTTGCAGAGTCACGCGCACGCCGTCACATTGCCACTACTATGAACGACTGGGTACAGTTCCTCGACCAAGTTCTTACCCTCGATAGTCGTGAACTGCTGAACAATGCGGGAAAAATTTCAAAGAACCTTGCCGATGAACACGCACTAGAGGAGTTCTCCAAATATCGAGTGGTGCAGGATCTCACCTATGAATCAGATTTCGATAAGTTTGCTCTCCAAGCAGAACGGGTCAACGAGGATCACGGACAACCTTAGATAATTAATTTACGTTCGGGCAAGCTGCCGTCCAGAATTTGTTTCCAACGGCAGCCTACCCAACGCAGGTACTCGCAAAGCATAGAAAGAGCCCCGCGACACCACACCTTCTTCTCGCTACTCGCGCACCGCTTCCGCAGCGAGTTCGAGGTTGCGAATATATCCTTCCGCGGTCCATGCCGAACGGCCAATAAACAGGCCACCCACGCCCGGGATTCCCAGAATATCCTTGTTGTTATCGTGATTGACGGAGCCTCCATAGAGGATGGCCTCCACGCGATCCCCGTAACGCTCCGCGAGCGCGGCAAAGGTACGTACCAGGTCCTCGCGCCGCGGTGGGCGCCCATGTTCCCCAATTGCCCAGATCGGTTCGTAGGCGAGGAGCACGCGGGAAGTATCCGCTATCCCATCCAGGGCCGCATTAATCTGCGCGGTGATAAAGGGAAGGGTCTCCCCCGCCTCAAATACCTCAGCCGGCTCACCGAAGCACACCAGTGGGATAGCCCCGTGGCGCAGCGCAGCTTTGATCTTGAGGTTAACAGTCTCGTCCGTTTCCCCGAAGTACTCACGCCGCTCAGAATGCCCCATCTCAATCAGGGTGGCCCCGGCATCGATTGCCTGAGGGATCGATACTTCCCCGGTCCACGCCCCGGCATCTTCCCAGGCCGCATTCTGCGCACCCACCAGGATTCTGGTTCCCTCAAGCTCGCTAGCTGCCACATCAATGGCAGTAAACGAAGGAATAATAAAAGGCTGGATATCACCTAGGCTGGCCACATCAAGGCCGGCGAGTGCGCGAGCATAGTCCCGTGCGAAAGCGCGGGTGCCGTTCATTTTCCAGCTAGTTCCAACCCAAAGCATCATTCCTCCAGTGAACCGTCATAGGCGCAAATGGCATCCACATTGGCCTTGGAATGCGAGCTCGGGTCGAATTCATAATTGAAAAATTCTTTGGCCAGTCGTCGCGCGAGTTCCGCACCGATAACCCGCTGCCCCAGGCACAGCACCTGGGCGTTATTGGAGAGCACCAGGCGTTCCACCGAATAGGAGTCATGCGCGGTCGAGGCGCGAATGCCTTTCACCTTATTAGCGGACATAGCCACGCCCATTCCGGTCCCGCATACGAAAATACCACGGTCAGCCTCGCCGCGCGCAATCATTTCCGCACCCGCGGTAGCGAGGTTCGGATAAAGCGCAGATTCGCCTTCCTTGAGACCCAGGTCGATCACTTCGTCGATGCGCTCATCCTTCTCCAGATCAGCCTTGATGAGGTCCTTGTATCCGTACCCGGCCGAATCACCGAGCACCACCACACGAAATCCCATGTTTTCTCCTTTGTTTTCTTTTCTAGCCACGTATATACGGGTTGGTACATTCTTACGAGCCACGCCACATTGAGGTAACAACCGCTCACCGCTATTCCACCACACGAACCGCGCAAAAAGCCACATTTTAGCGTCTTGCCATCACTTTATCCTATCTTTTTGCGCGGTTCATGCAGATTGATATCAGAGCGCCTCCGCTGCCGCGGCCATGAGGAGGGCGAAAGACACCGCGCCCGGATCCGGGTGACCGAGTGACGCATCGCCGTGTGTCTTGGCCCTGCCCTTGCGTGCAGCCAGCTCCGAAGTAGCTTCGGCGGCCTGACGGGCTACTTCGGCCGCGCGCGTCCAGGCGTCCTTGAGCCCCACGCCTTCGGCAAGCTCCTTTTCCAGTGCATCGGCAAAAGGTTCGGTTGCGTCCACCATCGTTTTATCTCCGACGACGGCACCACCGTCGCGCGCCACATTTCGCGCCGCATCAACGACGGCCGCGCCCAATATTTCGGCCGAAACCGCTCCTCCATCGTCAAGATGGCTGGCAGCTTGGCAGATGGCATCTCCCCAGAGTGCACCCGAGGTACCACCCGCGCCTTCGGACCATGCTTTGCCAGCCGAGTCCACCAGGCTCGCAGCTCCCGCCTTGGCGGAGAGGGCCCGGCGGACCGCATCGCGTGCAGCTACCGAGCCGAGGGTCATGCCTTGACCGTGATCACCGTCCCCAGCGATGGAATCCAGCTTGCCCAGATCCGCTTCCGCCGCGATAGCAGCATCGGCAAAAGCGGTGAAGACGACGGCGATGCGTTCCGCCTGCGCTGCCGATTCGGGCGTGCCGGCACTGAGTTCCACCGCGTGCGCTTCCGCAACGGGGCGTTCGCGGCGTTGCTGGTTCTCCACGTTTCCAGTACGGAAAGCGGGGGTATCCGCACCGGACAGCCAGAACTTCTCCAGTTCCTCATCGAGAAAAGCAACGGTGAGAGAAACACCGGCCATATCGAGTGAGGTCACCTGTTCACCTACGACCGGCGCCACGACCTCCAGGCCACGTTCGGCCAGGATGCTAGAGACTGCGTGGTAGAGCACGAACATTTCTTCGTACTTCACTCCGCCCAGCCCGTTAACGATCACCGTCACGCGCCCGCTGTAGCCGCCCTCGCGGCGCTCGGGTTCTTCGGCAAGAACACCGTCAACCAGAAGGGTTGCCAGTTCATCCGCGGTGGCATGTTCGTGTTCGGAGATCCCGGGCTCACCGTGAATCCCAAGCCCGAGAGCGAATTTTCCATCAGGCACGGTGAAGAGCGGATCGCCCGATCCCGGGAGGGTGCAGCCGGTGAAAGCGACCCCGAGGGTACGGGTGGAATCATTGGCGTGCCAGCCAATGCGTTCGGCTTCGTCCAGGTTGTACCCGGCGGCGATTGCCCCGCCGGTTACTTTCACGACGAAAAGGTCACCCGCAATACCCCGGCGCTCACGGTGTTTTTCCGGGATCCCCGATGCGACGTCGTCAGAAATCTGTACTTCGCGCACATCCAGACCGTCCGCACGCATAATACTGGCGGCTTTCCCAAAGTGGAGAACGTCCCCGGCGTAATTGCCGTACATGAGGAGCACGCCACCGCCGTTATCAGCAGCTTGGGATACCGCGGTGACTTGGGACTGCGAGGGGGAAGCGAAAATATTCCCACATACGCAACCGTGCGCCATACCTGGGCCGACCCAGCCAGGGAAGGCCGGGTAGTGCCCCGAACCACCCCCAATGACCAGCGCCACTTCGCCCTCCGGGGAGGTAGTAGACCGTACGACGCCGCCGTGCACCGCCTCCACGTACCGCTCATTAGCGGCGATGAAACCCGCGAGGGCTTCAGCGGGGAATTGTTTAGGATCGTTGTAGATAAACGTCATTGTTACTCCATTGGTTGATCTGCGAGGATTGCACTCTGGCGGGCACGATCCTCAGCGATTTTGGCTCGCACCGCACCGGACAGGCCGAAAGCCATAATCCCGGCAACGGCGACCGATACCCCGAAGAACACCGTGGTAGCGAACATATTTCCGTTCGTGAGGTCTTGCAGCCATCCGCCGAGGTACGGGCCGAGCATCCCGCCGAGGTTCCCGATACCGTTAATGATACCGAAGCCGGCACCCACCGCCGCAGGGGGCAGCAGCAGGGAGTTGATCGTCCAGTACGGAGCGAAGAAGGAGAGCTGGCAGGCGGTTGCCGCCGCGAGGGCGATCACCACCAGCCATCGCTGGTCCGCCGTCACGAAAGAGGAAAGCGCCAGGATAATGCCGCCAAGGATGAGCGGAATACCCACGCGGGTGCAATAGCGCTGATCTCGGTCCGCGCCCTTCCCGTTGAACCAAATAGCGATACCAGCGCAAACGGGCGGGATCGCGGAAACTAGACCCACCGTAAGAGAACCGTGGAAAGACTGCTTGAGGAGGGTGGGAAGCCAAATCTGGAGCCCGTAGAAGCCCAGCCACACAAACATCCCCAGGAAGGCCAGGTACCAGGTGAAGGGATTACGCACCGCGAGGCGCCAATCCGATTCCACCGGCTTTTCGTTACCATCAATGATTTGCAGGGCGCGGATCTCGTCCTTTTCATCCTGGTCAATCCACCGGGCGGTATCCGGATTATCGGCCGCGAAATACCACCACAGCCCCACGCCGATGACCAGCGGCAGCGCACCCTGAATAATGAAGAGTTCGCGCCAGTTCCCGTACATGAGGATAAGGCCGGCGAAGGGGCCTGTGATGATCGTGGCGATGGGATTGTGCATGATGAACAGCGAGAAGGCCCGCCCGCGTTCCGCCTTGGAGAACCACCTCGAAATGAGAACCATGAGTGCTGGCTGCACCCCACCCTCGAATACCCCGAGCGTGAAACGAGCGATAAGTAGCTGCGTATACGAGTGGACGAAACCAGCGAGAATCGCACAGACTCCCCACCCGATCATGAGCACAAAGACAACTTTCCGGGCACTCCACTTCTGCGCTAGGTAGCCGCCCGGGACCTGGAGTACGAGGTACCCTATGAAGAAGATTCCCGCGGCAAATCCGGCCTGGGAAGCATCCATATTGAGACTTTCTCGGATGCCTTCCATGCCGAAGCCAATATTGACACGGTCAATATACGCGATGATGTAGATCGTGATAATAACGGGAATGAGAATTTTCCAGCGGCGCCGCGCTGACGTGGGAACGTGGACCGGGGTTGTCATTTATGCCTCCTCGGCGATTACTTCGAGCGCATAGACGCGTGCGGGACCACCATCCGCGCCTTTGATTTTCAAGGGTGCAGCAAAGAAGAGGAAGCGTTCCTGGCTAAGTTGCTCCAGCCCGGCCAAGTATTCGATTTGCAGAATCCCTTTGGGAAGCAGCACGGTATGGCAGGCCCAGTCTTCAACGGGTTCATGGTGCTCAAAATCCGTGAGGTACGGTTCGCGGATCGCGCGGTCCTGCGGGAAATCAAAAGCAATTGCCTTGGCCTCAAGCTCGAGGAGGTATTCCGCACCGGACTTCGTGATCCACGGGGACCTGGTCCAGAATTCTGGCACGGTTGTGGGGTGGCGCAGTGCCTGGTTGCTGCGGATAAGTATGACGTCGCCGGCGCGTACCGCGCCCGCCCGCGCCTCAAGAACTTCACGGGAAAGTGCAGCGTTACCACCCAAATCTGCGACGTCAATAAGACTTGCTTCCCCGCAGAAACGCTCGATGGGGAGCATCTCGATGGTTTCGAGGGCTCGATCAACATGCTGTGGCGCATCGCAATGGGAGAAATTATGGGCACCGTAATCTTTAAGAACAGTGGACCGGAAGGTAAATTCCGGTTTCGGGAGTTCCTTGAAAGCGAACTCCGGAGCAAAACGCCAATGCGGCTCAATAAGCATCGACAGGTCGACGACGCGGTAGTGATCGAAAAATCCCATAGTAGTTGTCCTATTTTTCTGCGTGCGCTGCCGTGCGCACGGCTTCCGATGTTGTGTTGAGCAGGTCTTGCGGGAGGCGGTAGATCCGCACCGCGTTCTCTGCGTAGGCGGCTCGTTGTTCCGCCTGGGACCATCCGCTCGTGATCTCGCGGAAGCCATTCCAGATGTCTGCGAAGCTTCCGGCAATGGAATCGACCGGGAAATTCGAGGCGAACATAATGCGTTCGGTTCCGAAAATCTCGGTGATTCTTTCCACGATGGGACGGTTATTTTCCACGGTCCAGGGCTGGTCTTTCAACCCGATCCCGGAAATCTTGATGGAGACCTGCGGATATTGCGCCATGAAGTCCAGTGCGCGCACCCAGCCGGCGATCATATCCGGGTGGCGATCCGCGGGCAGCCCGGAGTGGTTAATGATGAGGGGAATATCCGGGTTCTGCTCCAGAACGGTTTTCGCCTCGGTCATATGCCACCAGGCCACCTGCAGGTCGAAACTAAATCCGACGGCGCGCAACGCTGCGTAACCCTTCTGCCACTGCGGATCGGTGAGCAGGCTCGGGTTGCTTTCTGCACTAACCGGAGAATCTGACTGCCCGGGCTTATTACGAACCCCGCGCACAATAGGAATCTCAGCTAGTTCTTCAAGGGTTCCCTGCACCTGCGGATCTTTGAGAATCGCATGCCCTACCCCGGCGTTGGGGAGGCCGAAGCGATCCGCGATATTTTGGGTGTAGCGCATTTCGCCAACCGGATCATCGAGTTCCCATTCGGTTTCCATCGTTACCGAACCGACGAGGTTGAGATTAATACTCGCGGCTAAATCGGTGAGATCCGCCGGCACGAAATCAACTTTGATTGGATCGTAATTTCCGTAGCGGAAGGGGATATGCGCATCGGGGCGCAACCAGGGTTGGTAACCCAGATGCGGCTCCCAAAAGTGATGATGCGCGTCAATAACTGGACCTGTGTATAACTCCATTGTTTCCTCCTTGGTCCGGGTGCGGTGGTGCCATTGCGGTGGCACATGCCGCAATGGCACCACCGCACCCAAAAATTCGTCGCTACGAGGCGCGCTTAGGCGATAGGCCGCCGCTGCGCCAAGGGACGATTGAAATTAATGAGGGCAGAACCGATCATGTACAGTCCTGCCGCGCAGGCGAGGAAGACGAACGCTCCAGTAAAGGAGCCCCCGGCTGCCTTGATCGCGTAGCCCATGATGATGGGAGCAAGCGCACCGCCCAGGGATGAGGCCATGTTCATGACAGAACCAACCGTTCCCACCTGGCTCTTCGGGGCGAGCCAAGCCGGAATAGCCCAGTACAGCCCACCGAAGTTCGTGAAGAACACCGCGCCAGAGAGCAGGAAAAGTGCGGTCATTCCGGATGGTGCGAAGGGAATTGCCGCCACGCATACCGCCATGCCGAGGGCGGAACCGACCAGTAATGCCTTCATGACCTTGTTGTAATCATTGAAGGTGCGCCGGCCCCAGTCCGCGAGCCACCCGGCTACCAGCTGGCCCACCACGCCCATCATGAACATGAAGAAGGTGCCCCAGCCTAGGCCGGCTAAATCGAAATCGCGGGCACGCGAGAGATAGGACGGGGTCCAGGAAATGAGGCCCCACCATACTGTGGCCCAGCCAAGACGCCCGAACCAGAAGGCCCACCAGGAGGTGGAACGTGCATAGTCAACGATGCGCGGGAGCTTGGCCTTTTCTTCTGCGGTGAGTTCGGCCCCTTCCTGACCTACCTCACCTTCGCGGATGTGTTCGAGTTCTTCCGCGCTCACCCGTGGGTGTTCTTCCGGAGTGTCACGCACCCAGATGTAGTAGATAATCGCAACGATCACCGTGATCCCGCCGGTTATATAGAAAGCCCAGCGCCAGGACCCGAAGAATCCAATTATTGCGGTGACCATAATGCCACCCACAGCGGATCCGAAGGCCCCGGCCATATCCACGAAAGTGGCGCCGCGGGCACGTTCCCCGGAAGGCAACCAAGAAGAGTTGAGCTTGGAGCCCGAGGGCGCACACGGTGCTTCCAATGCACCGAGGAGCAAGCGGGATACCCCGAAGCCCAAGCCGGTGTGGATAAAACCAATAACCATCTGGGTTCCGCCCCAAAGTGCTCCGGCCGCACCGATAACGCGGCGTGGCCCGAATTTATCGAGGAGCCAACCACCCGGAACCTGGAAGATGAGGTAGGTCCAGAAGAAAGTAGAAAGAATCCATCCCTGCATATCCTCATCGATGCCCAGTTCCTTATCGATAAAGGGCAGGGCGATGGACAGGGTGGTGCGGTCAATGTAGTTGAGCAGAATAATGAGCCACAAAATCATGAAGACTTCAATGCGAATCTTCGATTTTTTACCCTTGCGTGGGTGGCTCACTGCGTGCTTATTAACGGACATGGTGAACCGGCTTTCTATGCCTGGGCCGCTTCTGCGGTCTTGACCCCGAGGGAAGTAGCAATATCAAAGGCTCGCTGGGAGGGACCGATGGAGGCAATACCCTGGCCCACGATTTCGTAGGCGGTGCCGTGGGCCGGGGTGGCCAACGGCACGGGCAAACCTCCCTGAACCGTCACACCCTTATCGAAGCCAATGGTCTTGAGAGCAATCTGGCCCTGATCGTGGTACATCGTGACAACGCCGTCGAAATTCCCCTTCTGGGCTCGCATGAAGGTGGTGTCCGGCGGGAAGGGACCCTGCACATTAACACCATCAAACTGGGCGAGTTCCACCCCAGGGGCAATATGGTCAATTTCTTCCCGGCCGAACTGCCCGGATTCTCCACCGTGCGGGTTGAGCGCGCATACCGCGATACGCGGTTCTTCTACTCCGATGCCCTTAATAACATCGTTGAGAAGGTTAATGGCATCGCGAACCGCTCGGGCGTTAATACGGGCGGCTACTTGCGAGATTCCACAATGCGAAGTAACGCGCGAAGTGGTGAGCCCGGGAATGAAATTGAGTTCGGAAGTGAAGCCGTCGTAATTGAGTTCCTTGGCGAACCAACGCAGCTCGTCCTCTTCATGCATGCCGGCTTCGTGGAGCGCGGCTTTGTTGAGGGGGAGGAAAATAATCGCATCCGCTTTGCCGTCCTTGTACATGCCGATAGCCTTGAGGAGATCGGATTTCACACGCCGACCGCCTTCCACGGAATGCTCCCCGCGTTTAACGGGCTGATCTTGGAGCTCGGATCCCACGATCTGCACCTCACCGGGCTTTGCTTCTTCCGAATAGGGGAAGCTCAGAGAGAGCTCCGCGCAGTATTTCTCTACTTCGGAAGCCGATGCAAGCAGCTTAATATTGGCCTTCTGACGGTTCTCCTCATCGGCACATAACTTCATCGCCAGTTCGGGGCCGATGCCTGAGGGATCACCGATAGTCATAGCAAGATTGGGAACGATAGTCATTGTTTTCTCCTTTGTAGCTGTGGTCGCTCGTGCGGCCAGTGACGGACGGATAACTGGGGTAAATAGGTTCGGGGATTAGTACGACGGTGCGGGGGCCGACTCACGAGTAATCTGTCCAATGGCACCCTGGCCCGTGGCGGAAAGATTCGCGTTGAAAGGATCAATGGTGCGCAGTGCGGAGCGCAGTACCTGGCGGATATAGCGGGCATTTGTTGCTCCCACTCCCAGCCAGTCCGAGCCGTAGTGTTCCACCATGAATGCTCCGGTAAAGCCACCCCGCAAAGCTTGCCGAATCACGGCGCGGTAGTTAATAAGTCCGCTTTCCAGGGGAACCGGCGCGGACATATAGGTGCCAGTTTCCGGGTCCTCATCGCGAATATAGTTCTTGATATGCCAGTAATTGGCGTAGGGAAGAACCGCATCGAACATGTCCTGGTAGCTGGGCATGGGCCGGTGCAGGCGAATGAGGTTGCCGATATCCGGATTAAGCCCCACGTTGTCACGGTCAATATCACGCACGAAACTCACCGCGCCGTCGTGGGTTCCCACGTAGGTGTCTTCGTACATTTCCAGGCTGATGTGCATTCCGAGCTGGCCGGCGTGCCGGGCTAGTTCCCGCACCCGTTCCACCGCGAGCGGACGCAATTGCGGATCGCATACGTGCCCGGGTGCTAGCCAGAACCACAGCGCTTTTTCCTGCGCCGGGGTGAGGGCCTCCATAAAGCCGATATTGATGACCTGTGCCCCGAGCTCATGCCCGCGGTCAATGAGGTCATGTACGAAGGCAAGATTGGTATCTCCGTTGCGAACATCGACGACGGAACGCCTACCTACGGAAATAGCGGGAATGCTGAGGTCGAGATCGCGGCACATATCCCGGAAAGACGCGAAGCGTTCCTCGGATATCTCAACAAGGGGAACCCAATCATCCATCGGATCAATGGCACCGAAACCAAGCTCCTTGACTTGGAGAAGCTGGTCTTCCCATATGCTTACCGGTGCGGTTCCTATATCCTCCCCTGTTTCTGTGCGGGATCCGAAATTCATCTTGGCCGCAATTGGCCAGGTATCCGCCGTATACACCTCATCACTCCTTTCGCCGGCCCCGGTTCCGGGGCCGGCGCTTATCTGCTTATTGCTAGCGAGCCTTAGCTCTGCCCGAGTCCCTTCTTGAGATCTGCTTCGTACCCTTCGAGGTACTTGACGAAATCATCGCCGAAGAGAGGATCGATCTGCATGAAATTGGTTTCCATGTAGTTGGTGAAGTCCTTGCTTTCGCTGTACTTCTTTGCTGCATCAATCCAGTACTCGCGGGCTTCTTCGCTGATCCCACCTGTCGCGATAAGGCCGCGGAACTGGGAGAAGGTCACGTTAATGCCTTCCTCCACGGTGGTGGGGATATCCTTGAGCGCATCGTAGCTATAGCGATCTTCGGAGATCACGCACAGGGGAACAAGATCGCCGGCTTCCAGCTGGCCCATCACTTCGCTGGGATTACCCAGGGCGACATCAACGTGTCCGCCGAGCAACGCAGTCACGGCTTCACCTCCGGATTCGTAGGGCACGCGTTGGAACTGCACACCCTGGTCCTTTTCGATAAGGCCAAATTGGATAGCGTCGTTACCGGTCACACCACCGGATATGGAAACCTTGACAGGACCGGCCTTCGCCGCATCCACCACAGCACGGCAGGAATTGTAAGGAGAGCCCTTCTTTACAACCATGATCGTCGAGTCCTGACCCGCCTTCATGATCGGGGTGAAACTACGCCACGTGAAGGGCACATTTTCGGTGAGAGGAAGGTTTATGAGGGCGGTTTCGGTGGCGAGGAGCTTGGAACTATCACCTTCTTCGCCCAGGAACGCAGCATAGCCGACGGCGCCGCCGGCACCCTGGCGATTCTCCACCGAGATGGACTTACCTGTGACGTTCTCCAGGCCGGAGGCGATGGCACGGCCTGACATATCGGAACCACCACCGGGGGCCATAGGTACCACCATGGTGATACGGGCGCCGGGATCGAAATCGCTTCCTCCCGCGGAGGAACCCCCGCCCTTATCCTGACAGCCGGAGAGGGCAAGGAGCGCGCAGCTAACAGCGGCGATACCGCTCATGAGTCGTGATATTTTCATTGTTATTCCTTAGAGTTGATCGTCGTTGATCCGGATTGGGGGATGTCACCGCCTAGCGCAAGACCCGGCGGTGGGGTGGTTGTCGTGTCGAGAGCGCGGGTTCCGCGCGCGGCCGAGCCGGTGCACTCCCCCACGGCAGCAGGTTGCGCAGCATCCACGGACGGCACAGGCTCAATCGCGGAAGTCGCTTCTGCGGGAACTTCGGCCGCCGCGGATTTGCGGCTGGATTTACGTGAAAAACGCTTGAGGAGGCCCGGGACCACCATGATGGCAAGGGTGATGCCAAGGATGGTCAAGGCTAGGGGCTGACGGAATACGATGGTGAGATCGCCCTGACTGAAAGCAGAAGTCTGCACCAGATAACGTTCCACCATGGGCCCAAGCACCATGCCCAGGATGAGCGGCGCCGTCGGATAGTTATATTTCTTGATGAAGAACCCAGCCAAGCCAGCAACGAAAAGAACCGTGAGTGCGAAAACACCATTCTCTACTGCAAATGCCCCAAACATCGAGAAGAAGATAATGAGGGGATAGAGGTAGGAGTAAGGCAGGCGCAGAACTTGGGCAAAGACGGGTGCCATGGGCAGGTTGAGGACGAGCAGGATAACGTTCCCGATGAAGAAAGACGTTAGCAAACCCCACACCAACGTAGGTTGATTCTCAAAGAGGAGGGGCCCCGGCTGGATCCCGTACATGACAAATGCGCCGAGGAGAACTGCCGTCGTCGTACCACCGGGAACGCCCAGCGCGAGAGTCGGAACGAAATTCGCATTGGCCGCGGCGTTATTTGCAGATTCGGAGGCTGCTACGCCTTCAATAGCGCCCTTACCAAAGTTGCGGGAGTTCTTGGAGACCTGCTTTTCCGCGCCGTAGGCAACCAGGGAGGCAAGAGTGGACCCCGCACCGGGCAGGCAGCCGAGTACAAATCCAAGCCCGGTACCACGAGTAATGGCCGGAAAAGCCTGCTTAATATCGGAGGGCTTAATGACCATGTCACGCATGCGGGCACGAATCGGTTTCGCGGTGCCCGCACCGATCTGGGACACTACTTCACCGATGGCGAATACTCCGATCATAACGACGACGAAATCAATGCCGCCCAGCAAACTCACGCTTCCAAAGGTGAAGCGCGAAGCCGCGAAGGCCGAGGACATTCCCACGGTGGAGAGCACTAGGCCAATACCGGCCATCATGAGGCCCTTGGCGAGGTTATCGCCGGAGAAGGAGATGATGGTGAGCAGGCCCATGATCATAATGGCGAGCATTTCAGCCGGGCCGAAACGCAGCGCGAATTGAGCAATAGGAGCTGCCACCAAGCAGAGCAGAATAAGGGAAACAATGGCGGCGAAGAAGGAGCCGATGGCAGCAATCGCGAGCGCCTTACCAGCTTTTCCTTTTCGGGCTAGAGAGTAGCCGTCTATAACTGTTGCGACGGCGCTCGCATCTCCCGGAGTGGCAATGAGGACCGCAGCAATCGTGCCGCCGTACTGGCACCCGTAGTAAATACCCGCGAGCATAATGAGCGCGGTGACCGGTTCCATCGTGAGGGTAAGAGGCAGCAGAATTGCCACGCCCGTGGTGGCCCCCAGTCCGGGGAGCATCCCAATAACGGTACCGAGAAGTACCCCGATGAAACACCAGAGCAGGTTGTCTGGGGTGAGAGATGTTTGGAAACCGAGTAGAAGATTCTCAATCATGATATGTTCGTTCCTCCCTTACACCAGGTCAAGCATCCCGGTAGGAAGCGGCACTTGGAGAAGCACAGAGAAAACCACGTAGCCGAAGAGGAAGGTGAGAATAGCAGCGAGGAGCCCCTGCCACCATTTGCGCCGTTCCACGAAAACAACGAGGACAAAGACCATGAGCGTGACGGAAAACAGCAGGCCGATCACGCGGGTGAGGATAATTGCGCCAAGCATTGCGAGGAAGACGTAGACTACCGCGAGCTGACGCTGGCGTTCGGTGCGTTCACCTTCCGCGGGCGTTTCTTCTGCCGCATACTGTTCCATCAGCTGGACGGATTCGTCATCTTCTGAGTCAGTTTCCGGCGCGGGCTTCGTGATGTTGGAGCGAATGAGATCCCAAATCGAGGCGAGGACAATAACGCAACCGGCGACGAAAGGCATGAGCCCGGCACCAACTTCGCCATTGGTTTCTGATAGTCCGTAATTCCATCCCGACACAATGACGTAGATGCCGATACCTAAAATAACGAGGCGGAAAGCCAGTGCGCCGATATCCCGATTTCCGCACTGGCGTTGGGCTTGTGCCGGCGCGCTTGTGGTGGCACCCGTGGTGTTCGGAGAAACCGCGCCGGGTGGGTGCATCCCAGGGTCTCCATCGGTCTTCACCGTTGTACTCCTCATCGAGCAACCTTTCCTTCTGGTAGTGCACTTCTGTGGTAGGGATGACGTTTCTGCTTTGAAACCGACATCGACAGTGACGCGCGCTACTAAGTTTCCAATATCCTATATCGTATAGGATTCTGTGACAAGGGTCGCGCGGTACTGTGACATGCCGAAGCTACACAAAAGCGAGACGTTCTCAGCCGTCACACCGATGCCGAAGGAGGAGCGATGGGGCAGATTCTCATCACGGTCGGGATTGTTATCTACCTAGGTGTCGCGGTGCTCTGGGCTATTAACCTGGTACGCGGATTGCGCCACGCAGCAAAGGATCCCCACTCGCAGCTGGATCGGGGCGCACGGCGAACCACCTACTTCGCCTTAGCTACTTGCTGGGCTTGGCCTGCGTGGATCTTTATCAGCCTCGCGCTTGCCGCGCGGCGCATTCGCCAAGCCGGCCGTGGATGCTAATAAACGATTTATTCCGCGTCAGAAATTGATCGGCGCAGCACCCCGTTGAGATGGGCTTCCATAGCAGCTAGTGCATCCTCGCGCGCACCCGAGGCGAAAGCCTCCAAAATAGCATGATGCTCCGCAGTGGCCTGCGCACCGTCAGAACTTCCTTCCCCAACGGTTTGGCGAATGCGGTGAGCCTGGAAAGCGAGGTTATCCACCGCCGATTCCAGGTATGAATTATTGGCGTAGCGAATAATAACGCGGTGGAAGTTCCAATCAGCATCGAAATAGTGGCGGATATGGGCGAGGTCAAGGTGCCCTTTTTCATGTTCGAGATTCTGCCACGCGACTTCGTGTTCGGCGTGGGCCTGGCGCAATTCCGGAAGAAGTCGCTTGGCGTGCGGATAAGCCCAGTCAACCGCCTGGAGTTCCAGAAGCTTACGGACATCAATGAGTTTGCGAATTTGCTCGGTAGAGATGGGGGGCGCCACCCGGTAGCCGCGCCGAGCTAGACGCTCCACCAAGCCAGTATGCTCCATTTCCACCATGGCTTCGCGTACCGGGGTAGGAGAGACATCGAGATCACGAGCCAGGCCGTCAATGCTCAAAGATTCTTCCGGCTGGAACACGCCGCCCAGCAGCATATCGAGTATGGTGGAATACACCTCGTCACGCAAAGCAGCACGACGACGCTTAAGCAGAGAACCGGTGACGGCCACGGCGACTCCTTGGAATCCAATGAACACACTCTTCGCCCACCGTCTCGCGCCGTTAGCACGCAAAGAATCGCGTCACAGAGGCGGGGGTATGGGCATAGTATACCGAGGGCGCTGGGCCAGCTCCGGGACTTGAGTCAAGGTCACTTAAGCAAAGGAACGCCGCTGCGATAACCGCGGGCGGCTTGACTGCACTCATCAAGCCGCCCGCACTTTATTAGCTTTTTCGGGAGGTCCGTAGGCTTGCTGATCAGCGCGCCTCCGTGCCTTTCGCGCGACTCCCACACCTCCGTCAGCGTGCCTCCCGCGCCTCCGCGATCCGATTGCACAGCGCAGCCACGGCATCCTCGTCATTGGAGCCGATCTCATAGGCGGAAATGTCCTTGACCGCCGCTACCGAATTCGACGGGCAGATCGCCACACCCACTTCGCGCAGCCAGGGCAGGTCATTCGCGGAATCGCCGATGCCGGCGGTGCGAGCAACCGGGGCGCCGAGCCCCTCGAGGATGGTGCGCAGCGCTACCCATTTATCGGTAGCCGGGCTGGTCACCTCAATAGTGCCGTCATAGGAGCGCGCCGCGTTGGGGAATTCCGCCGCAAGATCAGCGCGGATACGCTCATACTCTGCGTCGTTAGCAAAAAGCGCGGCCTTGAGGCGGTCTTCGCGGGGCAGCTCCTCCAGATCCGCCACGATGGGCTGCTCGCCTTCGTTGCGTTCGGCGAGCACCCGCACCGCTTCGCCGTCCTCCTTGGCGAAAAGGTGGTCGCGTCCAAAAATAACCAGCTGGAGGGCATGCTTGCGGCAAAAGTCGAGGATGCGCTCGTAGAGTTCATCATCCATAGGTTCGTACGACGCCGCGCCTACCTCACCATGCGCATAATCCCGCACGGAGGCCACCGCCATAGCGCCACTAGCCGCGATCAGCGGGCCGTCAATATTGGCACGCTCGTAAATCCCCACGGTAGCCGGGTATACCCGGCCGGTCGCTACGATAATCGCGACGCCGGTGGCATGCAGCCGGGCCAGTGCCGTGATCGTGGCATCGGAAACGTGTTTGTCATTGCGCGCCAGGGTGCCGTCCAAATCAAGGGCCAGCGCGTCAATGGTGAGAAGGTCTGCGGGAAGCTCTGCTTCCAGGTCCAGATGAATAGCCATATCTCCACGGTACGCTACTCGCGCGCGCTCCGGGTGGGCCGCGCGGCCGGCATCACCGCAGCCACACCCGCCGCCACACCCGCCGCCGACACCGCCCGCTACCGGTGGCTCACCGTTTCTTTCCCGTGAATTTCCACCAGCTGCGCGGTGGCGGACTGGCCATCCTTGGCGATCTCCGTGATATCAATCGTCAGGGCCAGCTCACCCCAGGCCGGATCCGGGCTGGCCGGCTTGGGAGTTTCACCCGGGCGCGTCACCACTGCCGGATCCACGGTTTGCAAGCCGAGCCGCTGGGGCGAATAGCTTTCCAGGCCGGCGATAGTCACCCGCGCTCCCCCGCATTGGGGCGGGTAGCTCGCCATAAACACCTCACACATGGTGGCCACCCCGCCGCTAATAATCACCCCGCCGCGTACTTTCACTTCCCCGGTCCCGTGCGCAATAGCCGCAGCGGGACCGGATTCGGTATCCCCGGGGCCGCCGGGGAGGGGCGTGGCCGGTGGCGGCGTCGTCGTATCACCGCTGCAGCCGCCCAGGCCCGCCACGCCGCAAAGCGCAGCCATCACGCCCGCGGCAACCGCCATCATGTTCTTGCTCCGCATGTCACGCCTTTCGTTTCCGGGCCCGTGCCCCGCGCGGATTCGACCGCGCTTACTGGTAGCTCACAAAAGCCGGGGTTGGCTCCACCTGGGTGTAGGTTTCCTCCGGCGTGAGCATGGGGGTGTCCTCATCGTAAAAGTTCTTCCAGCCCCACGCCACACCCGCGGGCGCGTAGCTGTGCAGGGTGTGCCAGGTGTCCTGCTTGGCGGCCTGGCTACCCTGGCCGTCGGCGTGGATCACCAGCGCGACTTCGGCGCGGGACCGGTCGAGCTGATCGACGTCGCGCAGCATCTGCACCTGGAACTGGTGCAGAATCACGACTTTCTGGGGTAGCTGATTCTCCCGCACAAAATCAGCGAGCCAATTAATGGTTTCGTTGACCTCGCTGATCTCCACGTGGCCGATGCGCTCGAGCGGGAAATCATCCGGGCCCAGGCGCCATTCCGGATCCAAGGCGATACCCACATTCGGGTAGCGCAACAGCTTCTCGTAGCGTTTGACCTGCTCCGGGAAGCTGGAACGCCCGGGCTGGAAATCGAGGACCACGTACTGGCCGTGCCGCGCGGCCTCCTCAATATAGGGGATGAAAATATCCGGATCCCATTCGTGCGAATAATTACCATCGTCACCGGCCTGCCCGGCCGCCACCGTCACGATGAGTTCCAACGCGGGAATAACGGCATCCTCCGTGAGGGCGCGATAGGGCTGGGCATGCGCTGCGGCCCGCGCCACGGTTTCCTCCACGCCCTGCTCGCCGAGCACCCCCAGCGCGGCCGTGACCGGCGAACCGTAAAGCGCTACGTAGCGCTTGCCGTCCAGCACCAGCTGCCCGCCGCCGGGCAGTTCCGTTCCGGTGCGCGCCGCCGCTAATTGCCAAGAAAGATTCGGAAGGTCGACGCCGAAGCTGGCCACCGCCGCCTCGCTTCCCGCGAGCGCGCGGATAGTTGCACTGCGTGCGCGCGGATCGGGCCCAGATTCGACGACGGCGCCACCTGCCGCACGCACCGTGGCCAGAGTAGCGGAATTCGCACCGTCGGTAATGACGGGGAATGGCGCGGTGGTGGTGGCCGGCAGGTAGTGGAAATCGGCCGGCGTGAGCGGGTACCGATACTCCTCGACCGTGCCGCTAAACCAGGCCGGGGCCGCGGTTCCAACCAGGAGAGTATGCGTGACTCCGAGCCGCTCAAATTCCGCGGCGAGGGCGCTCTCGGCAATCGGGGCTTCGGGCTGCGCCCCTCCTTGAGGCGCGAGAGGCGCGACGTGCGCTTGCGCATTCCCCACCGGGAAAACCGGCACCCCGAGAGATTCGGCCAGCTCACCGGCCTGTTCCACGGAGTCCGGGCCGCTCACTACCGCGAGCCGGGCGCTGGCAAAAAGCGTGGCGGAGGCGGCAAGGGCACCTTCCATATCCGCGACGGGGAGCACCAGGTCCGCCGTTGGAGCGCGGTGCACGGCAATGGGACCGCGTTCTTGGGCGCTCGGGGCGCTGCTGCATGAGCTGAGACCGAGAGCTAGAACGAGGGCCAGGACGGCGAGCAGGGTGAGCGATGCCAGGTGCGATCGACGGTGACGATGCGGCACAAAACTTCCTTCCTTCGGCGCCTTTCCAGGGTAGCGATAATGCGCCGCCCGCGCATCTGGGCTACTGCAAAAGAGGCTCCTCGCTTACGTCCGCTTGGTAGTCAGCGAGGAGTGCTGCCGCGAAGGCGGCGTCGTCGGAATTAATGGAACGGAGCACGCGGGCCGGAACTCCACCCACAACGCTCCCCGGCGGGACGTCGCGCAGCACCACGGCGCCGGCGCCCACCACGGAATTCTCACCGATGGTCACGCCGCCCGCGATGGAGGCACCCATGCCGATCCAAACGTTATTTTCGATGGTGATGGGGCGGCCGTATTCGAGGCGGGTGGCGCGCAGAGCTGGGTCGATGGGGTGCGACGCGCAGGACATGGTGACGTGCGGGGCAATGAGGACCCCGGCGCCGATGCGCACCGGGCACAGGTCGAGGATAACCGCTCCGGTATTAATGAAGGAGCCCTCCCCCAAGCTGATATTCACGCCGTAATCGCAGGTGAAGGGGCGCACGATCTGGGAGCCGGCCCCGATTTCACCGAGTAGTTCGCCCAGGATTTCGGTGGCGCGCGGGCTGCCCCAAGCGGCCTCGGCGTTGAATTCTTCCAGCAGCGCGATGGCGCGTTCGCGCACCCGGGCTTGCGTTGGCCCCCAGCGGTAGAGCCGGCCTTCCACCATGCGCCGCCACTGCACGTCCACGGGTTCACCCGGAATCGGGCAGCGGCTGCGTTCGGGCAGCTCACCAACGTGCGGGCGGGCCACACGGCGCGGGTTGAGAGGCTTTTCAGGCATTTTTCTTCCTTAGGTTGATGTGCGGGGCAAGATGGAAAGGTGGTACGACGACGCCCGTGCGGGGCGAGTAGTGACCTACCCGCCCCGCACGACCCCGGAGGAGTGCAATTCCGGAGATTATTTCTTGCGATTAGCAACCATATCGAAAGCGACGGCAAGAATAACCACGAGGCCCTTAATGGACTGCTGCCAGGCGGAATCGACGTTGAGGATCGACAGGCCCATATTGAGCACGCCCATAATAAAGGCACCGATAATAGCTCCGGAGAGCCGCCCGCGCCCACCGGTTACCGCTACCCCACCGATGAAGGCCGCGGCGATAGCATCCAGTTCGTAGCCGTTTCCGGCCGTTGCCACGGCCGCACCCGCGCGCGACGTCGTCACAATGCCCGCGAGCGCGGAAAGCACGCCCATATTGACGAAGACGAGGAAGTCCACCCGCTTAGTGTTGACACCGGAGAGCTTCGCGGCTTCCAAGTTGCCGCCCACGGCGTAGACGTGCCGGCCGAAAACGGTGCGGTTCATGACGAAGGCGTAGATCATGACGAGTACACCGATAATGACGAGCACAATCGGGGTGCCGCCGGCCGATAGCGAGAGCACGTAAGCCACCGCCATAATGCCGACCGCGAGGATGACGTTGCGGATCCAGAAGCTCGCCGCGGATTCGAGTAGCGCTCCGCCGCGGGCCCGGGCCCGGCGCTTGCGCAGCGCGCTGACCAGCATGCCCGCCACGGCCAGCAGGCCGATGAGGAGGGTGAGCACGTCGCAATCGCGGAGGAAGGACGGGGTGAAGAAACCGAGCCAATTGGGGAGCGATCCGTTAGCAATGGAAACGAAGCCACCGGGCAGGCCGGAAATAGTACGTTCCACTAGCACAATGGCCAGGCCGCGGAAAATAAGCATGCCGCCCAGCGTCACGATGAAGGCGGGAATACCCACGTATGCGACCCAGAAGCCCTGCCAGCAGCCGATAAGCGCGCCGATGATGAGTCCGGCCACCACCGCGACCGGCCAGGACCAACCCATGGAATCCATCATGAGTGCCACAACGCCGCCCACGAAAGCCACCACCGAGCCGACCGAGAGGTCGATATGCCGGGCAATAATGACGATCGTCATGCCGATAGTCAAAATAAGCACGTAGGCGTTCTGCTGGATCAGAGAAGCTACGTTATTCGGGGCGAGGAGCAGGCCCTTCGTGAGGACCTGGAAAAGCAGAATAATAATGACGAGGGCCAGCAAAATTCCGTACTGGCGCAGGTTAATGCCACCCAGTTTCATGCTGCCGCGATGCGCGGTGGCCGGGTCCTCGGATTTCTTGGGGGCGCGTACCGCGGGAACAGCGCGTGCCGCGGTGCTTTCGGTGCTGGCGGCAGTTTCGGTGCCGGCGGCCCGCGTGCCACTTGCACCGGCCGCGCCCGTGGTTACCTCAGGTTTCTCGCTCATGCTGCCTGTCCTTCCATACGATCACCGGCCATGTAGCTCATGAGCTTTTCCTGGCTCGCGTCTTCGCGCGCGAAGCAGCCCGTGACTTTTCCGGCGTTGAGTGTGTAAATGCGGTCGCAGATTCCCAGCAATTCGGGAAGCTCGGAGGAAATCACCAGAACACCCTTGCCCTGGTCCGCTAGTTCGTTAATGATTTGGTAGATTTCGTATTTCGCACCGACGTCGATACCGCGCGTCGGTTCGTCCAAAATGAGGAGCTCCGGATCGGTGTACATCCACTTGGAGAGCACCACCTTTTGCTGGTTTCCACCCGAAAGTGAGGAGACCAGCGCCCGGTTCGAGGAGGTTTTAATCCGCATCGATTTTCGGTAGCCATCCACCACCCGGCTCTCTTCATGCTCATCGATCACGCCGCCCCGCACGAGTTTGCGCAGCGCAGCGGAGGTGACATTGAGCTGCACATCCTGGATGAGGTTGAGCCCTAAGCTCTTGCGGTCTTCGGGAACGTAGGCGATGCCCGCCTTGATCGCCTTGCCCACGGTGGAGGTGTCGACCTTCTGGCCGTGCATGCGCACCGTACCGGAGATCTTGGTTCCGTAGGAATGCCCGAAGAGGCTCATAGCTAGTTCGGTGCGCCCGGCTCCCATGAGCCCGGCAATGCCCACAATCTCCCCGGCCCGCACGTTAATCGCGGCGCCGTCCACCACTTTCCGCCCGGTGTCGAGAGGGTGGTAGGCGGTCCAGTCCTCCACTTCCAGAAGCATCTCCCCCACGTTCGGGGTGTGCTCCGGATAGCGGTTGGTCAGCTCGCGGCCCACCATATGACGAATAATATCCGCTTCGCTAATAGCGCCCTCGCCCTTCATGGGCCAGGTGCCCACCGCGTGCCCGTCGCGAATAATCGTGACGTTATCGGCAATGTCCGCGATCTCGTTGAGCTTATGGGAAATGATGATCTGGGAAACGCCCTGCGCTTGGAGCTGGCGCATGAGGTTGAGCAGGTGTTCGGAATCGTCATCATTGAGAGCCGCGGTGGGCTCGTCAAGGATGAGCAGCTTGACGTTCTTCGACAGCGCTTTAGCGATTTCGACCAGCTGCTGTTTACCTACGCCCAGGTCCACCACTTCGGTAGTGGGGTCGACGTCGAGGCCCACTTTGGCCAGCAGGATCGCGGCGCGATCATTCGTCTTATTCCAGTCAATGGCCCCGAAACGGGTAATTTCGGAACCGAGGAAAATATTTTCCGCCACCGAGAGGAAGGGCGATAGCGCCAGCTCCTGGTGGATAATCACGATTCCGGAACGCTCCGAATCCTTAATGGTGGAGAACTTGACCGGCTCGTGATCGTAAATAATTTCCCCCTCGTAGGTGCCGTGCGGCCACACACCGGAGAGTACCTTCATGAGGGTGGATTTCCCCGCGCCGTTCTCCCCGCAAATCGCGTGGATTTCCCCGCGTTTCACGTTGAGTGTCACGTCGTCGAGAGCGCGCACGCCGGAAAAATCCTTGACGATCCCGCGCATCTCCAAAATATTCTCGTCTGAATACATGGCGTCCTCCTACTCGAGGCCGATCTCGGCAGCCGAGTAGTATCCGGAATCCACCAGTTTCTCACGGGCGTTCTCCGCGTTAATTACCACCGGTTCGAGCAGGTAGGTGGGAACAACCATCATGCCGTTCTCATAGGTTTCGGTGTCATTAACTGTCACCTCTTCACCCTTGACGATCTGATCCACCATGAGGGCTGCCTGGTCGGCGAGCTTGCGGGTATCCTTCCACACCGTCATGGACTGGCGGCCCTTGACGATATTGGTGACATTGGCCTGGTCCGCGTCCTGCCCGGTAAGGACCGGCCAGGTGTCCTGCGTATAACCATCCGCGTCGAGGGCCTGGGTGATACCCAGCGCCAGTGCATCATTGGGGGCGAGCACCGCATCCACCCGCGTGCCGCCACGGTAGAAGGAGTTAAGGCGCGTTTCCATTTCGGCCTGTGCGGTGGGTGCCATCCACGCCTGGATACCGATGGACTGCCAATCGGCTACATTCGCGGGTGCTTTACCCGAGGGTACCTTGAGCTGTCCCTTATCAAGGTAGGGCTTGAGCTGGTCCCAGGCGCCTTCGAAGAAGTAACGCGCGTTATTATCGTCCGGGGAACCGGAGAAGGGCTCGAAATTGAAGGGGCCTTTGCCCTGGTCCAACCCGAGTTCCTTGACGATATATTCGCCCTGCATCTGCCCCACGCGGTAATTATCGAAAGTCACGTAGTAGGAAACCGCATCGGTATCACGGATGAGGCGGTCATACGCGATGACCTTAATACCGGCCTGCTTTGCCTGGGCAAGCACCGGAGCGAGGGCCGAACCGTCAATCGAAGCCACAATAATGACCGCGGGGCCTTCGTTAATCATATTTTGGATCTGGGAGATCTGCTGTTCCACCTTGTTATCGGCGTACTGCATCGAGGTTTTGTATCCCATATCCTGCAATTGCTTCTGGAGGTAGTCACCGTCACGCGACCAGCGTTCCAGGGACTTGGAGGGCATGGAAATGCCGATGGTGCCACCACCACTGCGACCGTAGTACTCATCGCTTCGCGTGGCGGAGCACCCGGCTGCGGTGGCAAGCACGAGGAACATCCCCGTGATCATCGCAGCTATTTTCTTCAGGGAAATCTTCACCGGAGCCTCCTTGCTCTGTGTGAGAAGTAGTGGGGAACGACGGCGCAGCTCGCGCTATCGTCAATGCGGCGCGCCTGTATATATGTCCGCGGTGGATTCAGGCGCGGGCGGCGTGCGAGCCCGGCAGGGCATGGCACGCCGGGGTAGCGTGGTCAATCTGCGCGGTGAGCCCGGCGTGCGGTGGGGGCGAGGTGCGGCTGCATCTCACCCCCACCAACCGGGGCACAGTGATAGCCAGGAGGTAGGCCGGGATAGCGCAGGCCTACTCCCCGCGGTTCTTAGCCAATAAGGTGGCGCATGGCCTGCTGGTAGAGCTCAACGTAGTGGTATTCGCGCGCGGCCAGCGCGGCGACGTCGAACTTCTCCGCCCGCACATCGTCCAGGCTCTCACCTTCCGCCACGGTCGGTTCGGCCAGTTCGGGAATTGAGGCAGCTTCCATGATTTCCTGGGTGCGCGGGTCGGCGCGGAAGGCCTTCGCCTTTTCCGCGAGCATGAGGTACATTTCCATATTCGCGGCCGCGGATTCCCATACGCCTTCCAGACCTTCGGTACGCGAGGGCTTGTAATCGAAGTGGATGGGGCCTTCGTAGCGCGGGCCGCCATTGGAGAATCCGTTGACCAGCAGATCCACCGTGAAGAAGGCAGAAGCCAGATCGCCGTGACCGAAGCACTTGTCCTGGTCGTAGCGCGGGCCGGCCTGGCCGTTGAGGTCGATATGGAAGAGCTTGCCGGCGTTGAGGGCCTGGGCCAGCCCGTGGGTGTAATTGAGGCCGGCCATCTGCTCGTGCCCGGTTTCCGGGTTGAGGCCCACGATATCGCCATTATCCAGCTCGGCAATAATGCCGAGGGCGTGGCCGATGGTGGGCAGGAAGATATCACCGCGCGGTTCGTTCGGCTTGGGTTCCAGGCCGATCTTGAGATCGTAGCCCTTTTCCTTGATATAGCCGGCTACCGTATCCAGGCCTTCCTTGTAGCGCTCGAACGCGGCGTTGAGATCCTTGGAGGAATCGTATTCGGTGCCTTCGCGCCCGCCCCACATCACGAAGGTGGTGGCGCCGACTTCCGCGGCCAGATCCACATTGCGCAGGATCTTCTGGAGGCCGAAGCGCCGGATCGAGCGGTCGTTATTGGTGAAGCCGCCGTCCTTGAAGATGGGATGGGAGAAGGTGTTCGTGGTGACCATTTCGATGGTCAGGCCGTTGGCATCGGCTGCTTCCTTGACCTTGCCCACCCGCTCGGCGCGCTCAGCATCGCTGGCGTCAAAAGCGAAAACGTCATTGTCATGGAAGGTGATGCCCCAGGCGCCCAGCTCGGCGAGCTTTTCCGTGTAGACCCACGGGTCCAGGGCCGGGCGGGAATCCCCGCCGAAGGGATCGGTTCCGGTCCACCCCACGGTCCACAGACCGAAGGAGAACTTATCTTCTTTTGTAGGCTTTCTCATCATTCCTCCTTGCGTAGCCGAACTCCTTTGTTCTACCTCTAAACTAAGGGCGCGAAAACGGTGCGTCAAGGGGGTGAAAATCAAGGCATTTTGATTTGGCTCAAAACAAAGCGTAAGTCAAGCTTATTGTGAGGCGATTCACGCACAGCTTGTATGGCTAGACGCCGGGGAAACCGCTTAGATCCTCTATCAAATCATTAAAAATCCATAGACAAGCCCCTATTGCCGCCGATATCTCACCCTTCCGATTCACAATGAGTTCAATATCTTTCCAATGCGACGAAAGCACACGATACTTCAATTCAGCTTTAAGAATCGTCTCAAAACATGGATACAAATCTACGAAAGTCCCGCCAAAGAAAACCGTGTCCAGATCAAGAAGATTTAGCGTATTTGCGAGCGCTAGGCCTAGGGCGAGAGCTCCAGCGTCCATCGCATCCCGAGCAGTTTCACTTCCCTCTCGGAAAAGCTCAATTAGCTTCGACAGTTCGGTACCCTCAGGAAGACCTGCATTTCGCACTAATCCCGATTCGCCAACATACTGTTCTAAACAACCATTAGAACCGCAGTTGCATTTCGGTCCTGATCGGTCGACACAAACATGCCCAAACTCTCCAGCCCAGCCATGAGAGCCACCCAGACGCCGGCCCTTTTCGTACACCGCAGCACCAACACCGACCTCACCGGAAACATAAAGGAAATCCCTATAGTTTGATACTTTTCCGGGAGCTGAATGGAGAACAGAGTACCCCGCAGCATCAGCCTCGTTAAAAAGACGAAATCCCCCAAAACATCCCGGTTGGGCAAAAGATAGTTCTTTCATCTGAACGCCCGTCCAGCCCAGGTTTGGGGCAGTCAATACCGTGGCACCATCATCGGCAATCAAGCCCGGAACGCAAAGCCCTGCACCGAGAACTTTGACAGCTTTGGGTTGCTTCCATTGCCCGTAAATCTTCTCAAGTTCTTTCAAGGCACCACTTGGACCTAAGTGACGTGTGCTCATTTTTTTGATTTGCGAGTAGAGGAGTTTTCCGGAGAGGTCCATCACAGCAACAGACAAATAAGCCACATTGACCTCGCAACCAACGACAGCATGCCGCGATGTACGAGGCACAAGGGGAGATGCGGGACGCCCGATTGCTGATTTTACCGGTGGCAGTTCACTAATAATGCCGCAGTCTAGGAGTGAGTCTACTAAGCGAGAAACCGTGGCGCGCGTAAGACCGGTGGAAGCTGCAACATCGGCACGTGATGGGGGGACTTTACTGGAGAGGATCGTCTTTAGGACAAGTTTAGTGTTATCCATCCGGAGCGAGGTGGGCGTTTTGCCACTTTTCCCCATCAGCTACCCTCCCGTGTCGTTTTGACAAACTACTAGACAGCATAAACCGCCTGGCGGTTTTTTACGATCACCCCATTCCTAGCTGACAGCCGAGGCTCTACCGCGTCCGAGCCATTCTTCGTACGGCTCGTCTCCTTTCGCGTTTCACAGCAATGCAACAATCACCTTTTATTATTTTCACGGCAACTACGAGCCCACGAGGCAATCCCTTGTTTCGACGACATGAACGGGTAAAGGGTCGCTTGATAAGCATGGTAGAGGTCCGGTTGTCCTGGCCACGTGTAAGTTACAGGAGCGTTGCTGCTATCAACTTCATGGAACCAACCACCACCAGGTTTGTCTACGATTGCCGAATCAATCCAACGCCAAATACGTTCGTACAGCTTAGATAGTCCAGCATCCGGGCTCTCCTCGTACAGGAAGCGAGTAGCGCCAGCCCCTTCGGCGGGTGGCCACCAGAATTTTTCCGTAACCACAGGGGAACCATCCCAATCAACGGTGTAAACAAATCCTCCCTCTCGGGTCCACCCATCTTCGAACGCTCCCTTCACAAGGTTTTTCGCCGCTGAGAGCATCCAATCCTGCTCAATTCCTGCACCACGAATTTGCATAAGCAGTTTCGCCCACTCCAGCCAGTGTCCAGGTTGCGATCCGTAAGGACGGAACGCATGTCGCGGATCGTCACGGTTGTAGTCACGCAACGGATGCCACTCTTCATCGAAGTGCTCCGGGATACGCCAACTTCCTTGTTCGCTAGATACAGCCTGCCCCACCGTATTCTCCGCAATACGACTAGCACGTTTGAGGAATTCCTTATCGTTTGTAGCCTCGTATGCAGCTAGAAAAGCTTCAGTCAGATGCATATTTGCATTTTGGCCCCGATAGGTATCAAGGTCTGTAAATGTCCGATCATAGGCTTCAACGCAGCGTCCCTCGTCATCAAGCCAGTATTTCGTATCGATTAAGTCGATGGATTCTTCGAGTAGTTTTACCGCACCGGGGATGCCCGCAAGAGTTGCCGAAGCGGCAGCAAGCATAATATGGGCCTGACCGTAGAGTTCTTTCCGATCCGATGGGGTATTACCCCCCACGGTGGCATACCACCCACCATATTCGCGATCCTTGCCCGGCCCATCTAAGTAAAAACGCACGCCTTGTTCAGCCAGTTTTTCCACGCCTTGCCGACCGAGCATTGCGGCGACCGCGAAACAGTGGATCATTCGCGCCCCGAGATACAGTTCAGCACCCCGTTCAGGCATAGGATTGCCATCTCGATCCAGATAAGCGAACCCCAGATCCGATGACTTCCACACCCGCGGCTGGAAATGATCCAAAAGCCTCTCGCGCTCACATAAAAGGTACTCCTGGTGGGTTACATCAGAAAACGCTGGAGTTTCAGTCGAATTTAACTGAGATGAGAAAACAGGCATCGTGTCGACTTCCTTGTCCCTAACGACATTGACCCCTCTATTGTATTCCACTCGAGCCTCTGTCGGGCAAAAGACAAAACATTAGTTCCCGGCGGCAACAAACACTGATAGACTATTTCTTAGTTAAAGCTAACGTCACCCACAGAATAGTCAAAGGAGACATAGTGGCACTTGTAGCGGGTGTAGATTCTTCTACTCAGTCAACAAAAGTTCTCATTGTCAACACAGATAACGGTGCAGTTGTTCGGATGGGCACTTGTCCCCATCCTTCAGGAACCGAAGTGGATCCTAACGAATGGCTTACAGCTTTGAGAACAGCTATCCAAAAAGCTGGTGGAATAAGCGACGTATCTTCCATTTCCATCGCCGGCCAACAGCATGGCCTGGTTGCATTGGATGCGAACGGCGATGTTATTCGGCCCGCGCTTCTCTGGAATGACACGCGTTCCGGGCCAGGTGCTGCCGCGCTTGTTGATGAGTTGGGGCCCGAATTTTGGGCAAAAGCGACCGGTTCCGTTCCCGTCGCGTCCTTGACAGTCTCCAAACTCCGTTTTCTCGCCGATAGCGAGCCTCACAATGCCGCTCGGATCAAGGCGATATGCCTACCTCACGACTGGTTAACATGGAAATTATCTGGGTCAACAAGGCTATCTGAACTTACAACTGACCGCAGCGATGCATCTGGGACAGGATATGTAGACTGCTTAACTGACGAATACCGCTATGATATCCTCGCGCATGCTCTACACATCACCACCGAAAAAGCTAAGGATATAATTCTTCCCCGAATTGTTCCCTATAACCAAAGCGTTGGAACTGTCGCACAGGAATGGATAACCGACAAACCTTCCAGTCAACAAATTCTAATTGGCCCCGGAATGGGTGATAACGCCGGATCGGCATTTGGTCTTAACCTTCAAACTAACCAGGCATCAATCTCCATCGGAACCTCCGGCGTTATCGCGACGATTTCCGACACCCCTATTCAAGATCCTCGTTTCGGTGTTACCGGGTTTTCAGATGCCACAGACAAATGGCTACCGCTTGCCTGCACCCTCAATGGCGCCCTCATCCAGGACTACTTCCGCAAGATCCTAAACGTGAGCTTTGAAGAGTTAGGCACTCTTGCCGAACGAGCACAACCGGGAGCCCAAGGCATTACCTTGGTTCCTTATTTCCAAGGAGAAAGAACACCCAATCTGCCTTACGCAACCGCGCATATCGCGGGGCTCACCTCTCACAATTTCACACGTGAAAACCTCGCCCGTGCGGCCTACGAGGGTCTTGCTTGCCTAATGCGCGGGGCGCTCGAAGCTCTTCGCGGCGGAGGAATATCAGTCAATGATGCCATGCTTATCGGCGGAGGCGCACAATCAGAAACGCTCAACCAGATTCTTGCGGATGTTCTCGAAATTCCTATTAGCGTTCCGCGAACTTCCGAATACGTCGCTAGGGGTGCAGCGCGGCAAGCCGCCGTGGTTGCGGGTATTCCTGAGAATACTAACTCCTGGTCCCCAGACATTACCCAAACATACAAGCCGCGAGAGAATAAAAGCGTCTGGGAACGCTATAGAGCCGTCTCCGAGTCAATTCGTAAAAGCTACCCGACCTTTCGTCCTGAATCAGCCTGACTGTAAATCGCAATAGCGACCGTACTACTTCATCATTTATCAATCCGGAGAACGCGGGACATGATTCTTTCTTATGATCGCACTTCCACACGCGGACAGGTTACGTTAAAAGTATCTACAATCGGCGCCACCCTTCTCAGCTATCAAATAGATGGGACCGAGTTTATAGACGGTTATCTCAACGAAGATGAGTTGCAAACACAAGATGGTTTCAGATCTGCAGTGTTGGTGCCCTGGTCAGATCGACTTCGTGACGGAAGATATTCTTCCGCTATCTACAAGGACGACAGTGTAGATGACCGTCCACGCATTGGTCAGAGCCCCGGCCCGTTCGCTGCCGATCACATTTTCTCGGCAAAAAACCCGAAGTATGAACCTGGCATTCACGGTCTTGTTTACGACAAAAATTTCAAGGTTGTCGAGAACAGCTCCGAAGCTCTTAGGTTAGAACTTCATCTGGAATCCGAACCTGGATACCCCTTTGAACTACTAATCTCCGTAAGTTTCGAGATAACACCCGATGGAGACCTCGTCACACGAATAAGCGCGCAGAATCAATCTCTGATCGCCTGCCCAATCTTTATCGGTTGGCATCCATATTTTCTTCTTGACGGCCCTCTAGGGCAAGCCGACCTGCGCATATATGGATCTTCAGTAGTGAAAACCGACGACGACCTCATTCCCCTTCCAGGAAACGCTGCATTTAAACCGATACAAAGTCCCGCACCTGGGAAAGTCTCGACCTATGCGGACGTGGGGTACACCCACCTGAAAAACCTCCAAGATATTGAGCACTGCAATCCCCCTACGGGTGCGATTACATCGCTTGACGGCAAAGCTTCGAGGGATTTTTCGGGTTATGCCCATCTAAACACTGGGAACCGCTCAATTCACATGTACGTGAATTTTGGAGACGATCTTCCGTTGCGCACATTCCATGTGTTCACCGGTCATAACCTCAAGCGACATCCTCTTACTTCAATTGCCATCGAACCATGTCAGGCTATTGTTAATGCCTTCAACCGGCATGATGTCGGAAATAAACTTGTACAACCAGGAGATAGCAGGCAAATGCGTACTCTCATCCAAGCCAGGATCGAAGAGTCGTCTTCTACAACCGACCCGATGTGCAGTTAAACTCTTCCGCCATCACGCTCAAACGTGGTCAGTGCCTCAATTGAGAGTGGATTATTTACCAGCGTCTCTGCTACTGGGAGCGAGATCGTAACATCATCTGCACCAGCTGCAAACGCCGCTGATACATCTTCAACTTTCCGAAGCGACGCCGCGAGGATACGAATTTTTGTCTCAGATAGAATCCGAGCCATACGTTTGAGCTCCAATTCCGGATCTTTGCCAATGTCACGCATTCTGCAAAAATACGGAGCAAGTCCCCACACACCTAATTCTCCAGCAATAGCAGCCTGTGTAGAGTCATAAACCGCCGTAAGCAGCACTTCATATCCTTCGTTGCTCACTTTAGCTGCAACAGATAGCCCCTCAAGCGTCGCCGGAATTTTAACCACAACGTCATCGCCTAGACTTAGAATTTGACGAGCAGACTCCTCAATCTCACTCTCAGTACACCCTGCGGTTTGGAAGAATAATCGATCAAAACCAAATTCTTGGAGAGTGCGATAAAGCTCTGGGATATCCTGCTGGCGCAACCCCTGCCGCGCCAAAATGGTAGGGTTCGATGTCACTCCAGAAAAAACTCCTGTTGATGCATACTTACGCATCTGCGCGCAATCGGCACTATCAAAATAGATCGCCATTTTATCTCTCTCATTCGTGATTGCTATCCGGACCGTTTTGACGTATCGGCAAAGAACACTCGTGTCATAGTGAGCCACGCCCATTCAGAGACGTTACCTTTTCTTCAACGACAATTAGCTTTTCTACTAGCTACCATATCGAGATAACGCGAGAATCTGTCGCTTCGCCCACGCTCGACTTTCGGCGTAAATGTAGATGAAATAGTAGGTCGAACCCGGGCCCGAACGGCGTCAATCGAATCACCCGTCATCACCGCCAACGCCTGGACACACGCGCCCCTAGCAGTTGCTTCTGTCAATTCTAGACGGGAGACCGGCTCACCCATAAAGTCTGCCAATAACTGACAGTAGACATCCGACTTTGCACCTCCACCCACCGCAACATTTACACCGTTGATACCCGAACCTAGAGCCCGTATTTTTCTTGATCCGGCATACAAACCCATTACAACGCCCTCGAAGGCAGCGAAGGCTAGATCCTCGCGTGTCGTACCGTTTGTTAGCCCCTCAAGCAATCCGGTTGCGTTCGGTATCGACGGAGAACGTTCACCATCAAAAAATGGAACCAGCAGTGGCGTATTACAAGAAACGCTCATCGATTCCGCCAGGTTGCCTAGCTCCTGAACGGATACTCCTAGCCATTTCGCCACCGTATCCGTCACTTTCGTCGAGTTGAGCGTGCACGTTAATGGCAACCAACCACCTGTGGCATTACAAACTCCGTCAACATCGCCAGAATAATCGCGAACCGGTGTAGGAGATGAACTAAAAGTGACTCCCGATGTGCCAATTGAAAAACACATATCGCCGTCGTCGAGACCTATGCCGACCGCACCAAGATGCTGGTCGCCACCCCCAACCGCCACAATGACGTCAGAGGCAAGTCCTAGGTCTACGGCCGCTTCAGGAGATATTGAGCCTACAGCCTCCGACGGTTCGAGAACTTCGGGGAAAACATCATGCCAAGATCGGGAAGGAATCCCCTTCCCTTCCTTCCCAAACGCGTTGCTTATAACGTCAGACACCAAGTCGAAGAGATAGACGTTTCTCAAACCATCGAAATAACCAGTCCCAGAGGCCTCGCTCCGGTCTGTCACAAATTGACCAGTTAAGCGATAGGTTAGGTAATCATGCGGAAGCAAGATTTTAGAGATCCGCTCCAACGTATCTACTTCATGACGCGCGAGCCAGAGTAACTTTGAAACCGTATGTGCAGCATTCGGAACGAAACCAACTTTTTCTACCCAGAATTCTTTACCATACGTTTCAACGAGCATCTCTGCTTCAAGTGCAGAGGTCGTGTCATTCCACAGTTTCGCCGGTCTAATGACTGTGCATTCTCGATCTAAAGGCACAAGTCCATGACACTGACCTGCAACTGAGATAGCTCGAATCTTGCGCACTTCAAGACCACGCGCATGGAGGAGGCGCATCCCTTTTGCTAGAGAGTCCCACCAGGTCTCCGGATTCTGTTCCGACACTGGTGGCTGAGTAGCCGGTAGCGGATTTGACACGCAATCAACTACGTGAAACGTCTCCACATCCCGCACTTCTAAGGTTACGGATTGGGTTGAACAGTCAATCCCAAGGACAAAGGACACTTTCATCGATCCAATCTGTTGAGCTCTTCAGGTGCCGTCTGCATTTTTCCAACTGCGCCCGCCGGATGAATTTCAAGCGTTTCTTTCCACGATCTCTTACGTAAACGCATAAGCACATAAGCCAACGCATCACCCCACACCCCGGAAACCAGCGTTGATCCCATGGCGATAACGTTGCCCGGATCCGCTTGATCGGGCGTGTGTAAAAGGACAGTTACGTCAGCCAGTCCAGCAAGTTCCGAAGACTCGTTCTCAGTCAACGCTACAATTTTCGTTCCCTTTTCTCGCAAAATCGAGCAGAGCTGATTAAGCTCGTCGGATCCGCCTCCTTTAGAAATCGCAAAAACAACATCGTCTTTGGTGATAGCTCCCATGGTGCCGTGGAGACAGTCCATCGGGTGAAGGAAAACCGCTGGCGTACCAGATACGGATAAAAGATGAGCCATTCGGCGACCGGCATGTCCAGAAGTTCCCGCTCCGGTAACTATAACTTTTCCTGTCATACGCAAACATAAGTCTGCCACCTCTATAAAAGAGTTGTTCAGCAACTGCGCTACTCCAGCAACTGCCCTAGCTTCCCGTTCAATTTGTTGACATGCAGCTTCCAAAACAGCCTGGTTTTTCATGTTTTATTCTTCCCTAAGTGAAGGTGGGGTGCGAGGGCCACGGTTGAGCAGCCTCACACCCCACTATCTTTTGAACCTATTCAGAAATCTCTTGCCACGCCATCTCACGGAGCCGCGTAACGTTTAGATCTCCCGCAGGAACTCCCGATTGGACAACTCGGCCATGCGCGAAAACAGTCACATCATCGCAAAGCTCAAGAATCTCTTCCTCCTCGGACGATACGACCATGACAGCAAGACCCTCTTCATGCGCAAGTTCCCGGACGATTCTATGAATTTCAGCTTTGACACCAATATCCACGCCCTTTGTTGGTTCGTCTAGCATCAGAATCTGCGAGTCTTCCATTATGACTCGAGCTAGGAGGACTTTCTGCTGGTTACCCCCAGAAAGCGACTCTATCGACGCCTCGACATTACCTCGCACTTTTAAAGCGTCGAACTGTTGTTTCGATGCCTTCCGTGCCTTCCTGCGGTCAAGGAATCCAGGTTTAGAGTACCGGTCTGTAATTGGGAGTGTGGCATTTCGATAGCTATTTAACTGAGGAACAATCCCATCAAGTTTCCTTTCCTCTGTGAGATAAGAAAACCCAGCTTTCTGCGCGCTTTTCGGGTTCTTAGGCTTATACGGGTCCCCATTAACCGTAAATTCACCCGACTCATATTCGTCAGCGCCGTAAATACAACGCATGGCCTCGGTCCGCCCAGATCCGATTAACCCGTAGAACCCATGGACTCGACCCGGATAAACATCGAACGACACACCTTTATGGGCTGCTGAACGCAGATTCCGAACAGAAAGTGCAGGTACACCTTCCGGCACCTTCCCTTGCCGTTCACGAACAGTAGCGCTAGTTTCAATGGATACATCTGTACCCGCATTCACTTCACCGGCGATCGCGGTTACAACCTCTGCATGCGAAACCTCGTTCGCCCTTCCCGAAATCCTTACCTTACCGTCAACGAGAGCAACGATTTTATCGGCCACGGCGTACAGCTCATCAAGTTTGTGGTTGACGAGTACAATCCCGATACCTTCCTTTTTAGAAAGATCACGCACCCACTCCAGGAAACTCTCTACCTGATCACCTTCGAGCGACGTTGTTGGCTCATCCAGAAGCAAATAGCGCGTGTTTCGAGTTGTAGCAATAGCAATCTCCATCAGTTGCCGAGTCGCAACGGGGTAGCTACCTACCTTACGATCAACGTCAACATCAATTCCGTATTTCTCCATAAGAGACCTGGCGGATTTTCGCATAGCTGACCGGTCGAGGTTAGGGCCTTTTCTAACTTCTCTCCCTAAGAACGTATTCTCGGTCACCGAGAGATTAGGAAGAAGGGAAAGCTCCTGGTAAACAGTAGCCACCCCGTGTGAAAGGGCATCTGAAGGGGAAGCGAAGGTTACTTTCTCCCCGTCCACTTCAAGGTAACCATCATCATTACGGTATGCACCTGAAAGTACTTTAAGCAGAGTCGATTTTCCCGCTCCGTTATGCCCGACGAGCCCCACGACTTCGCCAGGGTGAACCGTTAAAGAAACACCGGAGAGAGCGGGTGTACCCGCAAAAAGCTTCCAAATATCGACCGCCTTGAGGGACCGCTTGCTCCCCGGCGTTTCCAACGTTGTCATCTTTTACCCCAATTCTCCTTCACCAGGGGTTTGGCCCTTCTCGAACTGCTTAAGCGACTGCAATAGCTCACTCTCAACAGACTTACCTTGCTTATATTCTGCGATTTGTTGCACCAGGATGCGTCCGTACTCTTCAGGCTCCTGGGCGACGCAACCGGGGTAAGCATCAGTGAGGGTTTCACCCGCGGCACAGAAACCGTAGACCTTAATGTCCTTACCAGATGCCTGGACAGCCTGCAGTGCGCCATACGCGGCAGGCCCAGTCGACGCGAAAATTACGTTAATGTCAGGGTTACCCTGAATCATCGCAGATGTAACATTGAGTGAATCATCTGGTTTAACATTGCCGTCGACTTCCGCAACGTCCTTGGCATTCGGGTTGCTCTTCATCTTTTCCCGGAAGCCAAGATCGCGCTGAACCACAGGCAATTCATCCGGTTCAGTAACGTACCCAATGTTCAGCTTTGCGTCGGCACCAAAATCGGCAAGAACCTTCTCTGCCATCTGGACGCCACCCTCATGGTTGTTGGCGCCCACATACTGCACGACACTCGCACCTTGGGCGTTTAATGCATCAGGATCGACAATAATATTCACAGTGAACACCGGCACCCCGGCATCATTAGCTGCCTTGACGATTGCGGCCGCGGGTTCGGACTTCACTGGGTTAAGCGCCAAAGCACAGGGATTCTTCTGCAACATAGCCTGAGCTTGAGCAAGCTGGTTTGCATCGTCGTCATTGGCAATCTGGACTTCAACATTGAACCCCTTCGCCTTGCCTTCTTCTTCAAATCCTCGCTTCATTGCGACGTAGTACGGATTCTGCTGGTTAGGAAGCAACACTGCGAGGTATGGATTCTCAGCGTTACAAGCTTCAGGAATCTGAACGCTTGCCTTACCGGTTTCGCCAGTGCCACCACTATTTTCACCGGTTCCGGTATCGACTCCCCCACAGGCTCCCATTGTCGCGGCAAGAGCTGTCGCACCAATAGCTGCAAAGAGCTTCTTTTTCATGTTTTTCTCCTCTGTTTTCCTAGACCTCGTTGTCTCGGTCATCGGTTTGGATACTTTTCTTCCCACCGGTAACTCCAGCAGGTTGTTTTTGTGAATGACTAATTTCGGAATTGGTCGTATCCGCAGATGCATGCGATGCCACCGACGTAGCTTGCTGCGTCTTGCGGAACAGCTTCGAAAGGGACAGTTGCTGGCGATTAGTATCGAGAAGAACACCAACGAGAATAATTACGCCAATGACAAGCGGCTGCCAATAAGAATCCACTCCGATAACGTTCATTCCATTGGAAACTTCTGCGATCAAAATGGCACCAAGGAACGCGCCGAGAAGGGTACCGACACCACCGAAAAGCGAAACGCCACCAACAACTGCCGAAGCGATTGAGTAGAACTGCTCAGTACCCGATCCGGCTGTCGGATATCCGACCATAAGGCGCGACGTAACAATGATTCCCCCGAACCCAGAACAAATACCGGAGATTACGTACACCAGAATAATGATCTTTCCATTATTAACACCGGCAAGACGGGCCGTTTCTTTGTTGCCGCCAACCGCGTAAATATGGAGACCCGTTTTTGTCCTGTGCAAGAACCAAGCGAGAATAACCGCAGCAATAAGCACTAAAACCACCGGAATAGGGATGCCGAAAATACTCCCTCGGCCGAAGAATGCGAACATTGGATCAGCGACAGTTACTGACCGGGCTTGCGTCAGGATCTTCGGAATTGAAGCGGAAATCCCAAAGGTCGCAAACGTGACGATGAATGCTGGCATTTTCCCAAAATGAATAAAAACGCCGTTGAACACGCCAACGAGAGCTCCAGTCACAATGGCCAGCAATGCGGCAAGCCACCAGGGGAGACCTCCCTGCATAGCCAGCGCTGCAATCATTCCAGTCAACGCGATATTGGATCCTACAGAAAGGTCAATACCACCAGTTAGGAGAACGAATGTCTGCCCCATCGCAAGGAAAAGCACGACCGTCCCATTGAGCAGGAGAACCTGCATGTTATTCATCGTGAGGAATGCTGGAGAGAGCAGCGCCATAATGGCACCCACTATCAGCACAACACCAAAGATTCCCGCCTCCTGCGGTACGCGGAATTTTTTCATTACATGCTCCTTTGCATGACTTCGCTTTTACAGATCGAGAGACCGGATGCCTACTGCCAAAACTTTCCCGGATCTATTGAAGATAGACAGTCATCTGACCGTTGCAAGATATTTTTCTGCAACCTCCTCAAATCTCTCGATAATAAAAGAGTCGTGTTTCGCTTGGTACTGAGACCGGAGACGTGGAGTCCATGCCGGAGGATCGTCTCCTCCCATATAAGTCCATGCCGCCTGTCGTGCTGCGCCATCGGCTGAGTAAGCTGAATACTCAGGAACACTCACAGGTAAACCGAGCACTGATGCGGCTATCCGGCGCATAGCTGGCGTACGCGACGCCCCACCTACCAGTGTTATACCGGTAACCTCCACACCAAGCCGTCGAAATGCGGAAAGACCTCGAGCTACACTCGCTACGATTCCTTCATATGCCGCACGCGCGAGATTCGGCGCCGTGAGGTTTCGCGATGACACTCCCAAAACCGCTCCCATTCCTTCCGGAAGCCGCGGATTTCGCTCTCCCGCGAAATATGGAATCACCACAAGGCCTTCCGCCCCAGGCGCGGCATTCAGTGCGGCACGTGAGAGTTCCTCTAGCGTCATTCCAAGTAGAAGTGCAACATCATCGAGAACACGGCTCGCATTAAGCATTCCGACTAAAGGAAGATACCGTCCAGTCGCATCCGCAAAACCAGTAACCTGACCAGTCCTGTCCTTAATCGGACTGTCCGAAACCAAGGAAGTAACACCAGAAGTTCCGATAGAAACACACACCTCACCGGGAGGTAAATCCAGCCCCAGCGCCGTGGCTGCGTTGTCAGCGCATCCGGGACCCAAAACGATTGCCTCGCCTTTAGATTTCAGTTCTCCTACAGATTCTGCTTTTCCAACAACACGTGGCAAAACGAGTCTCTTAGATAATTCACTTCTTGCCGCCAAGTCAATTAGGTCGTTGCGGTACTCGTTCTTTTCCGCGCAGTAGTAACCGGTACCCGAAGCCTCCGAGCGGTCTGTAACGAGTTCCCGAATATCCCGCTTTTTCTCTAGGCCGTCTCGGGAGCCATCAGCACCCATAAGTCGCCACGTGAGCCAATCATGAGGCAAGGCAATGGCACATAACTGTTTGAATAGCTGAGGCTCATGATCAACGAACCACCTCAGCTTCGAAACTGTCAACGACGAAACTGGCACGCTTCCGACGCTGTCAGCCCACAGCTTACGTCCCTCAGAAACATCACCTCGGCCTAATTCTCGAATCAGATCTTCGGCATCTTCTTTGGAGCGATTATCGTTCCAAAGAATCGCTTGACGCAGGACATTCCCGTCAGTGCCTAGACCAACGAAACCATGCTGTTGTCCGGCAACAGACATCGCCACTACATCATCTAATCCACCAGCAAGTTCGACCGCTGAACGATACGCCTCCATCCATGTCCGCGGATTGGTCTCTGTCTTAGTGCGGAAAGATGCAGTTGCGCCGCGAACCAGCTCACCCGTTTCCAGATCACGAATTACTACGTGGCAGGAACGTGTAGACAAGTCAATACCAGCGACATTGCTCTTTTTCATTGCACCTCCAACCCCAGCGTTAGATTTTGTTGCTGTTTGCAATATACCCGTCCAGTTGCATTAAATGCAACAATGCACACGTCGGCACTTCTGTGTCACGCGCCACAAGGTCGGCTGATAGTGTCCTCTATCATTAAGTGGTGATCAACCCTTTCGGAACATCTACGGAGACTTGCTGTGCGAAAAGCTGCTGAGACCTCTCACGGTGCTGTCCGCAACCAAAATTTAGCTTCTTTAGCAAGCCGGATTATCTTCACCAATTCAGCCCCATCAAGGGCGGATCTAGCCCGCTCAACCGGATTGAATCGGTCCACTATTTCACGACTAGTTGACGAGCTTGTTAACCGTGATATCGTGCGGGAAAACGAAGTCGAAGTCTCTGGCCCTGGCAGGCCCGGGGCGCCCTTAACGCCAGCCCCAAGAACATACTGCGCCCTCGGGATCAATGTTTCCGCTGAAGCGGTAGAGGCATCTCTAATAGATCTGACGGGAAACGTGCTGATCGAACGACTAATTGACATGCCCCCAGACTCAACCTCTCAAACCCTCAATGATATTGCCGCAATTCTGCGATCCGTATCAACGCAATGCAACGTTGCCGGACTCTCGCTCAAGGAAGTTGTAATCACGTTTCCTGGAATCGTAGATCCAGCCACCTCCACCGTAGTAAATTCCACCCCCCTTGGTTGGATAAACGTCGAACTATCTCGAATTGTCGAGGGAATAATTGATTGCAATATCGTCATTTCCAATTCCACAACAGCGGGAGCGAGCGCAGAAACGGTCTATCTTCACCGTAATGACGAGCAGCTTGATAATTTTCTTTACGTCAACCTCGATTCAGGCATCGGCGCCGTACATATATTAGACGGAGCACTTTCACCCGATAGCACCGGCTGGAGTGGGTCTTTAGGTCACATCTACGTTTCGGATCAAGCACGCATTTGCACCTGCGGACAAAACGGCTGTCTTGAGGCATTTGCTACCAGATCTGCAATTGTTGCAGCCAGCAACCTACCGACTGAAACAACGATTGGAACCCTTGTTTCCTTGCTTAAGCGAAACGAAACCCCTGTTACCAAAGTGGTCAGGGAAGTAGCCACCCTAATCGGCCGGGCAGCTGCTAGCGCAATTAATCTGATCCACTCCCCTACTTTGATTTTTGGCGGGCAACTCGCCGATATTTACGATTTCTTGCTCCCTAATATCCAAAAGGAAATTAGTTCCCGCGTGATTTGGAGTGGTCAGGCCCCTTTGGATATTCGGGCTACCCTCGCTCGGGGAGCACCTCTTTCCCGCGGCGCTGCCTGGTTAGCAATCGCCAACTTCTTAGGAAGGCCCGAAACCTGGGATAGGGAACACACGGACCACGACAATCCGGTAGATGCCTCTTCACTGCCGGAAATCCAGTTAAAGATCGACACATAATCCATTTACTGAGTACGCGCCAAGGCCCGCTTACCAGGCCTTGGCGCGTACCCTGGAGAACGTGGGAAGCTAAAGGAGGCGCCCGCAGCTGCGGCGTCGTCGTACCCGGTAGTACAAGGAAGAAGGACCATGATCGTCACCACTGAACGCGAGTGCGCGGGCCGGACCGTTACGCTGCGCGCGGCCACCCGCGGCGCCACCCTGCTCAACTATCGCCTGGGCGATACCGAGGTTATCGACGGCTACCGCAACCCCGATGAGCTGCGCGAACTCAACGGTTTCCGCAGCGCCGTGCTGGTGCCGTGGTCCAATCGCATCCGCGCGGGGCGCTACCCGGCCGCGCTCTATCACGGCGACGACGCCGCCGTGCGGGCTCAACTCCACGCCGATATTCCGGTAAGCGGCGTTCACAGCGTGCCGGCACCAATTCCCGAGGCTGAAGCCGGCCTGCACGGCCTGGTCACTACCCAAGAACTCGAGGTGATACGCGCGGAAAACGGCGTTCTCGAATTCGGTACCCGGCTAAACGCGAACACTGTTTACCCCTTCGAACTATCGGTAAACATCATTTACAGTATTGGGGCCGAGGGGTCCTTACACGTACGCTTACGCGCCGAGAACCTCAGCGAGGTAGCTGCGCCGGTCGCTCTTGGCTGGCATCCGTATTTCCGACTCGCCGGCCCGCTGGCGGAGGCGCGCCTGAGCCTGGACTGCCGCGCGCGTATCGCCACCGATACCACTCTTATTCCGCACGACGGCGCCGGCGCTTTCGCGCCGTGCGAGCCGCTTGCCGGCTCCCCTATCGACCCGGCCACGGATTGGGCCTATGCACAGCTTGCCGATTGCGCCGGGCCGGATGCGGGCGATGCCGGAGCTAGCTGGAATGTGGCGCGCCTGCGCACCGGAACTCGCGAAGTGGCCCTGTGGGCGCGTCTGGGTAGTTGGCCTTCCAAGAACTTCCATATTTTCGCGGGCTCCGGACTCGCGCGTGATGCTGGGCGAGCGGTGGCCATGGAGCCGTGCCAGGCGCTACCCAATGCTTTCAACCGAGCCGAAGGCCGTGACATGTTGCTGGAGCCGGGCGCATGCCGCGAGCTCGAAGCGCGGGTTGTGGTGACGGAAGCAGCTACTGCGTAGGCGAGCCGGCGCATAAGTGTGCTGGCGTGTACGTGCGCTGGCGCGTAGCCAAGCCGGCACACGCTGTGGACAACACACCGATGCGGGCCTTCCTGTGGATAAGCCCGGGGTAGGTGAGGCGCGGCTGTTAACGTGGCGCCATGAACGTACTCATGACCGGGCGCCGTGCCGGAATTCTTGCCGTCCTTTGTTTCCTTCTCAGCAGCTGCGGGGCCGGGGCAGGTGCGCCTCCCCCGGGGCTCTCCCCCGGTGGAGTTTCCGGCATGCCGGCCCCTAGCTCTGCTTCGCAGACGGCTAGTTCTACTTCGCCAACGGCTAGTTCTGCTTCACCCGCAGATTCTCCATCTGCTCCGCCCACCTGGCCGGTGCAGATTCCGGTGCCCTCCCCACCCGCCCAGATGGCCGAGAATTCCGTGGAAGGAGCCATCGCAGCCGGGCAGCATCTTTTCACCCTCCTCGATTACGCAACGATCACCGGCGATATCGCACCCCTGTCCCCGCTGGCCGGGGAACAATGTGATTGGTGCCAACACCAAATCGCGAAACGTGAAGAAACTGATTTCCGACCCCGGCAAGCCACCGTATTTAGTTTTAGCGAGGCGCGGGGGCGCTGGAATGATCCCATAGCCGCCTATACCGTGCAGTTCTCCGTCTCCCATCCGCCCAATCCGGTGGTGAACCGCAAGGGCGCCGAAAAAGTAGATCGTGCCGAAGAATTCTTTGTGACCATGCGGATAGTCCGCTCAGGTGATAACTGGATCGTGGATGCGGTAGGGATGAACGATGACATTCTGGATGGAGGTGTGTGATGAGACGTGACACCAACCCCGCTTTGAGACCGCGCTGGTTCCTGCGCGCCCTCATCATCGGTATATCCGCAGTGGCACTTCTTGGTTCGTGCACGGTAAGCGCTCCGGCCCTCGCCCGCGAATACCAGGATAACGAAGAGCGGGTATATACCGCTCATACCAATGGTGGCGGTGTAACCGTGGAGGGTCAGTCTCGTTACACCCGGCGTTTACCCGCTGGGGCCGCCGGCGCACTATCGGGCACCGGCCCCGCCACCGGCAGCGACGGCGGGGACAGTGGATATTCTGGCGGCGGGCCGGAAGATAGCATGACCACTACGGCAACCGGTTCGGGCACCGGCCCCGCCACCGGAGCGTATGGACTGCCGTGGTCTCACGGTGCACTAGTAGCCGCTGTTCGGGATACATCTCTGCCAGCCCATGTGCGCGGCGCGGCCGGAATCCTCAGTTGGATATTGGGTCATGGCACTCCTCCGGCTAGTTCTCAAGCGGCAGCACTGCCCAGCGCCGCGCAGTTGGAAACGATTATTCACACGGAGAGTATCCGAATTGCGGCAGCGAACGCTGCGGCGTGGATGGAACCGGCGCGCGGCTGGGTGGCTATCAACTACCCGGTCCACCTCCATTATTCCGCACCGGCGCAGCGGCACACGGTCACGTTGCTCGGTGCGGAGGTTGTTATTGATCTGGTTCCCGTGCGGGCAAGCTGGGAGGTTCCCGGTGCGACAAGTGCGACCGCGGGGAAGGCTGGGAACACCACGCCCAGCGGTTCGCTACCCGGTCACTCAGCGCAGCCCATCCCGGCCCGCCAGCCCTATACGGAAGTCATCTACCACCGCCCTAACGAGGAGGTGAAAGCCACGCTCGTTGTGGAGTGGGAGGTTCGCTACACCGTTGCTGGGCAGAGCCGCACCGTGCCGCAGCTACTCACCACTCGCTCCGAAACAGCCCCGGTGATAACGCGAGAGCTCGAAGCCCACCTTATCGGTTAGCTTCGAGCTCTCGGGTATTAGCTATTCCTTGCTCGCGCACCCAGCGTTGGCACCTGAGCTTGGTGCTCCTTGTTGGGAGCCTTAAGCTCGCGCCCCCACGCCGGGCTTCAGCGAATCTAGTTAGCCGCGGCTAGGCCACCCCCGGAGGTCGGTGCACCAGCCCCGGCCGCCGGCCCGCCACTCGGGCGAGTATTCACCCCGGAGGCCAGGCCTTCCATCTGCGCCGGTTCTTCCGCTTCGATCACGCCCTCCGGGAGCGGCTGATCGGGCGACTGGCCGGTAAACGTGAAGGACATGGGAATATTATCCTTATCCACATCCACCACGATGATGTCACCCTTAGCGAATTCGCCGTAGAGCAGCTTCTCGGAAAGCACATCTTCCACGTCACGCTGGATGGCGCGGCGCAGCGGGCGCGCCCCGAGCACCGGATCGTAACCGCGATCAGCAAGTAGTTCCTTCGCGTCCTTCGTCAGTGCGATGGACAGGTTCTGGTCTCGCAGGCGCTTATCCAGCTTGCCAATCATAAGATCCACAATCTGGAGGATTTCCGGGCGGCCCAGCTGCGGGAAGACGATAATGTCATCCACGCGGTTGAGGAACTCGGGCCGGAAGTTGTTCTTGAGTTCTTCCGCTACCTTCGTCTTCATACGCTCGTAGGAGGACGTGGTATCGGCGTCGAACTGGAAACCAGTTTGCACGCCCTTCGCAATATCCTTCGTGCCCAAATTGGTGGTCATAATAATGATGGTGTTCTTGAAATCCACCACCCGGCCCTGGGCGTCCGTGAGGCGCCCTTCTTCCAGGATCTGGAGGAGGGAATTGAAGAGATCCGCATGGGCCTTCTCAATTTCGTCGAAGAGCACCACGGAGAATGGCTTGCGCCGCACCTTCTCGGTAAGCTGGCCGCCTTCTTCATAACCCACATATCCCGGAGGGGCACCGAAGAGCCGCGACACGGTGTGCTTCTCCGAATATTCGGACATATCCAAAGTGATCAGCGCAGATTCATCCCCGAAGAGGAATTCCGCGAGCGCCTTAGCAAGCTCGGTTTTACCCACACCGGTAGGCCCGGCGAAAATAAAGGAACCACCGGGACGGTTCGGATCCTTGAGCCCCGCGCGGGTACGGCGAATCGCCTGAGAAAGTGCGGTCACGGCTTCATGCTGGCCAATAACCCGCTTATGCAGCTCATCTTCCATACGCAGCAGCTTCGCGGACTCCGCTTCGGTGAGCTTGAAGACCGGGATGCCGGTGGACATGGAGAGCACTTCGGTGATGAGATCTTCATCCACCACCGAGACGACGTCCATATCCCCGTCTTTCCAGGCCTGCTCGCGAGCATCGCGTTCTTCACCGAGCTTCTGCTCTTCATCACGCAGCCCGGCGGCCTTCTCGAAATCCTGGGCGTCAATTGCCGCTTCCTTGGCACGGCGCGTGGAGGCGATCTTATCGTCTAGCTCGCGCAGCTCCGGCGGCGCGGTCATCTTACGAATGGCCAGGCGCGCGCCCGCTTCGTCGATGAGGTCAATGGCCTTATCGGGAAGGAAACGATCATTAATGTAACGATCCGCCAGGGTGGCGGCCGCCTCAAGGGCGTCGTCGGTAATAGTCACCCGATGGTAGGACTCATACCGGTCCCGCAAACCACGCAGAATATCGATGGTTTGTTCCACGGTGGGCTGTTCCACCTGGATGGGCTGGAAGCGGCGCTCCAGCGCGGCATCTTTCTCGATGTACTTGCGGTACTCATCGAGGGTAGTTGCCCCGATGACCTGGAGTTCCCCGCGGGCCAGCATAGGCTTGAGCAGCGAGGCCGCGTCCAGGGCACCTTCCGCAGCACCCGCGCCCACCAGGGTGTGGATTTCGTCGATGAAAAGAATGATATCCCCGCGGGTATTGACTTCCTTGAGGATCTTCTTCATGCGTTCCTCGAAGTCACCACGGTAGCGGGAACCAGCCACCAGGGAACCCATATCGAGGGAATACAGCTGCTTATCCTTGAGGGTTTCCGGCACGTTACCGGCGGCAATGGACTGGGCCAAGCCCTCCACAACCGCGGTTTTACCCACGCCGGGTTCCCCAATCAGGACCGGGTTGTTCTTGGTGCGCCGCGAGAGTACCTGCATAACCCGCTCAGTTTCGGTATGCCGGCCAATCACGGGATCGAGCTTGTGGTCACGCGCGGCGGCGGTGAGGTTACGCCCGTACTGATCCAGGATCGTAGAGCCGGCCTTCGTACCTTCGCGCGGGCCTCCGCCCACCCCCACGGCTTCTTTACCTTGGAAACCGGAGATGAGTTGGCTGACCTGGTTACGCACGGTGGGCATATCCGCACCGAGCTTGATCAGCACCTGCGCGGCAACGCCATCCGCTTCGCGAGTGAGCCCGAGGAGGAGATGTTCGGTTCCAATATAGGAGTGGCCCATCTGCAGCCCCTCGCGCATCGCGAACTCAATGACCTTCTTGGCGCGCGGCGTGAAGGGAATATGACCCGAGGGCGGCTCCTGGCCTTCACCGATAATGTCGATGACCTGCGTCCGGACGGACTCAAGCGTTACCCCCAGGGCTTCCAACGCCTTTGCGGCCACCCCTTCGCCCTCGCGAATGAGGCCGAGCAAGATATGTTCGGTCCCCAGGTAGTTGTGCTTGAGGTTCCGTGCCTCTTCCTGCGCGAGCACGATGACTCGCCGGGCGCGGTCAGTGAACCTTTCGAACATAACTCTCCTTGCACTTGCAATCTTCTAAAAGAGTAACGGCCCTCAGCCCAGGAGCCGTCCCCTGTTCGCCAGTGGCATGAGTGTGTGGCTCACATTTTGCTGTGGGAAAAAGCCGAATTAGCGCGGAAAATGCTGTTCTCGATGAGATTTCTGAGCTTATTTCACTACCCCTAGGCCCTTGGGCCCACGAAAGCGAGGTTGTGCGGCGAGTTAGGCGCCGGCCGGTTCCACCTCAACGAGGAGCGTGAAGGGCCCGTCATTGACGAGCTCCACATCCATCATGGCTCCGAACTGACCGGTGGCTACTTCCAGTCCGTACGTATCCCGCAATTCGCGCACCACCGCTTCGTAGAGCGGATCGGCAACTTCCCCGGGCGCGGCCTTGGACCACGAGGGCTTGCGCCCCTTGCGCACATCCGCGTACAGGGTGAATTGCGAAACAAGCAGCACGGGAGCCTGCGCTTCTTCCGCGCTACGCCGACTATTGGGATCATCGCTACCATCCGCGGCGCGCAGCACTTTCAGCTGTGCGATTTTCCGCGCGACTTTCTCCACTTCCGGGGCGCCATCCCCGTGGGTGACGCCCAGGAGCACGCACAGTCCCGTGCCGATCTGCGAAATCACGCTGCCGTCCACCGTGACGGATGCGCGCGTGACGCGCTGAATAACTGCTCGCATTCTTCCTCCTTCGTGGTGTTCTTAGTACGACGCCGCAGCTACGACCTTCGCCTACTCGGCCTTACCAGGACCCGCGACCGCGCCCGCGTGAACTACGCCGCGGCCCCATCCGTTGTTCTTCGGGACCCAGGTAGTAGAGCGCCCCGTATGCCGCCCCGAGCATGAGGAACGGCTGGAAAGGCAGACGAATAGGAGTGAACAACACAATCCCTGTTACGAGAGCGCAGCCCAGCAGCACCCCGCTCCAGAACTTCTTATCCTTGCGGGCATAGCGAAAATCCGCATCCGGGCGGCGCAGGCAAGCCACGAGCGCCCACACCATAAACGCGAGAATCGCCAGCTGGATCACAAAAAATATCCCGTTGCAGATATCTGTGACGAGCCGCAAGGTTGTTAGGTTCATGGTTCTCCGTCCTCGTGGTGAGCGTGGTGCTCGCCCCCATTCTAGTCACGGCCTACGACACTTTTTTCGCCGCTTTCACGAATAGTCACCGCAACGGGCGCGTGAGTTGGTAGTGAAATAGGTTCGACGCCGCAGCGGAATTCCCCTACCAGCACCGCGCCCAGCGGCGCTGGCTGCCTCATCAGCGCGAGGGCAAGCGGGCCTTCTTCCCAATGCCGCACCGCCGAGGTTACCCGGCCGATAACTGCCCCATCGCCCCGCTCCGCGACTACCGGATCGCCGGGCTCGGGCAGGTCCGCCGCGTCCGGGCCTTCCAAATACAGGCAGGCAAGGCTCCGCGCGGCTCCCCCGAGCCGGGCGGTGCCCGCTACCCGGGATTCGCGAGCGCCCGCTACTCCGGGCCCGTATATCTCAGCCAGGCGCACCCCGGCGCGCGCCGCCCGGAACGGATCCGGGCGGCGCGCCGCGGCCCGATAAGCATCCCAGGCGAATAAACCTACCGGGGCCATACCGGCGGCCTGCCCGGCCCGGGCGAGTTCCTCAATATTGTCAATCAGGAGGATCACCCTATCGCTATCCGGCCACCAGTCTTCCCAGAAACTGGCGGATAGCCCGGGCCGGCCGCGCATGGCCGTGCGTAAGCGCTCAGCTCCGTGCGTCGTCGTACCTATAGCAATGTAGTTGGCCGGGTACATAGTGGAATCGAGCCCGCCCGGCTCAAGCCCACTAGGCTCAAGCCCACCAGGCGGACTCAAGAAAACGTCGCCTGCGCCACCCGCACAGCGCAGCAGCGCACCGCGAATTTGGCCCTGGGCATCGCATTCCAGCACTTCACGCGCGTTATCGGCGCACGGGAAAGCACCGGCGGCGCCGCGCCCCACCCGCCAGTGCGAAAGGTCCACGAAGCCGCGTCCGGCTTCCAGCGCCCGCTGTTCCACGTAGGGATTGGTGTAGAAAGCAGTTACCCCGGCCGCCGCACCTTCTCCGGGAACCGCGCCGGGCCAGCGTAGCAACGGGCTAGGTATCACGATTCGGGGTGGGCCTCCGGTGCGTCCGGCGCACCCGCCCCGCCGGCTGAACCCGCCCCACCGGCAGAACCCGCCCCACCGGTCGCGGGTTCGCCCGCTGCCGGGCAGTCGCTCAGGCGCTGGAGGCGGCCGGCCATGTAGCTGCGCATCGGCGCCCCGAAGGCAGCCATGTCGTAGGCGTAGAACAGCTCCGATTCCACATAGCCGCCCATGATTTGGCCGCCGGTGTAGCTCGCGGCGGTGGGGGTGGCGGCAATGGCGTCCGCGACGATCTGGAATTGCGGACCCTTAATGAAACCGGCCCAGGTCATAGCGTGGCCGGCGGAGGTGGCGATCATTCCTTCCAGAACGAAACGCCCCTCCGTGCCCTGGAGGTTATTCGGTGAGACACGCAGGTAGCCCTCAAAACTGGACCACAGCTGACCTTTGGTGAGAGCCGCGTACATACGCCCGCCGGGAACCTCGCGATCCACCGCCCCGGCCGGCTCCTGGGAAAGCCAGGTTGCCGAACGCAAACGCAGGTAGGGGCCGTGGTCATCATTATCGATGCGCAATTCGTGCAGGTAGCCGGCTGCGTCCACACCTTCGTATTCGAGAAGGCCGGCGCCGCGCCAGGTATCGACGAGCCAGGCCATCGGATAGGTTTCCGGGCTGAGATTTTCAGGGATTGCGAAGACCATAAGCTCAGGGTACCCGCCCCGACCGCATGAGGCCCACAGTGCCAAGCCTGTGAGAGCCGCGGCGCCCGGCGCTAACGAACCACCCGGACACAACCCATAGCCAGTATCATTTTCCCACGTCGGAGCTCAAAAGTCCGCTTTTTTCACGCTTGGCCCGAAAGCGCGAAGAAAAGTTTCCGATTGCCCGCACTCTTGTTATTCTGAAGCCACGGTGCCGGACCTTGAAAGCCCCGGGCTCCAACTAGCGCCGCTACGAGCGGCATTCGCGCCGTCAGGCGCTCTCAGGTCCGGCACCCTTTTCTTGCCCGATCTCACCGCCGGGAAATACACGTTTCGCCCCGTAATGAACTATCCTTGAAACGAGTCGTTCATCGATTGTTCATGTCCCCGAAACGAGGAATTCACGTGGGGTTATTCTCTAAATTCTCGCGTTCCACGCGGGTTTTCGACCTTATTGGCGCCCAGGCAGCGCATCTTCCCATCGCCGCCGCGGGCCTCGCGCAGCTCATGACCGCACCGGTTCACGAGCGCGGAGAGTTGCAACAGCAGCTGCACACCATAGAAAACAATGCAGATGAGTCAAATCACGCACTCCTCAAAGTGGTAAATAGGTCTTTTGTCCTCCCTTTCGACAGGGAGGATCTTTATGCCCTGACCACCGCTATCGATAATTGCGTGGACCTCATGGACGAGGTGGGGGAAAACGTGGCCTTTATGCGCCCCCTCACCCTTCCCGATAGCGCGCCGACGGTGGTGGATATTCTTAAGACCTGCGCTCGGCTATCCTCGGATATTCTCGCGCATTTCAACCCGACGTCCCCGGATACCCGCGAATACTGGGTGGAAATTAACCAGCTGGAAAACAAGGGCGATTCCCTCTACCGTTCCACCCTCGCCTCGCTCTTTGAAAACGCCACCGACGCCATTGAATTGCTGCGTGTCAAACTGGTTGTGGACACTCTCGAGGACACCGTCGATGCTTTCGAGACGCTCGCCGCCGTGGTCGAGCGCATTGCCCTCAAGGAGTCCTGATTTTGTCCGAGTTGCTCTTTTTGGTGGGCACCGTCGTCGTCATTAGCCTCATTTTTGACTTCACTAACGGTTTTCACGACGCCGCAAATGCCATCGCCACCTCGGTAGCCACCCGCGCATTGACGCCCGGCGTGGCCCTCGCGATGGCGGCGGTCATGAACTTCCTCGGCGCGATGCTCGGCACGAAAGTGGCCGAAACAATCGGCTCCGGCATCGTTGATATTACCGAGCTGGAAAAAATAACCGGCCTGACCCTGGTACTCGGCGGGCTGGCCGGCGCGATTGGCTGGAATCTTATTACCTGGTGGCGTGGGCTGCCCTCCTCTTCTTCGCACGCGCTTATTGGCGGGCTGGCCGGCGCCGGCATCGCCTCTCTGGCCACCGTGCACTGGACGGTTATTTTCGACCGCGTGGTGGTGCCGATGGTTGTCTCCCCCGCGGTTGGTTTCCTACTGGCCTACCTCATTATGAAAGTGGTGCTGCGCCTCCTGACGGAGGCTCCCTACCACACCACGATGCATCGCTTCCGTTACGCCCAGACGGTTTCCGCCGCCATGGTGGCCCTCGGGCACGGCCTCCAGGACGCCCAGAAAACCATGGGTGTGATCGTACTGGCCCTCACGGCCGGCGGCTTCCATGATCTTGAGGACGGGATCCCCACCTGGGTGAAACTGGCTGCGGCAGCCGCTATTTCTTTGGGGACCGCGACCGGTGGCTTCCGTATTATGAAAACGCTCGGCTCAAAAATTATTGATTTGGATCCGGCCCGCGGTTTCGTTGCGGAAAGCGTAGCCGCGAGCGTTCTTTATACGACGGCGTTCGTGTGGGCCGCCCCCATTTCGACAACGCATACCATCACCTGCGCCATCATGGGTGTTGGAGCCACGAAACGGCGCTCGGCAGTGCGCTGGTCCGTGGCCGGAAATATTGCCACCGCCTGGATCCTCACCATCCCGGCCGCCGGCGCCCTGGCGGCGGTTGCCACGTGGCTGCTGCGGTTAGTTCTCATCTAGACCGCTTCGCTGCTAACCGAGCGCTGCGTAAAAGCGAGGCGGCGGGCCGGCGCTGCGGCGTCGTGCTTATTTCGCCTCCACAACACAACTGTGCCGCGCAGGATCGTTCCCGCGCGGCACAGGTCGCAAGGTAAACAGCGGAGCTTTTATCCGGTTTAGCCGAAGCGCCCGGAGACGTAATCTTCGGTTTCCTTATGGGTCGGGTTGGAGAAAATTTTCTCCGTCTGGTCGAACTCCACGAGGTGGCCGGGCTTGCCGGTGCCGGCGATATTGAAGAAGCCGGTCATTTCGGAGACGCGCGCCGCCTGCTGCATGTTGTGCGTCACGATCACGATCGTGTATTCCTCTTTGAGGCTGTTCATGAGGTCCTCAATCGCGAGGGTGGAGATCGGGTCGAGGGCCGAGCACGGTTCGTCCATGAGGAGCACCTCGGGCTTGACCGCGATGGCGCGGGCGATGCACAGGCGCTGCTGCTGGCCGCCGGAAAGCGAGGAACCCGGCTTATCGAGGCGGTCCTTCACTTCCTCCCAGAGGTTGGAGCCGCGCAGCGAGCGCTCCACGATTTCCTCCGCGTCGGACTTCTTGATCTTTTGCGAATTGAGCCGCATCCCCGCCAGCACATTGTCGCGAATCGACATGGTGGGGAAGGGATTGGCACGCTGGAAGACCATGCCCACGTGCTGGCGGACGGTCACCGGGTCCACCCCGGGGCCGTAAATATTATTGCCGTCGATAAAGACGTCGCCGGTCACGTAGGCGCCGTCGATCACTTCATGCATACGGTTGAGGGAACGCAGGAACGTGGATTTGCCGCACCCGGACGGGCCGATCAGCGCGGTCACCGAATTCGGTTTGATATCCACATTGACGTTCTCCACGGCGAGGAAATCACCGTAGTAAATGTTCTCGTTACGAACACTAATTCCCTGAGGCACTGTTTTTCCTTTCGGCTGCCGCGTTAGCGGCCCTTCGGGGCGAAGATATGAGCAATCAAGCGCGCCAGCAAGTTGAATACCAGCACGATAAACACCAAGACGAGCGCGCCGCCCCAGGCCAGGTCGAGGTTATTGGCCTTGAACTGCGAGTAGACGAACACCGGGAGCGTCATCATCGGGCCGTTGAACAAGGAGTAGTTGAACGTATCCGAGACGGAGGCGGTAATCATCAGCGGGGCCGATTCGCCGATCACGCGGGCGATGGCGATCACGCAACCGGATACGATACCCGGGAGCGCGGTCCGCAGCACCACCTTGATGATAGTGCGGGACTTCGTCACGCCGAGTGCGTAGGATGCTTCGCGCAATTCATTGGAAACGATGCGCAGCATTTCTTCGGTATTGCGGACCACGATCGGCGTCATCAAAACGACGAGCGCGACGGCGCCCATGATGCCATTGCGGAAACCGAGCGCGGGGGCAAGCACCGGAACAATCGCGGCGGCGAAAAGGCCGGCCACGATGGAGGGGATACCCGTCATAATATCGACCAGGAAGGTCACCGAGCGCCCGAACCAGCCGCCCCTGTTGTATTCCACCAGGTAGATGGCCGTCAGAATACCGAGCGGGATGGCGATAAGCGCCGTAATGCCGGTAATAATGAGCGTGCCCACGATGGCGTGGCCGAGGCCGGGCTGAGCGCCCGGTAGAGACATGCCAAGGGTGGAATTGTTGAGGAAGGAGTAGCTGAGAACCGGGAGAGCTTCCACAATCACCGTGTACAGCAGTGAGAGCAGCGGGAGAACCGCGAGCGCGAAGGCACTGGTGATAAGCACTGTTGCCATGCGATTGGCACCGCGGCGCGGGCCTTCCACCGCGTATCCGACAATGCGGATGACGAGGAAGAAGAGAATAAGACCCACCAGGACCGCACCGAAGAGCGACTCCGCTTTGAAACCGAAGTGGAAAAGCAGCCAGGAGGCCAGCATGCACACAACGAGCACGGCCCAGTTGAAGAACTTGGGCAGGCGGCCGTATTCGGAGGCGAAGATCGGAGTGCCTTCGCTGACAGCCGGCTCGGCCGGAATCGCGTGCGCGCCGCCATCGGGCTGGCTGGCTGGGTTCTGTGTCACGTCAGTACTCATTAGGCATTCGCTCCTGAGAATTCTGCGTACCGGGCCAGTACGCGCCGCGCCAACCAATTGACCACGAAGGTCAGGGCGAAGAGCATGAGGCCGATACCGATAAGGACCTGGCGCTGCAGACCGGGGTGAGCTTCAGGGAAGTTCAGGGCGATCTGGGAGGCGATGGTGGAATGCTGGCCCGGGGAGAAGAGGTTGAAGTTCACCTGCAGGCCGGCCGAGAGCACCATGAGAAGCGCCATCGTTTCACCCAGGGCGCGCCCCAGGCCCAGCATGGCCGCGGAGACGATACCGGAACGCCCCACCGGGAGCACGGTCATCTTGATCATTTCCCAGCGGGTAGCACCCAGACCGAGCGCTGCCTCTTCCAGCAGCTTCGGGGTCTGGAGGAATACTTCACGGCACAGCGAGGTGATAATCGGAAGGATCATGATGGCCAGCACCAGGCCGCCCATCATGATGTTACGGGCCGGCGGCGTGAAAGCCACCAGGCTGGGCTGCAGGGGCCACCAATCGAATTGGGCCAGCCCGCCTTCTTCACCCATGAACGGAACGTGGTCCACCCACCACTGGAGGGGCGGGGTAAGAACACTGGAAACCCATTCGAAAACGGGGCGCACAATCGGTTCGAGAGTACGGATACCCCACAGGCCGAAGACCACCGAAGGGATGGCCGCCAGGAGGTCAATAATGTAGCCGAGGACGGAGGCGAAGCGCCGATGCGCAAAATGCGAAATGAAGAGCGCAATCGCCACCGCGAAAGGCACGGCAAGGGCGAGGGCCAGGAGTGCGGAGAGCACGGTGCCGAAGAGGGCTGCCCCGGCATACTGCCAGAAGCCCATCCCCTTCGTGAAATCTGCTGTCCCGGAGATGTCTTCCTTACCGGCAATGAATGCCGGATATGACTCGAGGAGCAGGAAGATGAAAACGGCACCCAGGATGAGGATGATGAAAGCTCCAGCACCGATGGCTAGGCCGTTGAAGGTAGTGTCTGCAACGCGGCGACGCGCGCGTTTGCTCGGGCGGGCCGGCACTGCAGTCTGACCCACCTCCGGGGAGGTTTCCTGAGCGGTACGCTCAAGAACCTCCCCGGCTGCGTTATCTCGTTCAGTCATATCGACTTTCAGATAGAGGTATTCGGTTGTCTAACCGGTGCTTACTTGATGGTGTCGATGACGGCCATGGCCTGCGTGCGCAGGGTGTCCGAAATCGGGGCGTTACCACCGTTGGCGGCGAAGGCGGCCTTCTGGCCCTCTTCGGAGACGACGTAGGTGAAGAACGCCTTGACCAGTTCACCGGTGGAGGCATCCTTGTATTCCTGGCAGCCGATGAGGTAGGAGAGCATAACGACCGGGTAGGCACCCTTGACGGAGCCGTCACGCTTGAGGTCCTTGTTGAGGAGGGTGTCCGTGGCACCTTCGGCGGCCGGGGAGTCATCCACCACGCGGGCGGCGGCTTCCGGTTCGGGGCCGATGAACTCATCGCCAACCTTGACCTTCACCGGGGTGAGGGTTTCGATCTGGGAGTAGTCCGCATAGATGATGGAGTTCGGGGTGGACAGGGCCAGCTGGACCACACCGGAGGTGGATTCGGCGGACTGACCGCCCTGGATCGGCCAGGTTTCTTCCGAACCGTAGGTCCAAACTTCCGGAGCAGCTTCTTCCAGGTAGGACTGGAAGTTACCGGTGGTGCCGGACTTTTCTGCGCGGTGGATCGGAATAATGGTTTCGTCCGGGAGCTTGACACCGGAGTTGGTGGCGGCAATGGCCGGGTCGTTCCACTTCTCAATCTGGCCGGAGAAGATCTTCGCGATGGTGGGGGCATCGAGCTTGAGCTCCTTGACGCCCTCGAGGTTCACGGCAATCGCGATAGGAGAAATGTAGACGGGCAGCTCAACGGCAACGTCGGTCTTGCAGGCGTTGGAAACCTGGGCGAGTTCTTCAGCCTTGAGGGCCGAGTCCGTGCCGGCGTACTGCACCTGGCCGGAGAGGAACTGCTGGCGGCCGGTACCCGAGCCGGTGGGCTCATAGTTAACGGTCACGCCCGAGTTCGCGATGGTGAAGTTATCGCGCCAGGCCTGCTGGGCTTTCTGCTGCGAGGAAGCACCCGAGCCGGAGATGGTGCCCGAGAGGTTCGAGCCGCTATCCGCGGCCTGGGTGGTGGTGTCACCCTTGGCGGCATCGGTGGTGGCAGAAGTCGTTGCGTCCCCACCACAGGCGGAAAGGGTCAGAGCAAGAGCGGTGGCACCAGCAAGTGCCGAGATCTTCATGGTCTTCACTGTTTAATCCTTGCGTGTTCAGGAACGCCCGTTTCGGCGCTCGCTGGTTCGAGCCTAGGAAGCGTGGGTTACGACGGCCCACACCGGAGGTAAACAGAAGGTTAACGAGCTTGTAGCATGTCTCACAGGGAGTCGGGTGCGTGCGTCTGACTGCGCGGGGCCGCTGGGGGCGTGGGCGCGCTAGAGCTCGGTGGGCACGGGCCCGCTACAGCTCAGTGTGGACGGGGCGGAAACGCTCGACGTCCACCGCGCGGCTACCCTTCATATGCACAACGAGGATTTCCCCGGTTTTGAGATACGGATCTTCATCGGGGAGTTTTTCTTTTACATGGTGGCCGCCGTGTTTTTTAACGACGTCGATAACGGTGCTCAGGGTAGGGCGATGCAAGCTGACCGCCGCGGGAGCCCCGCTGTCCGTTAGTACCCCCTCAATGGTTTTACGCACTCCGCCGGGGTTCTTCGCGTGGGAGTGTTCGGTGAGGGCGGCAACGCAGGTGAGGGAGACTCCCGAAGCCTGCGCGTAGGGAGCAATGGTTGCGGTGCAGCGCTGCCAGGGGGAAGAGACGAGGCGGTCCACGCCATACACACTGAGCACCGCGCTGATGGTGCGGGCCCGGGAGGCCCCGTGCGGGGTAAGGGGCCTGGTTTTTTCACTCCCGTTCCAAGCCGAGCGTTTTTGGGCACGGGCATGGCGCACCAGCAGGACCGCGCGAGTGGTAAGTTCCCCGTGTTCCCAGTATTTCAGGACGCGTTTGAGCATGGCGCGTTCGTCTTTATAACTGAGTTTTTCGAGGGCGGTTTCCGCGTTCATCCAACGTGACCGGGTAATTTCCCCGGGGTGAGCAGAGGAGAATTCCGGGCGTGCGGCAACTGGCCGCGAGCGCGGTGTGAGCGGGCGGGCCACCCAGTAAAAGACCCGTTTCTTTTTCCCCGAGGAGAGGGTGTAGCCGATGGAAGGCAGGGGGCGCTGCAGGGCGATATATTCGCCGGTTTCTTCGTAGACTTCCCGTACGGCTGCCATGCGCGGGCCTTCGCCCGGCTTGTATTTGCCCTTGGGGAAAGACCAGTCTTTGTAGCTATCCCGGCGCACGAGTAGCACCTGGAATTCGCCGCCTTTTTTGCGCCACACAACGGCGCCCGCAGCATGAACGCTGCCCATCACTCCCCCTTTTGCATAGTTGTTACGAATATATGCTGGCCCGCGAGTTTCCCCGCACGGCCCGGGTTTTCTAGTCGCCTCCTGCCACGCGCGAGCGTGCTTGTTTCATAAGCAGCTCCTGGATATCGACGAGCGGGCGGCCCTTCGGGCTGAGGTTGTGACGCACCCACCCATCCGGACCCAGGTGCCACGAACTAGTGGTATCCGAGGTGGCCACATCCACGAGCTCTACCAGGCGGTCCACCATATCCGGGTCCGTGATCTTGATCAGGGCTTCGATGCGCCGGTCGAGGTTGCGATGCATGAGATCGGCAGATCCGATAAAGACATCGGCATCGCCGTCGTTACAGAAGGCGTAGATACGCGAGTGCTCCAGGTAGCGCCCCAGAATGGAACGGGCCTTGATGTTATCCGAGAGCCCGGGGATACCGGCGCGCAGGGCGCAGATTCCGCGCACCTGGATGCTGACCTTCACGCCGGCCTGGCTGGCCCGATAGAGCGCATCGATCATGGCTTCGTCCACGATGGAATTGACTTTGAATTTTACCCACGCGGGTTTGCCGGCGTTCTTATTTTCAATTTCGCGTTCGATCCGGTCGATAAGTCCGGAGCGAATACCGGTGGGTGCCACGAGGAGCCGGTGGAAACGTTCCTGGCGTGAGTAACCGGAGAGCTGGTTGAACAGCCGGGTGAGATCCTGGCCCACATCCCGGTTGGAGGTCAGCAGGCCCAAATCCTCATAGCCGCGGGCGGTCTTCGGGTTGTAGTTCCCGGTACCCACGTGGCAGTAGCGGCGCAAGCCATCGGATTCTTGGCGCACCACCAGCGCGAGCTTGCAATGGGTTTTCAGCCCGATCATTCCGTAGACCACGTGAACCCCGGCCCGCTCTAGCTTGCGCGCCCACTCAATATTGCGCTGCTCATCGAAACGCGCCTTGATTTCCACGATGGCGAGGACCTGTTTCCCGGCGCGCGCCGCGCGGATAAGCGAATTGACGATAGGGGAATCCCCCGAGGTGCGGTACAGGGTTTGTTTGATAGCCAAGACCTGCGGATCCGCGGCTGCCTGGGCGATGAATTGCTGCACCGAAGTGGAGAAAGATTCATAGGGGTGGTGGAGCAGCACATCATGATCACGCAGCTTGGCGAAGAAATCCGCGGGTTTAGCAGATTCGGCATCGGTGAGCCCGGTAGGCGTGACCGGAACGTACTTGGGGTATTTAAGCCCGGGCCGGTCCAGATCGTGGAGCTGTTCCAGAGATTGCAGATCGAGGGGCGCGGGTAAGCGATAGGTATCAGAGGAGCTCACACTCATTTCCTTCTGGAGGAAACTGAGGGTGGCATCATCCATATCCTCATCCACTTCCAGGCGCACCACCGGCCCGAAGCGGCGCCGGAGCAATTCGCGTTCCAGCGCGGTGAGGAGGTTTTCTGCGTCATCTTCTTCCACTTCCAGGTCCTCATTACGGGTGACCCGGAAGGTGGCGTAGCTCTGCACATCCATGCCGGGGAAGAGCTCACCCAGGTGATGCCCGATGAGTTCCTCCAGGGGCAGGAATTCAATATCGCTGCCGGCTTCCACCGGAACGTTTTCCGGGCTGTAGGCCGTGCCATCTTCCCCGATCATCAGGAAACGCGGGAGTAGATCCGGCACTTTCACCCGCGCAAAGGCGGAGGAACCGCGCCGATCCTTGAGGACGACGGCGAGGTTGAGAGACAGGCCCGAGATATAAGGGAAGGGGTGGGAGGGATCCACCGCGAGCGGGGTGAGAACAGGGAAAATTTCATCCTTGAAAAGCTTGGAGAAACGTTGCTGCACCTGCGCATCTAGCTCATTCCAGCGGCGGATGAACACACCCTGGCCTTCGAGTTTAGGCTTGATATCCTCCGAATAGACCTTCGCTTGGCGCGCGGTTAGTTCATGAGTGCGTTCCGCGATGCCCTTCATAACTTGACGCGGGGTGAGGCCGGAGGCCGCCACCACACCAATGCCGGTATCAATACGGCGCTTGAGGCCAGCCACCCGCACCATAAAGAACTCATCGAGGTTCGAGGAGAAAATGGAGAGGAACCAGGCGCGTTCCAGGAGCGGCAGGGTTTCATCTTCTGCCTGCTCCAGCACCCGCTCATTGAAAGCCAGCCAGGAGAGTTCCCGATCCGCGAAACGCCCTTCGGGAAGCTGGGATTCTTCCGGAGCTTTCGCGGAGCGCTTGGCGAGCTTGCGTGATTCTTTGGCCATATCCGTGAGGGATTTAGTGGAGACCGGGGAGCCGAGCCGCACCGCCTGCAAGAAAGTTTCGTGCGGGGTGGGTTCCACGGCGCTGACACCCTCCCGGGCAGCCAGGCGAGCACGAGTGGCGGAGAGCGCCGGTTCGGGTTGCAATTCGTAGCGAACATGCCGTTCCGCCTGCGTGAACCCAGCTTTTCCGTAAACATGCACCGCGGCGGCATTCGCGGCATCAACGTAAAGAACGCAACGCGAGAAACCGCGCGAGCCGGTGGTGACCAGAGCCCAGGCGGTTAGGAGTTTACCGATGCCCTTGCCGCGATGTTCCGGTGCCACCGCGAGAACATAAAGCTCCAGCACATTTGCTTCGAGCGATTCACCAGCCGCGGCGGCAGCCGATTCGCCAGCCGTGCCCGCGCCGCCAGAACCACTCCCGGCCGCACCCGCGGCACCCCCGAGCACATTTGGCTTAAGCCACACAAAACCAACGAGTTCGCCTTGAGAGCGCGCGGTAACTAGGAGCTCCGGAGTAAACCAGGGCGCTTCCATACGTTCACGCAGATCCTCCGCGGTGAGTTGGCCCTGATCGGGTAGATCCGCGAAAGCCTCCGCATTGAGGCGCGCGATATCTTCCAGATCCGTGGCCGGATCCACCGGAGCCAGCACGATCCCCGGCAAAGTCCACAGTGCGGGAGCAGGGTTTTCTTCCGTAACAGGACGCTCCAGCACAAGAAGAGTACGCCCCGGATAGAGCTGGGAGGACGCCGCGAGTTCCTGCGCAGCAGGCAGATCCCCGTGCGCCCACACCGCGGTTTCCCCCGCGTCAAGAACGGTGCGCAGCAATTCCTTGCCGGCACCTTTTCCGCGCGCCTCCGGACGCACCGCCAATTCCACATCCCCGGTACGCCCGGAATGAGCCACCCCGACCACGGGATCCCCGAGAGTCCACACCCGCGAGCTTTCTGCACCCGCGGCAATATCAAGAAGGGTTTGCTCACTAAAAGGCACAACACCATCCGCCGCGAAGCATTCCTGGGCGAGCTGGTTAAAAAGCGCGGCCTGATCCGGCTGCGGTGATCCGCTAACGATACTCATAGGAGGGCTCCTTTTTCCTGCTACCTCTTAACCGTAGTCGATCACTACGACAGAAAAGTTACGTCCAAGCAAACGAACGACGGCGCAGCTCCCCTCCGCCAGGGGAACCCTCCCCGATACCGTGGCTTCCCGCGCGGGCCAGCCCCCGCCACAAGAACGGGTAGCCCCACGGTGTGAACAGGCCAGCTTTGTTAAGACAGCGTGCCGCGTACTGCCCGAGCCCCGGCCGCGCGGAATTCCCGCGCTGTTTCCAGCAGCGCCGCATCGCGGCGCGTGACCGGCGTGGCCAGCGGGTGCTCATCAGTGGGGATCCAGAGCGGATCCACTTCGGCAAGAGTGTCACACAGGCGAGCCGAGCTAGCCAGTACCTCCGCGAAGTCCCCGCTGAAAGAACCGGCGAACACCTCATCCCAGCTGGATTTCACATCCCCGAGGGTGGGCGTTTTCTCAAGTTTCTCCACTCCATCAGCGCCCTGGGAGCCGAGCTTTTCCCGCGCGGCGGTGAGCCGCGCGGCGGCGTCGTTCGGGAAACGCCGCAACCATTCACGCAGCAAATAGCCGCGCCACAGCATTCCGGGGAGGGTGCCTTCCGGGGAGCGAGCCCACGCTTCAGCGATGACGTCGATTCCTTCGGTGGCGATGAGGTCGAGCACGCGGGCGCGCACCTCCGGTTCTTCGGTGTGGTAGCCCGCGCCGGGCAGCAACGCCTGGGCCGCGGTGTGGGCGAGCTCGCTGTGGTAGGCGACGTCCGCTTCACCTTCGATGGACTCGAGCTGGTCCGGTTTCATCTGGGCCGGACGGCGAAAACTGCTAGCCATAATTTTTCCTCCACTCGCTCGGGGCGCGCCAGTGCGCTCGCTCACTCTTCTATTGTCGCACCTCAAAGTGTTTCCCGGTGCGGATTTCCACACAAAATCGGCCCGATTTTTTACCAGCGGGCCAAAGCGCGCTACACTACTTCGTGGGCCTCTAGCTCCAACGGTCAGAGCACTGGACTTTTAATCCAAGGGTTGTGGGTTCGAATCCCACGGGGCCTACCATTTTCTTCGTTCGCCGAAGGGCACTACTTCACAGTTCGCCCTGGCCACGCAGCTGGTACACACCAGGCTCTTTATCTTCCCAAAATCCCGTGGATCCTAGCAGGAGCGCCTGGCCATCGACGAGCGTGCCCGGAGCCGGAGCAGGATCGATATCGCCCGGCAGAGCGAGCGTAATCAAGAACCCGCAATCTACTTCGCAGCGCCACCATTTTTGACCGGTTAAAGCATTGGCAACCAGTTCCGCAGTACGAACCGTTCCGCGCAGGATAACGTCCGGGGTGAGGTTATCCACCTCACCAGCCTCAAATTCTTCACCATGTATCGCAAGGCTCACACTGAGAATCAGTTGATCGCCCACAAGAGGATCGTCCTTCGCCACCGGCCGCATGACGCCGTTATCATTAACTTCGCGGCCGCCGTTCCATTCCTCCCAGGAGGAATACACCGCCATCTTTTTGGCGACGGCGCTCAGCCGGTAGTCCTCATACCCGGTATATTCTTCGTCATCACCACTTTCCCACCTGTCATACATGAAGGGGTCATCCACATACGCAATGAGGGTGCGGGCAGGAACATCCGGATAGTCGGGCGAATAAAGCTCGAAGAGCGTTATGGTGTCATCCACCCGCACGCTCACACCGCTCCACCAGCCGCAGCCCCACCACCGCGCCAACAACCCCGCACAGGAACACCATTTTCAGTACGGTGAGTTGCTCGACTCCGCGCGCGGCAGCAATTGCCACGGTGAGCACCGCGCCGGTCCCCGTCCACACTGCGTAGGCCGTGCCGAGCGGAATCTCGCGTAGCGCCCGCGAGAGCCCCCACATGGAAATGACGAGCGCGCAGGCAAATACTAGGGCCGGCACCGGGCGGGTGAGCCCGCGCGAATCACCGAGCGCCGTCGCCCATACGGCCTCGAAAATACCGGAACCTACCAGAATCGCCCAGGCCATCAGCTCACCACCTTGAGTCCCACCACCGAAGCGACGAGCACACTCAGCAGCAATACGCGAGCGCGCGAGGTGCTTTCCTGGCCGCTCAGCCAGCCGTACAGCACGGTGAGGCTCGCGCCCACACCTACCCAGACCGCGTAGGCCGTGCCGGTGGGGATCTCGCGCATAGCCCAGGCCAGGCCGAGGAGCGAGAGTGTTTGGGCCAGCACAAAGACCGCTACCGGCCCGCGCCGCGAGAAATGTTCAGATTTATCAAGGGCCGCCGCCCAGACGGTTTCAAGCGCCCCGGAGAACAGCAAAATTATCCACGCCATAGGTATTGTGGCCGTCTTTGCGCTGGGCGGGTACGGCTCCCTCGTCCGCGGCGGTTATTGCGCGCCCGCGGCCAGGCTAACACACGCGTCGGGGGAGTATCCTCGAAGCATGAATATCACCTCGCTCACCGTTTCCGGGCAACCGATTGCCGCATTCGATATCACCGCCACTCCGGAGCAGGGTTATTGCCTTGTTGCTATCACGTACGCGAACGGCTCGGAGCAGCGCCGTGTTCTTGCCGACGACGCCGCTCTCGTCCTTTCCGCGACTCCGGCCGCGGATGCAGCTGCGCTGGCGCTTCTCACCGAGGTGGGCGAGAGCGAGGTAGCCGAGAACGAAGTGGATCTGGAATCGCTGGCCGGGCAGCTGGTAGCTGTGGGAACCGCCCGCTTCCAGGCGGGAGTGTTGGGAGAGCCTACCGGCGGGCAGCTGGCGCTGCGGCCGGTGGCGCCGGGGCGGGTGAGCGAGCGGGATACTCCGCGTATTATCCCGGCCGAGATGCTTGAAGGGCGCGATCCCGCGGCGGTGTTCCCGCGCATTCCGGATGGTTTGCCCGATGCGTGGAATACGCCGGTGGGGCGTTTCACTCCCGAATATGAAGAACGTGCCCGGGTGGTGTGGGAGACGCTCACAGCGGCCGGCTACCGCCCCGAGTTCTGGTGGGCGGGCAGCGAGGATGGCGAAGTCATCGCAGTGCCTTTCGGGGAATGCGGGGAATCTTTCCTCGTCGGCATTGAGGAGCCGGAAGAACAGCGTGAGATCGACGCGCGAATTGCCGCTGGCGAGCTAGCTCAGTGGCTAGAAAGCGAAATTGACCTGCTGCGGCCAAATGAGTAGCGCGGCGGGTGGCGGCGTCGTCGTACTACCGCGCGCAGCGCGAGTCCAATGCCGCGCCGTAACGCACCGGCGCACTAATACCCGCGGCACAGACTGTTCTTCAGTAAGCTAAAGCTTGTGAAGGAATCAAAGAAGTCACCCTCCCTGATGGATCGGATTCGCTCGGCGGTGTCGCGGCGCGAACAGATTGAGCGCGTGGCCGAAGAGGCCGTGGAGCGTTACGCGAAGGACCCAGCCGATAGTAGCGGGCGTTCGCAGCGCACCGTTGTGGAGATTCATCCGGCCGGGGTGCAGCCGGTTCTTGTGACATGGGGCGTGAGCGCCTGGCTCCTCATCGGCGTGGTGATTGCCATCTGGGGTATTTTCCACATGGCGGCCTCGGTGCAGTGGGTGCTGGTGGCGGTGTTCCTCGGGCTGGTGATGACCTCGCTGCTCCATCCGATTGTCAATATTCTGGATCGGATTATGCCGCGGGCGCTGGCAACCGCGCTGGCTTTGCTCGGCCTGTTTGCGGCGCTGGGCGGGATTATTTACTGGATTGTTGATTCGGTGGCGAATCAGTGGTCGAGTCTTTCCGAGCAGATGCAGCGCGGCCTGGACGGGATTTTTAATTGGATTGCGGACGGGCCAATTCCGATTAATATTACGGTCGATGAGCTGCGCGCGGCCCTGAATGAGGGCATTGAACGCGCGGCCGCGTATCTGCAGGACAATGCGGGAAATATTGCGTCGACGGCGCTCTCGCAGGCCGGCACGGTTGCGCTGGCTTTCACCTTGATTGCGCTGGCGCTTTTCTGCTCGATTTTCTTCCTGGCGGCCGGGAAGAATATGTGGCTGTGGTTCATTAATGTGCTCCCGGATCGGGCGCGGCGGCGTACCCACGCGGCTGCTACCGCCGGGTGGTATAGCTTCTCGGGGTATGCGCGCGGCACGATTCTTATTGCGTTATGCGACGGCGTTATGGCCGCGATTCTCCTGGTGGCTTGCGGGGTTCCGCTGGCCGCTCCCCTGGCTGTGCTGGTGGTCATCGGTGCCTTTATTCCACTTTTTGGTGCCCCGGCGGCCATGATTATTGCAGCGTTGGTGGCTTTGGCCACGAAGGGTGTGGTTATTTCCTTGGTAGTGCTGGTGGGCGTGGCGCTCATTGGCCAGTTCGAGGGGCATGTGCTCCAACCGCTGATTATGGGGCATCAGGTTTCGCTCCACCCGGTCGTTATTGCGGTGGGCGTGACGGCCGGTACGTTCGTGGCGGGACTGCTGGGTGCGATTATTGTGATTCCACTTATTTCTATCGTGTGGGAAGTATTCAAGGTGCTGCGCCGTACCCCGGACAAGCCGCTTACGGAGCTCCCGGATCTGGATCTGCGCGATTTGGCGGGTACCGCGGTGGCGAAGCAGCTGCTGGAATACAACGCGAAGGAGCTCAATACCCGCGCGGAGGAATCGCCCTCGCCGGTCACGGCACGGGCGGCGTCGCACACCCTTGGTGGGGAGGATCGCGTACTCGATACCGCCGATATGAACTCCCCTACTCCCGCGGCTCCGGATCCGGATTACACCTACGATCAGCCTGATTTTGAGGTGGACGGGGAGGCACCCGGGCCTGATTACAATCCTGTGAAAGGATCGTGACCTCATACTGTTTGGGCAATGACGGTAATGAGGAGGATAACGAGGAGTGAACCGACCGTAGTGATAATGACGGCGTCGCGAGCCATAGTGACGCCGGAACGGTAGCGATGCGCGTAAACAAACACGTTGTTGGCGGTGGGGAAGGCTCCGATGATGGCGATGGCCATGAGGGCTTCGCCGCGCGCGCCGAGGAGATAACCAGCCCCGAAGGCAATAAGCGGCCCGAGGACGAGCCGGCAGAAGATGCCGAGCATGAGGGGTGCGCTTTCGCGTCCGAAGCGGGGCAGGTGCGCCCCGCGTAGGGACATTCCCATAGCCAGCAAAATAATGGGAACGTTCGCACCTGCCATTTTGGTGAGCGGTGCGGAGATGAGTTCCGGAATGGGTATTTCGAGGAGGGCGACCATAAGCCCGGCGAAGACCGCGATGAGTAGCGGGTTTTTGAGGCGGGAGAGGATGGTGCGCCACAGCCCTTCGGTTTTCTTCCCGGTTTGGTTGTCGAGGATGGAGAAGAATACCGGCACCATCACGAGGATTTGGAAAAGCAGGATGGGGGCGGCCGGGGTGGGGTCGCCGGTGATGGCCACGAGGAAGGCCACGCCCAGGTTGCCGATATTGGTATAGCAGGCAACGAGCGCGCCGACGGTGAGTTCGGTTCCTCGGCTTTTGAGCAGGGTGGCGGCCAGGGCTGTATAGATGAGTCCGGTTCCTACCGAGGAGATGATATTGGCGAGCCCGTTGACACCGAAGAAGGAGGCCGGGTCGGAGTTCGCGAGGGTGGTGAACATAAGTGCCGGCAGGGTGGTGTAGAAGACGAGCTGAGTGAGGGTGCGGTCGCTTCCCGGGGGCACGATTTTGCAGCGCGCGACGAGGTAGCCGACGAGCATAATCGCGATAATCACCCAAAAGTTGAGCAGTACAGAGGCCATAACAGCACTAGTGTAGACAGACTTCTTCAGGTGTGAGGGCGCGTCTCGAGCGCGCGGTGCGGCAGCGCAGCAGTGCGACGGTGTAGCAGCGCAGCGCAGCGCAGGGCGAGCCTATGTCCAGACGGCGGTGGCACGCAAAGCGCGATGGTCGGAGAGCGGCAAGAAGAGGTTTTCCGCCGCGCGCACATCTACCCCGGTTCCGAGGATATGGTCGATTTGGCTTTCCGGCTCATCGGAGGGGTAGGTGAGGGCTTCGGCAGCCGCTTCATATCCGGTGGCGGCTAGGGGTACATCGCAGCCGCGGATATTGAGATCCCCAATAATGAGGCGCGGGGCCTTCTCCAGACCGTGGCGCTGGGCGAACCCGGCGAGGGCTCCGGCTACGGTGCGTAGTTGCGTAACGTTGAGGCGGTACGTGTAAGTGAGGTGCGTTGCAGCGACGACGACGGAGTACCCGGGCGCCACTTTAATTTCCGCAAGGATCGCAACCCGGGGGATTTCACCAATCCCGATATTTGTCCGCAGGGTTTTCAGCCATGTTTCTTGCTGGTGGACGGGGAGGTTGATGACTTCACGAGCGCCGATGGGGTAGACGGAGAGGAGCGCAGTGCCAACGCCGCGGGCCTGCCCTTTTTTGGTGGAGCGGAGCCGGCCGCGTTCATTCTTGGTGGGCGCGAAAATGGCTTCGTGGTAGTTACCTGCGGCGAGGAGGGGTGCGTAGAGGTCCCCTCCGGCAGTGGTGACTTTGAGTTCTTGGAGGGCGAGGAGGTCCGGGCCAGCGGCGGTGATCTGCCGAATGGCTTTACTAATGGATTCGCGCTGCCATGTCACTTTGTCCGTGCCCGGGCGCGGGCGCCGTGAGGGCTTACCTTGCTGGAGGTTTGCGGACATGACATGAAGGCTCGGCATGGTTTCTCCTTTGTCGCGACCCGGTGGACACCGCCACCCCGGGAAGAGCCCCCGTTGGCCGCGGTGTGCAACACCGGTGATTCTACCGAATCTATGCGGTGGTGGACGTGCTTGCGGGTTTGGATAGTGGCCCGGACGCGGGCGAGGGCTGGGAGCCGGATGCGGGCTCAGTTTCGGGTTCGAAGGTGAGTGCTACGGAGTTCATGCAGTAACGCTGCCCAGTAGGGGTATGAGGTGCATCTGGAAAGACGTGCCCGAGGTGGGAATCGCAGGTGGCACAGCGGACTTCAGTGCGCGGGTATCCGAGTTTGTAATCAACGTCTGTTCGCACGGCATCACTGCGGGAAGGGTCATAGAAGCTGGGCCAGCCGCATCCGGCATCGAATTTGGTGGTGGAGCGGAAAAGTTCTGCCCCGCAGGCCCGGCACCGGTAGATACCTTCGCGTTCTTCGTTCAGGAGTTCGCCGGTGAAGGGCGCTTCGGTTCCGGCTTGGCGCAGGACCGTGAATTCTGCTGGGGTGAGAACCCGGGCCCATTCTTCATCGCTTTGCGGGAGCATCCGTGCCATGTGCTGTCCTTTCTTCAGTTTCCTTATTGTTGTCAGGTTGCTTTGTGGCGTCAGTTCCATCTGTTTCTTCGGAAATGGCCGGGAATACCGCGGTGGGAGGAGCCGATGATTCTGCTGGGACTTTGCCGGTTTCGTGAATAGGTTCTTGCTGACCGGTGCGGCGCGCGGCATTATGTTCGCGCTCCGCCAGAACTTCGGCTCCCGGCCCGGAGAATTCTTGGCCGCGCTTTTCTGCTTGGATAGATCCGGTGAACAGCGAAGCTTCGTGACCTTCCCGGATGCGGGTGGCCGGGCCTTCCGTGCCAGCCGTACTTGCGGGGCGGCTTGCTACGGGTACCCGCTCCGGGCGTACCGCCGCTTCGATATCAGCTGCGGAGAGGATCCGGGTTTCCCGGTAATCCTGCGGGTCGAAGGTGGTATCCGCGTCGCTTTGTTCCTGGGCACCGATGGAGGTGCGGGTGACTTCGCGAGCTGCAGGCTTGGCCGGCTCCCCCGACTCCCCCGACTCCACAGACGCGCATCGCGCGGATTCCTCGGCCACGACTTCCTCAGCTTCTTCAGCCTTAGCTTCGCGTGATTCGCCAGCCGCATCTCTTCCGCGCTGTTCCACATCGGATTCTGCCTGCTCCGCATCACTTCCCGCGGGAAGAGCACCGAGAGTGGGAGATTCAGCGGCGTCGTTATAAAAACGGGTGTGCGGGAAAGCATCCGGGGCGTTGTTTTGCAACCACACGATGAGCTTTTCGCGCACGTGGTTTCGCAAGTCGGTAAGTTCGCCGGGCGAGGAGGCGGAAACAATCGCGGAGACTTGCAGGCCGTTCGCGGTGGAGGCATCCCCCACCACGAGGGTGCCGGTGTCGCCATCCCAGAGGTCAGTATGAGCGAGGATACGGTCAAGTTCGGCACGTAGTTCCGCTATGGGAGCACTCCAGTCCAGCTGAAGGACCACCGAACCCATGATGTCCAGATCGCGCCGGCTCCAGTTTTCGAACGTGGTGGAAGTGAGTTTATTGGAAGGCACAATGAGACGCCGGCCGTCCCATACTTTGAGGACCACGTAGGACAGCGTGATTTCCTCAACAGTGCACATATTCCCATCCCAGATGACGATGTCATTGACACGAATGGAATCTGAGAAGGCCAGCTGCAGCCCAGCGAAGAGGGTACCCAGGGTGGATTGCGCAGCAATACCAACAACCAGGGAGATCACGCCCGCGGATGCGAAAAGTGAAGCGCCGGCGGCTTTTGCACCCGGGTAAGTCATGAGCATGGCAGCCAGGCCGATCACGATAATGAGGGCCACCGCTAAGCGCCGCAAAATCTGCAGCTGCGTTTGGACCCGGCGATAGCGCGTTTCAGCCACCCGCTCCACGAATTTGAGGTACGAGCGCGCTGCACCGTTGACCACACCAACAAGAAGCCAGGTCAGGCCCGCGATAATGAGGAGGAGCAGCAGGTGTTTGAGCACGGGCGACCAATTGGGCCGATCCTGTTCTGGGAAATTCTCCATGTAGGAGAACAATCCAAAGCGGGCACCCACCACCGCAAGTGTGAATTGCGTGGGTACTTGAATGCCACGCACCACATCAATCAGCCCGGTATGGCGCCGGAAACCGGCTTTGACCACCGCGACAACCACCACCGCGATCACCCAGCCGATAAACGCACCTAGCAAGCACACCCCGAGTAGCTGCGCGATATCAACCGTGGCGGCGACGGCCTGTTCCGCGACTTCGTGCAGATCCGAGGTGGGGGTGGGTTCCGGAGTGGGCACCTCAGTTTCCGCCCGCACCAAGGGCGCGAGCACGTGAGATTTCCAGGCGGCCAAGGCCCCCGCGAGTACCGATGCGTTCATGTCTGAAAGCCTAGTAGGTGCTTGCGACAGAAAAAGCGGCGTCGAACTTCTTTCGCCTCCGGCGTGAGATAACTGCGAGGCGCGTACGTAGCGTCTATCTGGTACGACGCCGCCCGCACGCAGCGTGGTCACTTCCCGGAATGCGCGAGTTACCGCGGAAAACTAGGTTGGTGATCGAGAACACTCTCGTTCAATTTGCTAAGACCTGGAATCCTACGTAAGCTTATACCCGTTCCCTCAGCGGGGACGCTTTGAGAACAACGTTCTTGAGCCCCCATCGTCTAGAGGCCTAGGACGCCGGACTTTCACTCCGGTAACACGGGTTCGAATCCCGTTGGGGGTACGCGATGGTTATTTGCCTAGCAAATGGCCCCGTAGCGCAGTTGGTTAGCGCGCCGCCCTGTCACGGCGGAGGTCGCGGGTTCAAGTCCCGTCGGGGTCGCGAAGGAAGAACGCCCGGGAAACCGGGTGTTTCTCTTTCGGCTCTGTAGCTCAGTTGGTAGAGCGTTCGACTGAAAATCGAAAGGTCACCGGATCGACGCCGGTCGGAGCCACCACCCGATCCCCTTGCTACAACAACAATTTCTCGCACTCACGCCACCTCCTTATCTTTGCTTTGGTGACCCAGTTCGAGATGCCTACCAAAAACATCCCCAACCCTGTGCGCTGCATCATCCCCACTAGCAACGTACAATTGGGCCTTCGGCGCATCTCAGCACCTCCGCGCAATGACCACACCACAGCCGAGCCCGCCCAACAACAGCGAACCCGCGCCCACAAATCCGGGACGTTAGTACCACCTCCACTATCGGAAATATTCGCAATTGCAATAATAGATAAGGTAATTATTGTCGTAAAACCGTTACATAGCCGCTCTATTCCGCACTTTTTTGCGACAGATCACGAACCTTAGCGACACTAAAGAAAAAGGCTTAACACGCACACACCACCTGGGACTAAAGTACTAACCGAGCCGGCGAAGTGGCTGGCGTCTCACTACTAAAAGAGGTGATTTTTAATGGCGAAAATTCTCATGGTGCTGTACCCGGATCCCGTGGACGGCTTCCCGCCCAAGTACATTCGTGATTCCATCCCCACGATTGATTCCTACCCGGGTGGCTCCAGCACCCCTACGCCGTCGGGCATCGATTTCACTCCGGGTGAGATGGTGGCATGTGTATCCGGCGCCCTGGGCCTGAAGAAGTGGGCTGCGGAGAACGGGCACGAACTCATCGTCACCTCCGATAAGGAAGGCGAGAATTCGGAATTTGAGAAGCACCTGCCGGAAGCGGACGTGGTTATTTCTCAACCGTTCTGGCCCGCTTACCTGGGTAAGGATCGCCTGGAGAAGGCCAAGAACCTCAAGCTTGCTATCACCGCCGGCGTGGGCTCTGATCACGTGGACCTCACCGAAGCGATGAAGCGCAATATTACGGTTGCTGAGGTGACCTACTCGAACTCGATTTCAGTGGCTGAACATGCGGCCATGACCATCCTCAACCTGGTGCGTAATTTCGTTCCCGCCCATCGCATCGTCACCGACGAAAAGGGCTGGAACATTGCCGATGCCGTCAAGTGGTCCTATGACCTGGAGGGCATGGACGTCGGTGTTATCGCCGCCGGGCGTATCGGCCGGGCTCTGCTCAAGCGCATGAAGCCCTTCGATGTCAACCTGCACTACTACGATCTGTACCGTCTCGATCCGCAGACGGAAAAGGAACTCGGTGCCACCTATCATGAAACCGTCGAGGATCTCATGCGCAGCGTGGACGTGGTTTCCATCCATTCCCCGCTCACCTCGGATACCTATCATATGGTGGACGAGAAGATGATCAATTCGATGCGCCGCGGCTCCTACATTGTCAATACCGCCCGCGCTGAAATTGTGGTGCGCGACGACATTGTCAAGGCTCTCGAATCCGGTCAGCTCGGTGGTTACGGTGGGGACGTGTGGTACCCGCAGCCTCCGGCCGAGGATCACCCGTGGCGCACGATGCCGCGTAACGCGATGACCCCTCACACCTCCGGTTCCTCGCTGTCCGCACAGACTCGCTACGCTGCCGGCACCCGCGAAATCCTCGAAGATTTCTTCGCTGGCCGCCAGCTGCGCGATTCTTACATTATCGTCCAGGGTGGGGCTCTCGCCGGAACCGGCGCGAAGTCCTACACCACCGACGGTAAGGCCAGCCCCGGATCCACCGGTAAGTAAAAAATTATCTAGCTCTCGCAAGTCCTGAACTCTCCATTGGCGCCGCGTGGCGAACCGTGATCTCCCCTCCGGTGGGAATCCGTTTCGCTACGCGGCGTCGGTGTCGTGCATGCGGGTTAGCCGCCCTGCTGCGCGAACTAGCTGCTCTCCACGCATGCCAGCCTCTTCCCAATCTACGTCCGGCTTACGTCCAGAAACGGTCACTAACCTGCGCACCGGGAATTATCCCTTTCACTTTCACGGTCGAAACAGAAAGAGAACTCTTATGCGCACATCGGCACTCCTCATGACGGGGGCTCTGCTGGTCCCGCTCACCGCCCAGGCACTGCCGGTCATCAGCCCCGTTCCCGCCGCCGCCAGCGAATCCGCGCCCGGCGCTAACTCGGCAGCCCAACTCGCTGAGGCCCGTGCCCGGCTCGCCGCCGCCATCGAGGCCCGCGACGCTATCCTCGCTGAGATAAAGGCGAGCGGTACGAGCCTCGCGGATATCCAGGGTGCTGCGCAGGCGTACGCGCGGGCAAACGCCCAGGCGGAGGCTGCTCAGCGTGCTTATGATGCCGCGGTCCAGCAAGCTTCCGGTTTCGATTCCGCGAAGAAGGGGTACGACGACGCAGCTGCCGCCCTCCCCCAACTAGAAAAGAATGCGCAATCGACTAAGGCCACTCGCGATGCCGCGCAGGCCGCTTACGATCAGGCCATCGCGCCTAATCCCGAAGCGGCCAAGGAAGCCCAGCAGAAAGTGGATGCCGCCCGCGCCCGCATTGAAGAATCCAAGGCTGCCGCGAAAAAGCAGTTGGATAGGGGCGCTCTCGGGTTCTACGAAGCTCGAAACTCTCAGAAAGCCCTGGAAGTTTTCCGCACCGATAAGGAGTACCAGGGGCAGCCCCTTACTTCCTATACCCATCCGGGGGCTGCGGATGATGCAACCAGCCTCGAGTCGATGAAGAAATCCCTCGACCTCATTAATAAGATCAATGACCTGCGCGCAAAGCACCAGCTCAAACCGCTCAAGGTCACGGACTACCTCATGGCGGTCGCGCAGCTGCAGGTGAACGCGCAGTCCCGCACTAATAAAATGGCGCACATCAATGCTTTTACCGTTGCGGAAAACCTTGCTTCCGCTCGCTATGCCGGAGATGAGCTCTCCCTCAAGCTCTGGTATGACGACGAAAAGGCTCTCCACGATCAGGGCGTCACAGATTTCGCGAAGGTCGGGCATTACCTCAATATTGTCAACCGTGATTACACGGTCACCGGGATGTCCTACGCGCCGAATATCCAGGCCAATACTTTTGATATCGCACCCGCTTACGGAGATAGGTCGCAGCCGCAAACAGTTGCCGAGTACACGGCTGAATTGCAACGTTACATGGACGGTCTCAAAGATGAGATGGCACGCGGGTCCTCCGTGGCTCGCGCGGATCTAGCCGATGCCACAGCCGACCTTGAGGCAGCCACCCGAGGAACTACGGAGTCCTTCGAAGCCCAGGTCGCGGCAACGAAATTAGAAACAGCCACCCGCGAATATGAGGAGGCCAAGGCAGCGCTCGAAAGCGCGCAAACGAAGCTCGCGGCCGCCACCCAGGCGTACGAAACCGCCAAGGCGGCTAAGGCAAACGTCCAGAAACTAGCCGAGCAGCTCGCCACCGCAACCGCGGAGCGTGATCGGAGCGCCGCCCGTGCCGCCCAGCTCGGGGAATTTGGTGAGAAGCTTGCCGCCGCGGAAGCTGATGTGGCGCGCGCTCAGGCCGATGTAGATCGGCTCTCCCCCGCGCAGCCCACGCCCGCTCCCGGCGGCCCCGGTACGGATCTGCCCGCCACCGGTAATGTTTTCTATGTTTCTAATGATTGGACCTCACGCCAGGCCACCAGTGTGTTCTCCTACGGCCGTGCGGGCGATGAAGTGCTCGTCGGTGACTGGGACGGCGACGGCGTGGATACGTTCGCGGTGCGCCGCGGCAATAAGATTTACGTGAAGAACAGCGTTGACGGCGGGGCTGCCGATGTGGAATTCTCCTACGGTCGCACCGGTGATGAGATCCTCGTGGGTGATTTCGACGGGGATGGGAAGGATACGTTCGCGGTGCGCCGCGGCAACACTTTCTATGTTCTGAATTCTCTCCACGGCGGGGAGGCCGACGGCGTGGTCCACTACGGCCGCGCGGGTGATACCGTCCTCACCGGCGATTTCGATGGGGATGGGAAGGATACGTTCGCGGTGCGCCGCGGCAACGTGTATTACGTCAAGAACGTCATTGCGGGTGGCGCTGCGGATACCGTTTTCTCTTACGGCCGTGCGAGTGACGCCACGATCCTGGGCGATTTTAACGGCGACGGCGTCGATACGCTGGCGGTACGCCGCGGCAATACCGTTTACGTGAAGAATTCGCTGGCCGCTGGTGAAGCGGATCAGGTCCTCACCTACGGGCGGGCCTCCGACCAGCTCTTCGTGGGAGATTGGGACGGCAACGGCACCGACACCCCCGCCGTCCGCCGCTAGTCTCACTAGCCTCGAGAATAGCTCAGTACTGGACTCCCCTCGAGGAATCCGTACCGCAATACAGTTTCCGCCCTCATCCCGTATAGCGATGAGGGCGGAATTTTTTACCCGCCGCCCAATACTTCGGTAAGCGTGAAGTCACTCATAATTTCACCATCACGGGCGCCACAAACAGGCTTGATGTAACACTTTCATTAACGTATTGACCGCGAGTTCTATTTCTCCATAGACTATTTATGTCTCAACGTTGAGACGTCGATAGCGAAGGAGCGAAAAAGAGATACAAAATTACCGCAACTCTTGCCCTCTTCGGGTGTTCGGTTGCCCTTCTCCCCGCGGCTAACGCACGAACCGCATATTTCGTCAAAGACAACGGTGTTGTTTCAGCCTCCATCTGGACGACGAACAACGAACAGACCGTTAACGTCGAAGACGAAGCGCCTGATAATCGCTGGGTACTTGGTAATTACACCCGCATGGGACATGGAGACAACGTCCGCCAGGTTATCAACCGTTCTGGTTACGGAGCAGTTGTCACCCGTAGCGCGGGCGGAACGGTTTCATCCGTACGAGCCTGCCAATCCGGTGCCGGATTAGCACCCATGCAATGCGGTGAGTGGAAGTAAATCTAGATCTAGCGGGTGGTGGGGGAAGCTCATGCAGTTATCCCCCGCCACACAAGAGAGGGCCCCCCATGGGAAGCAAACTCACAGTCACTAGCCTCGCAATGCAGGTAGGAGACCGCCAGCTATTCAGCGGGGTTTCTTTCTCACTAGCCTCCGGCGAAAGCCTCGCACTCCTTGGGAAAACCGGGATTGGTAAAACTACGTTACTTAACGGGATCCTGGGGTTTCTCCCTCTCGCATTCGGGAGTGTTGAGATTGACGGCGTACCTATCGAATTCGGCGATAAAGAAAAACAGCGTGCATTCCGCCGGAAATTCTTTGGGGTGGTCTATCAAAATGCTGAGCTTTACGGCCCCATGAGTGCGGTGGAAAACGTTGCTCTTCCACTCCTATTTTCCGAGGATAAGGAAAAACGAAAGTACGCCATTGACCGCGCTCGAACATTACTAGAAGAACTCGAAGTCGAATCTATTAACGTCCCCGCTTCCCAGCTTTCCGGAGGGGAACGGCAACGTACATCTTTGGCCCGTGCACTCATCACCGAACCGAAGTTCATTCTTGCGGATGAACCAACCGGAAGTCTTGATGATCTCACCAAAAATCGCGTTGCGGACTTGCTCTTCGAGAAACAACGGCTCCACGGCTTCGGTATTCTTTTCGTTACTCACGATAACGAGCTGGCCCGCCAGGCCGATGCCCATGCGTTCCTCACTCACCAAGGGCTCCGCGATTCCCAGCCGTCCGGAAACGGTGATGGCCATGAGTGACCCGCTTTCCGCAATTATTCGGATGCCCACCTGGAGGCGCCTCTGCCTCGCGTTTTTTGTTAGCGCTTTTATTCTGGCAGTAACCAGCATTGGCATGGTTAGCGCAGGTTATAGCGGTGCCGCCCAGCGCAGCCCCATCCCCGCGGGAGTGCCAGCGCAGACCGACGCGGATACCATCGCGCTTTTCAGTTACGGCTGGGATTCTCTGGAAACTGAACAATACGGTGTTTACTACTACATCCGCACAAATGATGCTGCTCCGCCACCGCCGGGCTTGGATTCGTGGCCAGCTCCTGGCTCAACCGCGGTTTCTCCCTCACTTTACGATGCCCTCAGTAACGAGCGTGGACCTTCTGCCATCCAAAATATTGCTGTTATTGCGCCGCAGTTTTTGACACAGCCCACTGAAAAACTGGCCTATGTTTTCCCGTCCCGCAACCAAGCTCAGCTTGATAAGTTCATTCCGATTTCGGCCTACGGCGGCAATCTGGCATCGGTGAGCGAAATGCTTAATTACCAGAATATGTGGATGTTGCAGGCCGTCTTCGCCCTCATGTTTATCCCTGCCGCCGCTCTGGGTATTTTCACCGTTGCCCGTATTGACCACCAGCGCTGGAAGGACCTATCCCGCATTTTCCGCGTCCTCGCGCTTCCCCACCGCGATTTACGCGCTCTGATTCTTCGATACGTGATGCCCAGCCTACTCTATGGGGCTGCCGGAGCGGTCATTATGCTGGCCCTCTTCTGCACGCTGCCGATCCGCCTGCCGTTCACCGGCTTCGTCACCACGCCCTCCGATTACAGATCCGCGTTAATCTTGCTTCTTCTCCTCGCAACCCTCGGGCTGGTCTGCGCCACATTCCTGACCGTGAGCGCCATCGCTACGCATCTGAATAAAACATCAGGAACAGCTCACCGCGGCTCAGAATTACGCTGGTATCACTATGTGTGCGCCCTGGTTTTCCTCACGATACTATGCGGGTTAATCCCCCTGGTTTCTCTCCTATCCGATATTCCCATCATTGAGCTAACAACGATCATCTACGCGGCATGCACGATTGTGGCGTGCATCGTTCTCCCCGGAACTATCACGCTTATCTCAGCGCTCACGGGCAGGCTCACCGCCGCGCTCGGAAAACGCCGCCACGCCGGCGCACTCCTCCTGGTCGGAACGGCCCTGCGCAGCGCACCACGCATGGCTGGTAAAACTGCAACAATTCTCGCCTTTGCCCTATTCTTCGTATCCCAACTTCAGTTGTGGCAGGGGACTCTGGGCCGCGATTCGCGGGGAATCGAGATATACCAGGCTCAATTCGGCCATATTCTTGAGGGGGACGACAACGCACCAGCCGTCCTCGAGCACTTCCGCACGGGTCTGGATCAGATTCCAGAAGCCACCTGGGTTCTCATGTATATGGATCGAGCCGAGAGCGGTGATCGTGAACTGACGGTCTCCGCAACAGATGAGAATCTTCGGAAACTGGGGGTTGCTGCCGGCACCGTTCATGAACTCAACGCCAATTCTTCCCCTTCCGACTCAATTCTGGAACAGCGCGCGAGCCTGTTACGGGTGGAGCGAGTGTATTACACCTCCCTCACGGAAGCTCATCCGGAAAGTCGCTTAGCTCTTTATTCGGACGGGATCCACCGTTTTGACGCGAAACAAGTCATTGACCTCGGCCGGAGCGTTGCACCTTTCTATAGGTTTGACACTCCCGCTTCTTCCTCGGTGATCGGATCACAACGTCTCATTCACCAGGGGCACTGGCTGACATTCGCCACGGTAGGAGGATGTATTCTCCTCACCTTAGCCACTCTCATCTGGACAGCTTCTCAAGCGCGGCTGAAGCCAGAAGAATGCGGCCCGCTTGCCATAAGCAATGTTCCTCGCTCTGCCGCTCGCAGACTAACGATGTCCAGATTTATGGTTCCGGTGTGGATCGCCATCGCGCTTTCCTTCCCCATGACCTACGTTTTTGGCTACATCCACATTGACCCGCTTTTCGGCGTAACTATCCCCTGGCCGGCACTCTTAGCAAGTGCGGCATGCGTGGTGCTATGCGCCTGGATCATCGGTCACTACGTGGCTAAGGCGTCCGCGAATACCGCGGACGCCTGGACTCCCGGCCGGAGCCAAGGTGAGCTTTAGCTAGCGCGCCACTTCGCCGCCGGAGATCTCCGCGATGGTGAGTTCTTCGCGGGTGGGCCCGCCTTCCCAGTCCCCGATAGTTCCCACTGCGAAGGCTCCCAGCAGGTGCCCGCGATCCAGGCGTTCCGCGAAGGAGAGCCCCTCGAGCCACCCGGAAAGATAACCAGCCACGAAAGCATCGCCAGCTCCGATGGTATCCACCACGGTGACCCGCCGCCCCGGTCGTTCCACCGACTCGGTGGGGGTGGTCACGCGCGCCGTCGTCGAATCTTTCCACACCACTTCTGCAACGCCCCAGTCCAGCAGACGCTGAGTTGCCGCGGCCACCCCGGATTCACCGGTGAGCAGCTCTAGTTCCTCCGTGCCGCCGAAAACCACATGTGCCCCGCGCGCGATCTGCGCTAGCACCGGGGCTGCGTCCGTGGCATCCCAGAGCCGGGAACGGAAATTGACGTCAAAGGAGACCGGTACCCCGCGCTCCCCGGCCAGTTCCACCGCGAGCATCGTGGCAGCGCGCGCCTCCTCCCCGAGCGCCGGAGTGATACCCGTCAGGTGCACAATTTTCGGTTCCAGATCAAACATGGCGCGAATCTGGTCGGCGGTAATGAGGCGCCCGGCGGAGAACTTACGGTGGTAATCCACCGCAAAAGTCCCCAACCCCGCGTGGCGCGAAACTAGCACCCCGGTGGGCGCGGTGGTGATCTGGCGGGCGTGATCCCAGCGCACGCCCTCGCCGCGCAGGGTACGCATAATCATGTAGCCAAACAGATCCTTGCCGACGCTCCCGACCCAGGCGGTGGAATGCCCCAGCCGCGCCATCCCGATGGCAACATTCGTTTCCGCACCGCCGAACGACGCGCGCGGCCGCGCTCCGATCTGCGGAGATTCCGTGAAGGTGAGAGCCCCCATCGATTCGCCAAAAGTCACCAGATCCGTCATATTTTCCCTCCTTGACGACGACGCCGCCCGCGCCCCGACGCCCCGGCCTTGTGCGCCGGCGCAGCTCACGTGGCGGTCACCATAGCCATCATATCGAGGGGGAGCACGCGCGGGAGGAGAGGCCCGGCGTCGTCGTTAATAAAGGGAAAAGCACGCGGAGAACGCCGCCACGAGACGCAACCGCCCGCGTGAAACTCAGCACATCGCAACCCCCGGCGCCTCACGTAACTAAAACATCACAGGAGTTTTACTGTATCTTTACCAATGGGAGGAGGTTCCACGCACCTCTCCCGTCAGCTTCGCGCAACTATCGCAACCGTAGGAGGGACGATGAACGCATATACGCCGTGGACCATGCTGGTCGACGCCGGAATGATTGGCCTGCTGCTTGCCATTGGGGTGTTCCTGCGCGCCCGGGTGAAGTGGCTGCAGAATATGCTGGTTCCCGCCTCGGTGATCGCCGGCGCGCTGGGGCTGCTGCTCGGCCCGAATGTGCTCGGGGCGGTAGCGGAAAGCCGCGGCTGGCATATCGGCTCCTGGCAGGTGACCGGGATCCCCTTCTCCGAACACATGGGCACCTACGCCTCGATTCTTATCGTCATTGTGTTCGCCTGCATGGCTCTCACCGATGATTTCGATATCCGCAAAGTCAATAAAGCGGTAGGCGGCTTCGCGTCCTACGGGGTGCTTATGTACGGGGCGCAGGTGGCGCTCGGCATGGCCTTCGCGCTGCTGTTCCTCACCCCCGTGCTCGGTTCGCCGGACGTACTGGGAATTATGCTTTTCACCGGCTGGGCCGGCGGCTTCGGAACCGCCGCGGCCGTGGGCAATATTTACGCGGAAAACGGGCAGCCGGAAGTGGCGTCGCTGGCCTTCACCTCGGCCACGGTCGGGCTGCTGGTCGGGGTGATCGGTGGGATTATCCTCGCGAAATTCGGGGCGCGGCGCGGGCAGGCCAAGGCCTTCCGCGGCATGGAGTCCCTACCCGATGAACTCCGCACCGGGGTGCTCGACGCCAATAAACGCCGCCCGGCGCTGGGCTACCACACCTTCTCCGGCGGCTCGATTGAAACGCTTTCCTTCGAGGTTGGGATTGTGAGCCTGGTGGCGGTGGCCGGCTACGGCATCGGCCAGCTCCTCAAGCATCTTTTCCCCGGCATTTCCTTCCCGCTTTTCGCCATCGCCTTCCTGGTGGGCATCGTGGTGCGCATCGTTATGAACGGGGTTGGGGCATCCCACCTGCTCGACGCGGGCACCCTACGCTCGGTATCCGGGCTGTGCACGGACATTCTTATCGTGTGCGGTATCGCGTCGATTCAACCGGAATTTGTATCTGATCACGTCCTCGCTCTCGGGCTCCTCTTCCTCTTCGGCCTTATCCTGTGCACGTTCTTAGGGCTGGTGGTGGCCCCGCGGCTCATGGGCGAGGGCTGGTTCGAACGCCAGCTCTTCACTTGGGGCTGGGCCACCGGCTCGGTCTCCACCGGCCTGGCGCTGCTACGCATCGTGGACCCCAAGCTGGAATCGGGCACCATCGAACAATTCGGTTACGCCTACCTACCCGTGGTGCCGGTGGAGATTTCCGCGGTATCCTTCGTGCCGGTGATGGCGCTGGCCGGTATGGGATGGGCCGTGGTGGGCGTCTGGGGCGCCATCGCGGTGCTCGGGCTGCTGGGCGGCTGGTGGGTGGTGCGTTCCGGGCACGCGAATACCCACGGCGAACCCGGCCCGGTGGGTACCCTGGGTACCGGGTTTACCGGCTAGGCGGCCCGCGCCGATGCGGGGCGCAAAACCGCCGCGCCCTCGCTCAGGAAGAAATTTTCCGCCGTCCGTTATCTATTTAAAGCTATCTCGGGCACACTAGAATGTATCTATCGCCACGTTATTGGCCGACGCAAAGGGGATGTGATGGCGCAAAAAGATGTTGAGAACGCACGGGCAAGCACCACCGGGCCGCTTCCGGGCTCCGGCTACGTGGCGTCCTCCTCCGAAGAAGCACGGGCCGCGGCGGCGCGCGAGCCGAACCGCCGCACCGTGGGCGAATTGTTCTCCTCCGCCACGGCGCAATTCTCCACCCTGGTTCGTGATGAAATTCAGTACACCCAGGCCAGCCTCAAGCACAAAGTCCTCAACCTCGGGATGGGCGGGGTACTCCTCGCCGTGGCCGGCGTGCTGGCCTTGTTTATGTTCGGTTTCCTGCTGCACGCGGCGGCCGCTTTCTTCGCGATGGTCTTTGGTGGGCGCTGGTGGGCCGGCTACCTGACGGTCGCGGGAATTCTGCTCCTTATTATTGCGGTGCTCGTGCTGCTGGGCCTCCTCAAGCTCAAGAAATCCGGAAAGTATCCAACTAATCTTGTTGGCGGCCTGAGCAAGGACGTCGACGCCGTGAAGAAAGGCCTGTCAAAGTGAGCGCTTCCGATAACCGTAAACCCGAAGATATCCAGCGCGATATCGAGCGCACTCGCGCGGAGCTCACCGCCACGGTGAATGAGCTGGTTGACCGCCTCGATCCGCGCACGAATATCAAAAACGCTACAGACGCCGCGAAGGACAAGATGGCTTCCACCACGGCCACCCTGAAAGATAAGGCTGCCGCGTTTGCTGAGGCCGCGAAGGATAAAACTGCTGCTTTCACCGAGAGCGCCAAGAGCACCGCGGCCGACGCCTCGGCCAAGGCCTCCGATTTCGCGCACACCGCGAAGGCGAAGGTAAGCGACCTGGCCGATTCCGCGAAGGAGCACTTCGCCGGCGCGGGTGCCAGTGCCGGGGGCGTTGATGACTGCGGCCCGTGCGGTTGCGGTTGTACCGATTCTGACGCAGCGGTTGCGGAATGCGAATGCGGCGGAGCTTGCGGCGGCGATGGCGCGTGTGAGTGCGGCGGCGGTGCATGCGGTGGCGGTGCGTGCGGTGGCGCGCATCATTACGACGACGCCGCAGCTGGCCACGGGTGCTCGGGCCATTGTTCCGCGGCCCATCTCTCCCCCCGCCAGGTAGCTCAAGATGTCATTGACGATGCTCGGCGCGGGGAACAAACCGGCCTCGCCGTGGTAGCTGGCCTCGGGCTTGCCGCCTTGGGTGCGGCCACGCTGCTGGGCAGTGTTCTCTTCAAGCGTGGCGCGTGACACCTGTCGCGCGGCTCGCCTGATATTTACAGGCCATCTACCTGGGAAAGGTGAGGAGCGCCGTACTATTTCCGCGTATGTCACATAGCCATCTATGGGCTACAGCGGCTAATATAGGTCACGAAATAGTAAACCGGGCTAGAAGAGCCCAGATGAGATGAAGGGGGTCGAGCTCATGGGGCGCGGCCGTCAGAAGGCTAAGCAGCGTAAGGTAGCCCGGAATCTCAAGTACTTTACACCGGATACTGATTACGCCGCTCTCGAACGTGAGCTGGGTATTAATCGTGATGCGCGCCAGGAATCCCACTACGATTCCTCGGATGATCCGTACGCTCGTTACGCAGACTACGCAGATTACAACGAGTCAGATGACAATGACGATGATTGGGCGGACGATTACGATCCGAACAATATTCCACCAGCCACCAAATAGGTACTCATTCCTTTAACGGACGGGGCTGTATCAGAAGTTCCTGTGTGGGAGGGGAGCACCCCGGTTTTCCGGGTGTGCTCCCCTCCTTGTTCCCCACGAAAATACCCTCCCTTCAAACCGTGTTTTCCCGCGTTATATCAACGTTTCCCCACTAAAATTAT
>NZ_JASPCQ010000008.1:0-99779 GCF_030230305.1 Actinotignum sanguinis
GTGGGGAACAAGGAGGGGAGCACACCCGGAAAACCGGGGTGCTCCCCTCCCACACAGGAACTTCTGATACAGCCCCATCGTGCTGAGCTGGTGGCCGCAGCTGCGCCGTCGTTCCTACACCGCGTGAGGCGCGAGAACGCTACCGGCGCTTAGTACTCAACAACTAAACGCCCCACAACCTCGTGGTTCTTGAGCTTTTCAATACCTTCGGGGATCTCCTCGAAGGGGATGGTGGTCACCTGCGGGGCGAGCTTGCCGGTGGCCATGAAATCGTATACGCCGGCAATATCGGCCTTGGTGCCGCCATTAGATCCAATGAGGCGGCACTGGTTGAGGATGAGGCTCTTCGTGGAAATAAGGGATTCCAACTTGCCCATGCCCACAACCACCACGGTGCCATCGCGGCGAATAACATCCACGGCATCCGCGGTGGTGGTACCGAAACCTGCAAAGTCCACGATGAGATCAAAGGTGATGTCCGAGAAGTCCTTAATGCCCTTCTTCACGCCCTTGGCACCGATCTTTTCCGCCAGCGGCCACACCTTCTCATTGATTTCAGCCACGTACACATCCGCGCCGGCGAGCACCGCCACCCGCGCCCCGATTTGCCCCAGGCCGCCCAAACCAATAATCCCCACGGTCTGGCCCTTGCGCAGGCCGCCCTGGGTCACAACCGCCGCGTGCGAGGTCATCCCGGCATCCGTTGCTGCGGCACCGAGAATGAAATCAACTTCATCCGGAAGGGGAACAAGCGCTTCAGCCGGAACGGCCATCTTCGGGGCGAAACCGCCGTCGAAGCTATATCCGGGTGCCCCGGCCGCGGTGGTGGGGCACACACCCACGCGATCCCCGACCTGATACTCCGTGACGCCCTCACCAACTTCGGCCACAACTCCCGAATTTTCATGCCCGATGGTGATAGGACGCTTGGCGAGCATGGACAGCCAGCCCTCATCCGTGAGCAGCCCAACATCCGAATGGCAAATACCCGCCGCCTTCATCTCCAGCACCACTTCACCCGGACCGGCCTTCGGTTCGGGCACCTCGTTGAGAACAAGCGGTTCATTGGTATTCGTAAATTGCCAAGCCTTCATCACATCTCCTTTGCATGTGGCGGGAGCAGCGCTTCGATACGCCGCAAGGTACTTTCAGCCTAACAGCCCCTGTGCACTTCGTCACCGCTGTCGCGGCAGTTGCGCTGAGAGCGTGGCGCGGGAATACGCGTGGGCACGCGCTCGTGCGGTGCAGCTTTCCGCGCGGAATATAAACACGACGCCGCCGCTACCAGCAGCGTTCCCCTCCCGCTACCGGGATTTAAATCCGCACCGAGTACTGCGAACGGTCGAAATAGCTGCGCATAGTGCTCGGTTCGTCGGTAATAATGCCATCAACACCCAGGTCAAGAAGCCGCTCCGCCTCAGCGGTCGAATTAATCGTCCAGGCGTGCACCGCCAGGCCCTGCGCGTGGGCAAGCTGCACGAAACGCGCGGTGAGCACGGGAACCGGGCGCCCCAGCTTGCCGCCACCCGCAGCCCGGCGCGAGCGCGAAAGCGGGCGGGGTAGCGAACGCGGGCGGGGCAGCGCGATATCGACCGGCACCTGAACAGCCTGGAAGCCGCGCTGCGAGCCGGGGAATTTGGCGATGCGCACACCCTGCACCCCGGGCAAGCGGGAAAGAGCCATGAGCCAGGCCACCGCGGAGCGACCCAGCGAAAATGTGGCGCCCGGCAGCTGGCTACGCATACGCTCCACGCGAGCCTGGGAGAAACTGGCCAGGCAGACCCGGCCGGCAGCCCCGGTGCGCCGCACCGCCGCCACCAACGGTTCCACGGCCGCATCGGATTTCGCGTCAAGATTAAAAACAGCATCCGGGAAAGCGTCGAGCACTTCGTCCAGGCGCGGCGGGCGTTCTCCGGCTTCGTTACGGACCTGCGCGACTTCCGCCCAGGTGTGCGCGCTGACCGGGCCGACGCCGTCCGTTGTGCGGTCCAGGAGCGGATCGTGGAGGATAACCGCTACCCCGTCCGCGGTGGTGTGTACATCCGATTCGATATGCCGAAATCCCGCGCGGTACACCGCATCAAAAGCGCGCAGGGAGTTTTCCGGGTATTCGTTACCGCCACCGCGGTGGGCGATGATGAGCGCCGGCCCATCAATATCGTAGAGTCGCCCCATTACTTGCAATCCGCCTCGAGGGGCTGGGCTTGGCGTTCTTCCAAGAAGGCGAGCGGGTCGAGGAGTTCGTCATTCGCGGCGTGAATCTCCAGGTGGAGGTGCGGGCCGGTGGAATAGCCATTCGAACCCACCGCTCCGATCACGTCACCGGCCTTGACCTTGTCACCGGCCTTGACGAACACTCCGTCGTCGTACATATGGATATACCAGGAACTGAATTTTTCCCCGTTAATGGTGTGCTCAATAATAATGAGATTATTTGAGCGGCCCTGGATGCCTTCGCCAGCGTGCTTGACCACGCCGTCGGCAATGGCGTGGATCGGGGTGCCGGCCGGAGCGCCGAAATCCTGCCCGGCATGAGAGGATACCTCACCGGAGATCGGATCCACGCGGGTGCCAAACGGCGAGGTGAGGCGGTAACTTCCCTCGGGAAGCGGCTTGACGATGAGGCGATCCGTGGGGATATCAAAAGCGGCGCGGGTGCCGGAGGCGCCGGCGGAGGTGGGGCAGGCGCGGCGCGGATTTTCTGCCGCGGTGCGAGCCTGGGCGCGTTGAATAGCGCCCACTTCCCCGGTGAGCTGGGCCGGGGTGGTGAATTCTTCGGCCATGGGGGCCACAAAAGCCGGGTTGACGGCCTGCGCCGCATTGCCCTGCAAGGTGGACATAACAGGAAGTACCATGCCCAGGCAGGCCACCGCACCGATAAGAATATTGCGGTAGGGAGAAACGGAACGCGCCACCGCCCATTGTGCGGCAGCTCCGGCCAAGATGCGGTCCGAACGCTCCCGGTTCTGCGCGCGCCCGCGGGCTTCTCCCGCGCGGACCGCCGCATCGATATCCGATTCGGAGAGGACTTCCGTGCCCTCGCTATCGGTGGTAATTCCCCTGGCGGGTGCTGCCTCGCAGGCAGCGACGGTCAAAGAAGAAGGAAGAACGACGCCGAAAGCGGCCCCGCGCCCCAGTTCCACCTGCGGTTTCAGTTCCGGGGTGGGGTGCGCTGCACTGATTGGGTTAGGTTCTGGCAGCGTGCCTAACCGGGTAGCTTCCGGCTGCGAGGTAGCTTCCGGCGGTGCAGTAAGCGGTTCGGTGCTTGCCGGCACCGCAGCGCGGGCACGTTTGCCGCGCGCGGGAAGTTCCCGCACCGTTGCGAGCGTTGCGCCCGCCACTGCGGTGGTAACGGGAGCGAGCGATGCGGGTGGGGCGACCGTTACGACCGTTGCAACCGTTACATCCGTTACAGCAGGAGCGACGGCGGCGGCGCGGCGCCCGCGCCGCGTGGATTGCGAAGCTTCGGCCCGTTTACCGGAGGTGCGCACCTGGCCAGTACTTTCTGCGCTAGCCACCACTCGGGAAGTTGCACGGGATACCGGCGCGGCGGCACGGCGGGCATGGCCGGCAGCAGGCGCAGGAGTTTCAGGCGAAGCGGGTGCCACATGCGGAGTGGGAATTGCGTGCACCGCGTGCACAGCGGGCGCAACGTGTGATGGATGCGCTGCGCGTGCAGCCGCCGCGCGCGAGCCCGCGGGCCGCGAAAGCCCCGCACCCGCATCCGCAGCGTTGCGCACGGCGCGTTTCCCGCCACGCTCCTGCGGAGCCTCACTCGCCCGGACGGCCCTGCGCCCGCCGCGAGAGGTGTGGTGTGCCGCGCTCACTGCTCTCCTAATTTTCCCCGCCCTGAGACCGGTCAATCCACCGGCCTATCACTGTTACAAAATGATAACGGTCAGCGCTCGAAAGGCAAAGAGTTTTCACCACATGAGCCGTAGTGCACCCCGCACTCCCCGCGCCGATGCGCTCGCTGAGCATCGCCACCGCACCCCACTAAATCCGCGCTATCTTGCGGTTTTAGGAGCGGCGCTGCATGGAATCACGCACGTCACCCACGAGGTCTTCAATGACGTCTTCGAGGAAGATCACACCCGTTACCGTTCCGTTATCTTCCACGATGGCCATATGCGTTCCCGAGGTTTGCATGGTTCGCAGGGCATCCTCCACGCTGGTGCTGGCAGCGAGGCTGCGGACCGGGCGCACCAACCGGGCAGAGATAGGCAGGTCGCGCTGCGCGGCGTCGAGAATATCTTTCACGTGAATGTACCCAACGATATTCCCGCCACTGACCAGCGGGAAACGCGAATACCCGTGATCCGCGACCAGGCGTTCCACCTGCGCGGGCGTGGCGTTACGCGGGCAGGTCACCACTTTTTCGAGGGGCAGCATGGTATCCCCCACCCGGTGTTCGGAAAATTCCAGCGCTCCGGTGATGAGCCCCTGGGTATCTTGGAGCACCCCGGCCGCCTGGGAGGCGTGCACAATCGCCGCCACTTCCGAGGCGGTAAAAGCGGAAATGACCTCGTCTTTAGGTTTCATCCCCATCCAGGAAACGATATGCACCGCGAGCCAGTTGAGCGATCCGGTCACCGGGCGGAATACTCGATCAAACACCAGGAGCGAGGGCACAAAAAGCATGCCGAGGCGTTCGGGGTGGGTGACCGCGAGATTCTTCGGCACCATTTCTCCCAGAATCACGTGCAATGCCGTCACGAGCAGCAGTGCCAGCACGAAAGCTATCGTGTGGGCAAGGACCGGCCCGGCACCCACCGCGGCTAGCGGCACCAGTAGCAGAGCCGCGAGCGCCGGTTCCGCGAGCGCCCCGAGCGCCACCGAGCACAGGGTCACGCCGAGCTGACAGGCGGCCAGCATTTCGTTGAGGTTACGGGATGCCGCCAGGGTTTTCGCGGCGCGCGGGTTGGTTTCCGCCAGCGGTTCCAGGCGGGAGGGCCGCGAGGCGGTCAAGGCGAATTCGCAGGCCACGAAATAGGCGTTTCCGGCGAGCAACAGTACGGTGAGGATAAGGGCGAGGGTATTACTCATGGATTTTCACCTCCACCGTTTCCACGCGTCGCTCGTCCATAGCACGCACGGTCAGCTGGGCGTCGTCGACCTCCACCGTGTCCCCCACCACGGGAATGCGGCCAAGTTCCGCCATAATCAGCCCGCCGAGGGTTTCGTAGGGGCCGTCTTCGGGCAGGCGCACCCCGCAGATACGGAAAGCTTCATCCGGGCGCAGCAATCCGGGCACCACCCAGGTTCCCGGTGCGGTGCGGCGCGCGCCGCCGCCGCGACGGTCGTGTTCGTCCGCGATATTGCCGACGATTTCTTCCACGGCGTCCTCGAGCGTCACGATTCCGGAGGTACCGCCGTATTCATCAACGACGACGGCCGTTTGGCCACCGATATCCCGGAGCACCACCAGGAGCTCGGGCAATTCCATCGTTTCGGGCACCGCAAATGCTTCGCGCATCACCGAGGAAGACGTAACGGGCACATCCGCGCGCCGCTCGGCGGGAATGGCCACCGCGGGGCGCAGGTGCGCGAAACCGCGGATATCGTCCAGGCCACCCTCGCCCACCACGGGGAAACGCGAGAAGCCGGTGGTGCGGGCCGCGGTAATAACATCCGCCGCCGAGGCTGTTTCTTCCAGGTACTCCACCCGGCCGCGGTCGGTCATAATATCGATGGCGGTGAGCCCGCCCGCGCCAATGGAGGCGGTGAGCAGGCGCGCGGTGGAAGGCTCCAGGGTGCCGGCCGCCGCGGATTGGCGCACCAGAGCGCCCAGTTCCGGACCCGAGCGCGCCCCGGAGATTTCATCGGCCGGCTCCACACCCATGCGGCGCAGCAGCCAGTTCGCGGTGGCGTTAAAGGAAACGATCACGGGTTTGAAGACCACGCTGAAGGCGTGCAACGGGCCGCCCACCCGGGCCGCCGTGCGCAGCGGTTCGGCCAGCGCCATATTTTTTGGCACCAGTTCCCCGAAGAGCATGGAGAAGAGATTGACGAGGAGGAAGGCCGCGGCCGCGGCAATAGCAACCGCCGCGGCACGTGCCACCCCGGCCGCACCGAGCCAGCCCGTCAGTATCTCCGTGAGGGGTTGCTGGGCCACGTAGCCGAGCAAGATCGTGGTGATGGTAATGCCCACCTGGCACGCGGACAGGAAAAGGGAGAGGTGGTGGAGGCGTCCGGCCACGCTGGCGGCAGCCGGGTCCTCCGCAGCACGCGATTCCACCGCGGCCGGATCCAGGGCCACCAGGGAGAATTCCGCGGCCACGAAAAGCGCGGTTCCCAGCGTGAGGAGGATGCCAAGAAGTAAGAGAAGAGCGTTGGTCACATAAACTCCAAGATAGGTACTTCTTGCAGTCTAGCGATTCCCACCTCCCGCGCGGGAGCCGTAGTGCGTGAGCCGAAGCGCGGGCGTGAGCCGAAGCGCGTGCGTGAGCAGAACCGCGTGGGTGAGCCGCGCGGGCGCGCGCATACGTAACCGGACCCCGCGGCAAGCACGGTAGGATTTACGTAGTAACAAGGGAGGCAGCCGTGGATTCTTTACGTGTCATCTTCATAGGCGATGAGTTGGTGGCCGGGTACGGCGATGCGCGGGCGCTCGGGTGGACGGGCCGCGTTATGGCACGCACTCTCACCGATCCTCCGCTTCTCCCTCTCACCTTGGCGGTTCCCGGTGAAACCATTTCGGAGATGGCCGAGCGCTGGGAACGGGAAGTTGCTTTACGTACCGGGCCGGAAATTGAAGCACGCCTGGTGATCGGGCTGGGCAGTCACGATCTGGAGCGCGGCGGCACCCTGGCGCGGGCACGCCTGCACCTGGCAAATCTGCTGGATTCCGCGGACCGGATGCGGATGCGCCCCTTCGTGGTAGGCCCGCCTCCGCGCCCGGATCTGCCCCGCGATGTGCAGCTCAATTTGTCCAATGCCTACCGGGATGTCACGGAGCGACGGCGTTTCCCCTTCGTTGATACTTTCAGCCCACTCGTTGATCACGAACAGTGGAATACCGATATGGACCTGAGCGGGGGTTACACTCCCCGCCAGGCCGGTTACGGGCTCATGGCCTGGCTGGTTCTCCACCACGGGTGGAACCAGTGGCTCGGGATTCGCGAAGCTCTTTAGTAGTACGCTCCCTGCCGGAAATCCCAGCTGAGGAAGGATTCCGAAAGCAGCTGGAGAATCCGATCCAGGTACACACCCTTGCGGATAAGCACCGGCGCGGGGGTGACCATGCGCTGCCCGTTCTGCTCGGGAACAAGGTTCCCCGCCGCATCAACGAAGGACACCATAACGCCCTGCTCCCAGCGCGTAGCTTCGGAGGCATCAGGCTGGATGGACGTCACGTAATCATCGGCTTCGATCACCAGGTCCGCTTCGGTGGCAATATCGGTTCCTATCCCTTCCACTTTGCCACGGTTCCCACGCCCGGAGGGGTTCGCTGAGGAGGCGAAAACGAGCTTCTTATCTTTTTCCCACAGCTCCGCGGCGATCTGCTCGGCGGCCTTGCCGTAGCGGATCACGAAGCAGGAGGTTCCGCGCCCGTCGCGCACCAGGTTACGCGCTTCACCTTCTTCGGGAATGTATTTTTCAGCCGCCTCGGCCCGCCACGGCAGGATGCAGCCCATGAGGATATCTGCATCCCAGTTCTTCTGGTAAAAATCGCGGATCTCCGGGGTCAGCTGCGCCAGGGTTTCCAGTTCTTCCATAGAGCCGCACAGCACCACGGCGGGCTTATTGCGCTTGCGATTCTTCACCGCAAATTTCCGTTCCAGCCCGGCCGAATCCGTGGTGGCGATAATATAGCCGACCTTGGTGGGGAGCACGCACATGGCGCCGCCCGCGCGAAGTAGCTGGGTGGCTTCCGTATTCAGTTCGCCATTCCAGTGCACATATCCTTCAGCCACGCGGGCCTCCTTATTTCTCTCATCCGTGGGTGCTTGCGTTTCTCCGCGAAACGTTCACGCAAGGTTCCTTGCCGCGTTCTTTTCGGTACGACGCCGCCCGGCGCGTGCCGCGCCGGGGAAACCGCGCGCTCTCGAGACTAATGTAAATTCCAGATTTTGAGACATCTTGTTCACATTCTGGACGTTCGGGAAGTGTTCCGCGGATCAAAATACCCGCCTGTGCGGGGACTATCCGGAGTAACATAGCACGTGGACTGTCGAGGATATTGCCGTTTGCCAATGGGGACACGGCGAATGAAAACCATACGGAAAGGCACTAGCGGGAATGAGCGGAGTGGGATCTGAGGGAGTCGACGTTCTTGTTGTGGAATCCGGAATCCTCCGTGTTGAGATCTCCTATGCCGGGAAAACTGGCTGGGCACTCGCCCATAACCAGGTTCCGGTTGTCAAAAATATCCTCGTTTCCAATAGCTCAGAAAGCGAGGCGAGCGAATGCGCACATCTGGAACTCACCGCCCGCATTGGCTCGAATCTACTATTTGACATCACCGTTCCCGTCCCCGAACTTCGCCCCGGAAAAACTACCGCGATAGCGCCTCGTTTCCTTGAACAGACTCGCCTAGATCCGAATAATCCTCTGTTACAAGCTACCGAATCACAACCGGGCACCCTTGAGGCACACCTGCGGTGCGAAGGAAGTAGCACGGCCGAAAGCGCCCGCACCAGTTTGCGTATCCTCGCTCCGAATGAGTGGTTCCACGCTCCGGCGTATTTTGAGTCCCTGGCAGCTTTCGCTCAGCCCAATGCACCGCAAATTCCCGCGCTTGTGCGCAAGGTTTCTGATTTGCTCAAAGAGGCTACCGGGGATGCCTCAGTGCAGGGGTACCAGGCCGGTACCGAGCGGGTTCTCCAGATTATGTCCGCGGTCTACGCAGTCTTAGCTGCTGAAGATATCCGTTACGTCACCCCGCCTGCCTCTTTCGAGAATACCGGCCAGCGCATTCGCACCACTGAGGAAGTTCTCACCGCACAAGCGGGGACCTGTATCGACCTGGTCCTCGCGTATGCGGCTTTAGCGCAGGCATGCGGCCTTCTTCCGGTTATTATCCTGGTGCCGGGCCATGCCCTTGTCGGCATTGCAACCACGGAGGATGGTCTGCGCGAACCGGTTATTACCGAACCGGCCGCCATCAATAATTATTTACGCTCCGGTGCGGTCCTTGCCTTAGATGCCACTTTTTACGATGCCTCACTCAGCTTCTCCGATAATCTCAACCGCACCAAGGCACAGCTCACAGACGGTACCGTCCTTGCCCTCATCGGACTGACAGAATCCCATAGAGACGGCCTGCGCCCGCTTCCCACCCAAGCGCCGCCGGCCTCCGCGCTGCCGGACACCGCAACCGCAGGAGACACCTCCACTTCTAGCACTCAGTTGTCCTCCCCCGCGGCTGATATTCGGGCTGCCGGAAAGCTAGTACAGCAATTGCGGCTGGAAGACTCCGCGGATCATCTCACCTTGGATACAGCAGATCCGGCCCCCGCGCGTGTCCAGCGCTGGAAGCGCGAGCTATTGGATCTCACCTTGCGCAACCGACTCCTCAATATCAAACCGGCTAAGGAAGTTCTTGAATTCGAGGTCCGGGCCGGAATGCTGGCGGATATCGACGATCGCATCTCGCGCGGGGATCGTATTACGATGCGAGCTCAGGATGATCTTTCCGATAATCGTTTCCTACGCGGAACCACGGATGTCAGTGATTTATCCGATTCTGAGGTGAGCTCCGAATTGAGCGAACGTGGAATCCTTTTCGGGCACGTGACGGACTACCGTTACGCCGACTTCTTTAAAAACTTGGCCCGTACCACGAAAACTCTTGCAGAAGAAACGGGATCCGCCAATCTTTACCTCATGCTCGGAACGATGCGCTATACGAGCAAAAACGGAAAAGATGCCCGCGCACCGCTTTTCCTGCTCCCGGTACGGCTACGGGGCGGTTCGGGCCGTTCTCGTTTCACGATCCAAGCCGATAACAGTGCCGAGGCCACCCCCAACCACTCTCTGGTGGAATGGCTCCATCAGGAACACGGCGTGCATATCACCGCACTTTCCGAACCGAAGCTTGATGACTCCGGTCTCGACATCGACTACGTTCTCCGTGAGATTTCTGCCGCCCTTGTCCGCGAAAATCTTCCCTTTACCGTCACCCGGGATGCGTACCTCGGGATCGCAAAGTTCTCCACGTTCGGAATGTGGCGTGATCTGCGCGATCACTGGGATATTTTTATGGAATCTCCGGTGTTTGAACACCTAACGCTGCATCCCGGGGAAAGCTTTGTGGAACCGGGGGACCTCCCACCGATTGAGGACATTACCCCGAATGAGGCGGAGCTTAATCTTCCTATTCCCGCGGATGGCGCGCAGATGCGCGTGGTATCGGCTGCCGGCAAGGGATATAGCTTCGTGGTGGAAGGCCCTCCGGGAACCGGGAAATCTCAAACAATTACGAATATTCTGGCCCATCTCCTAGAACAGGGGAAACGGATACTGTTCGTAGCGGAGAAGCAGGCTGCGCTCGACGTCGTTAAAACACGTATGGAGCGTATCGGCCTGGCACCTTTTATTCTCGATTTACACGGTGGAGAGCAGCGCCCGCAGGCGATTCGGGATCAATTGCGCGGCGCGATTGATGCGAGTGTTCATTACGATATGCACCGCTGGGATAATGCGCGCGCACTCTTACGCTCCCGTTTAGAACCTCTCGCGGCCTATCCGGCGCTCGTGCACGGAATGAATGCGGCCGGGCATTCGCTATGGTCAGCTGTCACCGCCTCCCTCGATCTTGGCGAGGGTGCGGTAGCGGTAGTTCCGCAACGCTGTGTCACCGATCCGAATGCACGTGCGACTATTGCTGCTATTGACGAAGCTCTGCCCAATATCGCGGTGCGAGCGCGCAGTACCGATCTGGCCGCTATGTCCGCCTGGCGGCTGGTAGGCCCTCATCACGCCCCGCTCCCTGAGCTCATACGCGCTTTTGACGGGCTCGCGATCATGGCCGCGCACTGCGAGCACTACCCGGAGATTGCCGATACCCTCGAGAGTGTTCCGCTTGCGGACGTGCGCAAAGCACTCGATGGCACAACGCCTTTATTGGATCCGGCTGAAGCACGGCATCTGGCCTCATCCACGTGGAAAATCGCCTCAGTTGCCGATAAACTTGCCCGGCTCGCTCCCGAACTGAAGTTTTTCACCGACCTTTTCTCTCCCACATTCTTCGCGTACGGCGAGACCTCCTCACTCACTCACGCGCTCGATGATCTCGCGGAGGGCGGCTTCTTCGGGAAAAAGAAACGCTTGGCTGCCTATCGTTCGGCCCTCATCCCGGCGCTGCCCGCAGGTAAAGAGCCAGATATCGAGGGAGAGCACTCTCCCGATACAGTCCGAGCAGCGCTCGGTCGGCTCAGCTATATGCGCCGCGCGGTTGCGGATCTGGAGACCGAATTAGAGAGTATTCCAGGAGCCCGGCAGCGAGTGAGCGTTCCCCTCAGCGACCCGAGCGCTCCGGCAGCTCTCGCGGAGGCCGCGAGCTCTCTCGAGCGTTCTGTGGAACTATCTACCCGCTTCCCCGCCTTGGTTGAGTTGACTCGCCGCGCAAACAACATGGATGATGTGCGCGCCGCGCTCGAGGTGATCAGCGCCAGCTGGAATTCCTGGGTGCATGCCGCCGATCTACAGCTCCCCGCGGAGAACCGGTGGATGAGCGTTTTTAAAGAATGGTATCCGCGCTGGTCAGCAGCCGGGCGAGATTCCCTAGCTGCCGCGGTTGAGTGGCGCCGCGCCACCGCTATCTTGCGCGACAACGGTCTGGAAGAATTCCAACACCAAATCGAAATGGGTGAAGTGCCAGACCGCGATATCTCCCTCGCGTTCCGCCGTGGAGTAGCCTCCACCAGCGCCGAAGAACGCATGCGTTCCTTCAGCGGTCATATTTCCCTATCGGAACAAAATAGCTCGGATCTTGCACGTCTCCAGGAAGCGTTCGCCACCATTCAAGGTGAAGCCACCCAGGCACTGCCGGCCACTCTCATGGCGCGTCGTTCCTTCCGCCCCGGGGAACTCCACGGAAAAGTAGGCACTCTGCGGCGCAACCTGGATCGCAAACGCGGGGCGCGCAGCTTCCGCTCGTTGCTTGAAGAATTCACCGAGGAGATCCTAGAAGCCACTCCCTGTTTCTTTGCGAGTCCGGCATCGCTCGCCACTTTCGTAGATCCCACTGCCGTAGTTTTCGACGTCGTCATTTTTGATGAAGCGAGCCAAATTACCGTTGATCAGGCAATGGGTGCTATCGGCCGTGCCAAAGCGGTTATTATTTCCGGAGACAGCCGGCAGATGCCGCCTACTCGTTTCGGGAAAACCGGTCCTTTCAGCGGCGACGATGAGGACCTCGACGATCCAGATCGCCCGCTTGTGGAGACAGTCGTAAGCGATTTGGAGTCTATTCTTTCTGAGGCCGTTGAATCGGGCCTTCCGCGCCTCTGGCTGTCCTGGCACTACCGCTCGCGGGATGAATCCCTGATCGCCTTCTCTAATGAGGCATATTACGAAGGCAAACTCTCCAGTTTCCCGTCACCCGGTAGCGCGGGACTTTTCGGCGGCGCGGGTGTGAGTATGCGGCGTGTGGATGGAACATTCGACCGCAGCCGCGGTGCCACGTTCCGAACCAATCGGGTGGAGGCCGAAGAAATTGTGCGTGATATTCACCGGCGCCTTAATTCTCCGGCGTTAGCGCACCAGTCAATCGGTGTCGTCACCTTTAATATCCAGCAGCGCAACCTTATCCTGGACTTGCTTGAAGACTCGCGCGATCCGCTTATCCGCGCCGCAATGGAACAGGAAAAAGATCCACTTTTCGTGAAGAACCTCGAGAACGTCCAGGGCGACGAACGCGATGTCATTATTTTCTCAACCGCATTTTCACCGCGCGAGCCCGGTGGACCACTCCCCCTCAATTTCGGGCCGCTCAGCCGCGAAGGCGGTGAGCGCCGTTTCAATGTGGCCATTACCCGCGCGCGCAGTGAGGTTCTGGTGGTCACCTCGTTTGATCCGGAAGACATCGATCTCAATCGCACCCGGTCGCGCGGAATGCAGGACTTGCGTGAATATATGCTGCGGGCTCGCGCCCGCACTCACAACGACGGCGCTGCTGCCGCGCCAGCGGATACGGATGCGGAAGGGAGCTCCGCAATTCCCCGCGCCCTGAGCATTAATGACAACCCGGTCCGTGACCGACTCATGCACGAGCTGCGTGAGCGCGGCTGGGAAGTGGAGGGCGATTACGGCCTCTCGAGCTACACCCTCGATATCGTGGTGCGCGAGCCGGGGAGCAAGGTGTGGCTTCTGGCTGTCATGTTTGACGACGAAAAATGGAGTTCGCTCCCCACCGTGACTGATCGTGACATCACTCCGCAGCTTCTCACCTCTATGATGGGTTGGCTCGCGGTGGAACGAGTGTGGCTTCCGGAGCTGCGTCGCGATGCGGCTGGGGTTATTGACCGCATTGATGCTTCGGCGCGCGCAGCCAGGGAACGGTACCAGGAAGAGGAACGGAAGGCAGAAAAACGCCAGGAGCGTGCCGCGAAAAAGCTGGCTGGCCGCAAAGCCAAACTCACCCGCGAGGCTGCCGCGGATAGCGATGCCGCGCCCTGCGAGGATCTCTCTCAACATGGGGAACTCACTCCGAAGCCTGACCTCACCCGCCGCGACCCGGTAAGTGCCAACCGCGCCCCGGTACGCACCCACCAGGACCCGGATGTCGAACCGGCCCTCACCTGGCGCGAAGTACCTTCTATGCAGCGCAGCACGCCCACAAAAGCGAAACGTGCGGCTGAGCCAGCTCAACGCGGCACCCAGGAGGATCCGCAACCAACCCCGCAATCTGCCCCGCAACCGAAGCGAAGTACAATTCGGGTCGCTCTCAAACCAGCCACCCCGGAAAATCCCACTGATACTTCTGAGGAACGCTGGCGTTTTGGGGAGGCGTGGGAAAAACACGGCACGCAACCCGGAAAATCCGCCCGTCAAACAAGCGCGAGCGTTGATGACTGGGGCGCGGATATTCCGCCATGCCCAGCACCTCTAACCCTCCCGGACACGTCGCCCTTGGGGAGTCGGGAGGAGCTGGAATTCCCCATGTCTACCGCGCGAACAGCCGAAGTACGCGAAGCTGTGCGGGAGATGATCGAAGAGAGTGCACCACTTCCTTTGCAGTCCTTGCGGGTAGCGATTGTTAAGAGGTTCGGGCGGCAACGGACTTCCGAGAAGGTTAACAAAATACTCGATACGTTCATCCCTCAGGATCAGATTTTCGTTGATGATTCCGAGGGCCAAGAATTCGTATGGCCTGAGGATGTCTACCCGGAGAATTGGCATTACTACCGGCCCTATCCTGGCCGGATTCTCAGTGAGATTCCGCTGCGCGAAATTTATAATATGGCGCGCGTATTGGTGGAAAAGTATCCCGGAGAATACCAGTGGGGCCAATTCCCTGATGAGGATTTCGTGCGCCGTATTCTCAAAGAATTTAGCCTTTTGCGGCTCAGCCCGGATTCCCAGGCTCGGGTGAGCGAAGCGCTGCTTTTGTACGGAAAGCGCCAGTAATAAGCGCAAATAATTCGACATCCGCACGTACCTTGTTTAAAGCGCGGCCTAGTTTTACTGCTCAAGCGAACCGCTTGCCCCGCCCGCGCGACGGGCTTGGCTCACCGATGCAGTGAAACTGGGGTTTCCTAACACTTGCCAGATTTACTCGTAGTGCGTCCACATCCTTAGAATCGTGACACACCTACGTTCTTCATCCACTTCGTAAACAAGGCGATGCTGAATATTGATCCTTCGCGAAAAGCATCCCGAAAGTTCACCAATAAGCTTCTCGTATCGCGGCGGTGTCTCAAAGGGATCGCGCGTTAAGATTTCGAGCAACTTGGCGGCTTTGATTTTAAGGCCGCTTTGAGAGAGAAGTTTCGCGTCCCTTCGAGCCTGACGAGAGAATTCTAACGACCACGCCTCTACCAATCGAGAGCCTCACTCGTGCCGCCCTCACGCCGAGCCTCCTTTACCGACTCAACGAAACCGGGAATCTTCGACAAATACAAGGTTTCTTGAATAGCACGCCAGTCATCTTCCCCAACCAGGACAGCGTTATGGCGTTGTCCGGAAATAGTGACCGGCGTACTTTCCTCATTTACTTCATCGATAAGACGATACAGATTCGCTCTAGCCGCGGTCGTGGTTATAACGTTCATACCGGTAGCGTACGCCATTCCGTACGAACTCTCTAGAGGCACTTCCCTCCCGCTTACCCGAGCGGGCGGCGCCGGTAGAGGCGCAGGGCTAGCCAGAGGAGCACGCCGGTAGCGAGCGCCGTCGTCGTTACTATCCACCACAGCCCCTGGACCGCAGCGCCACTCGCCACGGCACCCACCGCATCATTCAAACCGAGCGGGCTATAGCGCGCGCCCGCCTCCCACATGCCGCCGAAAGCCAGCACGAGGTAGGCAACGAAACCGATACCGGCGCTGGCCAACATATTTCCCGTCGCCACCGCGTCCAGCACCACCACGGAAAGCAGGAAAATAATCGCGAGCAGCCAGAGCGCCGCGGCTCCTAGGAGCGCCCACACGGCGCCGTCGTCGAAAAGAATACGGGTGAGGATGCCGGCCACCGCGCTCCCGCCGAAGGCCACCGCCGCCACCAACAGAACCGTGCTCAGCATTTTCCCGGCGAAAACTGCCGCGCGGCTCACCGAACGCGTGACGATCACAACCACCGTGCCACCGAGCAGCCCGGTAACAATCTGGTAGGCGCCGAGCATCACAAAAAGGATCCCGAAAATCTGGTGGAGGTTTTTCACCCATTGCGCGTGCGCCTGGATCCAGGTCGGCTCGGGCATGGCCGCGCCGAGTGCGGCCGCGGTATCAGGCCCGGCCAGCGCAGCAATAATATCCGGGGCGTAAAGCGCCGTCAGCGGGGAGATAACCGCGAGCAGCAGCGCCAGGCCGAGTACCACCCACGTGCTGGGCACCCGCGCCAGCCTGCGCAGGTCGTACCGCAGCACCGCGCGGTTTCCGGTACGAATTTCCGCAGAATTCATTGGCTTACCTTTCCGCGCGAGAGGTACTCGTACACATGCTGAAGCGAGGGCAGGGCGACTTCCAGGCGCGCTTCCACACCCGCGGCCTCGCACGCCGCCGCGATGGCGGTACGGGCCGCCGCGGTATTCGCGCGCTCCACGCTCACCTGCACCGTGGCGCGTTCGGGCCGATAAAGAGCGAGCACCTCATCGAGGGGGCCTTCGGCAAGAAGGGTGCCCTCGTGCAACATCCCCACGTGGTCACACACCTGCTGCACATCCGCGAGCAGATGCGAGGTGAGAAGCACCGTGGTGTGCCCGGAAAGCTCGCGAATAATATTGAGCACATCCGCGCGCCCCAGCGGGTCGAGGGCGCTCGTCGGTTCGTCCAGCACCAGGAGCCGCGGGGCACCCACCAGGGCCAAAGCGATGCCCAGGCGCTGCGTCATGCCGCGGGAAAATCCGCCGATATTCCCCGGGGCGCGGGTCAAGCCCACCAGCTCCAGCAGATTGGCGGCGCGGCGCCGGGCAATCGCGCGTTCTACCCCAGAAAGCTCACCGAAGAATTCGAGGGCCTGCGGCGCGCTCATCCACCCCGGCAAGCTGGGCACGTCCGGAAGATAGGCGACGCCGGGCACCGGGGCGGCCGGCAGCGTCCCCCGCTCACGCCCGAGCACCCGCGCCGTGCCGGAACTGGCGGCGATAAGCCCCAGCAGAATTTTAATTGTGGTAGTTTTCCCGGCGCCGTTTCCGCCGATCAACCCGTAAACCGAGCCCTCGGGCACGTGCACATTGACATTCGTGAGGGCCGCGAGTCCCCCAAAATTTTTACTGAGATTTTCGGTGTGAACCGCGTACGTTTTATCCATAAAGCTCACGCACCGTTTCGCTCGCGCTGGCGGCTTGTGTTGCGGGCGCTTGCGCCGCGCCTTGCGTTGTTCCCAACGCCGCGGCCGTGTGCGTTCCAGCCGTTTGAGTTCCGGCCGTGTGCGTTCCAGCTCCGGCAGCACGCTGTTTTTCCCAGGCCCGCCGCTGCGCCAGTGCCGTGCGCGCCCGCGCGTACATAAAGAGGAACAGCAACGTGCCCACCAGCGAGCCGAGTAGAACAATCACCACCCAGCCCAGGCGCGGCACTCCGGCGAGCTGCCGTTCCGGCCACCGTGAGAGCAGCACCAGGCTGGTGATCAGCAGGGCGAGTTGAATAAGTGCCACGATTCCCAGGGCGATCTGCGCCGGCAGGGGCAAAGCAAGAAAATCTTCCATGGTTACTCAGTTCCTTTCGTATCGGATGAGCGCTTGGTGCCGTGTGCGGTAGTGGCGGCGCTTGCGGCACTCGCCTCGTTTTCGGCAGGATTTTCCGGGTGCTTACGTTTGAGCACACGGTCCAGATTCCGCAGTGCTCCGCGCGTCGTAGCGACGACGACGCCAGCTGCCACAGCGGGAAGTGCCACCGCAGTGCATCCGGCCAGGAGGGATGCTGAGGCCGGGCGGTGGCTGGCACTGCGATCCTGTGCCGCAACCGAGAGGATCGCCGTGGATTGCAATCCGACCGCGAGCGCGGTAGCCGCAACATCCACGCGTTCGCGATTGCTCCAGGCGGCGAGTGCCGTGCCAGCAACTCCGAGGAGCGCTGCGGGCGCCACGGCCTGCGGCGCCGGAACTATGTTGCGCGGGCGCAGGTTGGCATGAAAACCGGAAGGCAGGAGCCGGTGGCGGCGAGCCACCAGAGTAGCCGCTCCCACGGCGAGGAGTCCGCCCAGAGCAGGCGCGAAGGTGAAAGCGCGGCGGGTGCGGAGCGGAATATAGCCCTCAAGGTCGGGCAGGGAATCATCCGGGCGGATTATTCCCAGGCGTACCGCGAGCGCCCCCATATTAATATCCCAGCCAATCCCGAAGCTGCGCGGCACAAAAATCCGGGGATTTTCCGGTTCGAACCAGCGCGAGCGAGCCTCGCGGCAACGCAGGGCTTCCAGGGAGGCGGGGATCCCGAAGACCGTGGGAACTGTGGAATCAGTGGGAGTTGCGGTAGGCGTGGGAGTAGTGGGCGAGCTAGGCTCCGGCATTGTTATCACCTCGGTCGGTTGTGAGGGCGGTGAGATGGGATGTGACGACGGCGGCAAGATGGCGCCATTCGCCAGCGAGGCTTTCCCCGTAGGTTCGGCCAGCCGCGGTGATCGTGTAGATCTTGCGCGGGGGCCCGGCCGGGGATTCCTCCCAGTGAATGGCCAGGTGGCCAGCCTTCTTGAGGCGGTTGAGAAGCGGGTAGAGGGTGCCGGCCGATACCGCCACACCCGCGTTTTCCAGGCGCTGGAGCAGCGCCCCGCCGTAAGCCGGCGCTCTGGAAAGCGAGGCGAGCACGATAAGTTCAAGCACGCCTTTACGAAGCTGGGAATCAGCCACCACTTCCCCCTTTCAGTCACTGCGGCGCAGGTGCTAGCTTGGTCCGTTTCCGTCTGCACATTCACACCGCTTGTATGCATCACATAGTAGTAGGGATGGCACAGTAGCGCGGCGAGTTTTCAGGATATGAGAAATCCAGCAGTTTCTCCGCTACTATCGGGCCAATAGTTCAGCCCGCCCGAGGTTCCTCGGTGTGGGCTGATCCTCTACCCACGGATGAGTTTGGGGCCTAGCCCCCCCCCATTACCGGTTCCTTTTACTTTTTATCCAGGGAATAGGCGATGCTAAAACCCCGAACCTTTCGGAATTCTTGACGCGAGGTAGGGAAGGCATAGTGGCCACCCTCGAAGTTGTGGTAGATATCGAGGCCGCGGCCTAAGAAGATGAGCCATCCCGTATCGGCACGCAACCAGCGGTCATGCGCACGCGAATCGAAAATCACATCGAGGTCAATACCCTGCTCAGCGGCATTTTCCGTGATCTTATCGAGCATCCGAACCTGAAGTTCGTGATGCTCATCTTTCTTCGCCCTCAGTGTGAACAACCGAAAGCGGCATCGCTTTTCGGGATTTTTCACCAGGGCCACAACCGCCATGAACTCAACGAGGTTACGTCCCTGATACGAATAGCTGATGAATGGGTCATGTAATTCAACATCCGTACATCCCCGCAGATAGGAGGCAAATAGCAAATCGAAGGTAACACCGGTTTGCCCCTCGTCGAAGATGCGGTAGCCCGGAAACGCGACACTGTGCCGACCAGACCCGTATCGATGCAAAGATCCCTGCACGCCGTGGTCACCACTAGTTTCCAATACACGTTTCCCCATAAGGAAAATATAGATGACCGGCCAGCCGTTCTCGGCAGGGGTGGCTGATCCCACCCCGCGGCCCGCAACTTCTACTCGTTCTACTCGCAAAGCACCGCGCGAGCCACACCTTCGTCGCCGCATACTTTCTGCATAGTGACATTCACACTGGCCTGTCTGTTAACCGACCAGTCAGACCAGAACCCGCTAGCGGAAACGCCCTCGCAAACTCAAGACCTACAGAATGTACATCCTGAGCATTAAGGGCCACAGAGTGTACGCCCACGACAGAAAATCAAAGGAAAATGGTCACCCACGTACATTTTGTCAGCCAGGCAAAGTGCAACCGCCCACCCGCGGCATTCGCCAGATGGATATACCCCGCCGGCTCGGGGGTGTTTTCCGAGGTGTACTGCACCTGTAAAACAATCGCAGTACAGCTATGAAAACACGCCCCCTCCCCGCTGGTACTAATGTGACTATTGGGATTATTGAGATATTGAGATGAGGTCTTGGATTGAGTCGAGCGGCGGCGTACCCCGTCGAGACCCACCCCGCCAACTAGCGGCGCCGTCGTACAAAAAAATAAAGGGCCCGGAAACCGGGCCCTCTACGCTTCTCGCAACAGCGAGCACCCCACTTTAGGAATTGGGGCGCTTGCCGTGGTTCGCCTTCTTCTTGCGGCGATCCTTGCGCTTACGACCACGCTGGCTCATGTTCTCTCCTCACGTCACGTTTTCTCAGCTCGTAAACGAGCAACCACATTAGCTTACCAAGGGCGGCCGGTCTGGTAAATAAAACCGGCACAATGTGGCGAAACTACCCGAAACGGCGCCCGCTACCCGAAATCGCGGGTAGTGCGCCGGTAGATCGAAATCTGTTGTGCAATCCGCACCCGCAACGTCGCCGGCGCGACCTCCCGGCACGAAGCTCGTAAAATATCACGCACGTGAGTTTCCGCTTCGGCCCGTTCCGTGCAGCGCGAACAGCCCGAAATATGGGCCTGCAAACGCTCGCTTTGCACCGCCGAAAGCTGGTGATCAAGATACTCGAAAAGATAATCCGTAATATCCCTGCAGGAACACTCCCCCGCCGCGCTATCCAATTCAACTCCGCGGTTCCGGAACGAGTCTTCTACCCCGCGCTGCAACCTATCCTCACCGCTCACTGCTTCTCCTTCTTCCCATAGCCGAGTTCACGCGCGTAGTCCGCGAGCAATTCCCGCAGCTGCTTACGCCCGCGATGCAGACGGGACATCACCGTTCCGATCGGTGTTTCCATGATGTCCGCAATCTCCTGGTAGGAGAAGCCTTCAATATCCGCAAGGTAGACAGCCATGCGGCGGTCCTCCGGCAACGCACTCAAAGCATCGCGAATTTCCGATTGCGGCAGATTCTCCAGGGCCTCCGCCTCCGCGGACATCATCCCCGAGGACGCGTGCGAAGCCGCCCGATATTCCTGCCAATCCTCCACTTCCGAGGAATCAGCCTGCTTGGGCTGGCGCTGCGCCTTGCGGTAATTAGAAATAAAGGTGTTATTGAGGATGCGGTAGAGCCACGCCTTCAAATTCGTGCCCGGCCGATACTGGTGGAAAGCCGAGAAGGCTTTGGCGTAGGCCTCCTGAACCAAATCTTCAGCGTCGGCAGGATTGCGCGTGAGGCGCATCGCGGCCCCGTATAACTGGTCGAGATACGGAAGAGCATCCCGCTCGAACCGCGCGGCGCGTTCGGCGGCGGTTTCATCGGGGGCGCTTCTTATTAGGTCTGTGCTCATCATGATCTAGCCTAGCCCGTCTGCTGGACTAACATGGGTATAACGCCCGGAAAACGCAGGTATATTCCCCGATTTAGTGTAACAATATAGGTATGGGTATGATTCGATTCCTCGCGCGGCCCCTGCTCGCCGCGCCCTTTATCGCACAAGGGTTATCCGCGGTACGCCACCCCGAGGACCACCAGGAACGGGTGGAGAACATCGCCGGCCTTGCCGGCATGGCCGGGGTTGATCTCGAATCCGTTGACACCACCACTCTCACTCGCGCACTGGGCGCCGTCCAGCTTATCGGCGGGGCTTTCCTCTCCATCGGCAAATTCCAGCGCCTGTCCGGAGCTGCGCTCGCCCTCACCCAAATCCCGGTAGCCCTGGCCAATCACCCGGTCTGGGCAGCTGAAAAGAGCGAACGCCGCGAGGTGCTGGGCGGGCTGCTCGGCGCGCTCGGGCTGGCCGGCGGCGCCGCGCTGGCGTGGACGGATCGCAAAGGCAAGCCTTCCCTGGGGTACCGTGTTTCCGAATGGCGCGATCAGCGCAATGAGCTCGCGGATGTGCGGGCGCAAGCACGCGAACAAATCAGAGAGGCGAAGCGTTCCTAAATGACTGACCTGTGGCCAGCACCGTTCCACCCATCCCCCGTTCGCGGCAGCGTGGACGTTCCCGGGTCCAAATCGCTTATGGCGCGTTTCCTCATCACCGCCGCGCTGGGGGAAGCCGGCACGGCTGGGCGTATCGTCGCGCCCCTGCGCGCCCGCGATACCGAGCTCATGGCCCGCGCCCTCGCGGATATGGGCGTGGGGGTGGCCTGGCAGCGCGGCGCGACCGAAGCTGAGGATATTCTCGATATTTCCCCCGCTCCCCTCCACGGCGCCACCATTGACGCGGGGCTCGCCGGCACGGTCATGCGTTTCGTACCGCCGCTGGCCGCTTTCGCGCGCGGTGAGGTTGTGATTGATGGCGACGACGCCGCCCGCGTGCGCCCCATGGACCCGGTCGTGCGGGCCCTGCGTGACCTGGGAGTGGAGGTTGATGCCGCCAGCGATAGCGCCGGGCGGGCGGTCCTCCCGGTGCGGGTCCACGGACAGGGGCATCTGGCCGGAGGAACGGTGGAGATTGATTCCTCCGCCTCCTCGCAATTCATTTCCGCACTGCTGCTGGCGGGTCCGCGCTGCGAAGGCGGGCTGGTGCTGCGCTCGGTGGGGCCCAAGGTTCCTTCCGCTTTCCACCTGGCTATGACGGTGGACGTGCTGCGCCGGGCCGGTATTCAGGTTGAAGAATTCGCGGCCGGCGGGGCGCCTGCGGATCGCGAGCACCCGGCGGTGGAATGGCATGTGCATCCTGGCATACCGCAACTGGGAACAGTGGTGTTAGAACCGGATCTTTCCAACGCATCCCCCTTCCTGGCCGCCGCTATGGTGACGGGTGGAACCGTGGAAATTCCGCGCTGGCCGGAACGCACCACCCAACCCGGGGCGCAGATCGTCGATATTTTCACGGCCATGGGAGCGCGCGCCCACCTGCGCGCGGATGGCGTCCTCGAACTCACCGGGCCGCGGGACATTGCCCCGCTTGACGCGGATCTCAGCGATGTAGGCGAGCTCACGCCCACAATCGCCGCGGTGGCGGCTTTTGCGACCGGGCCGAGCGCGCTGCGCAATATCGGGCAGTTACGCGGGCATGAAACCAACCGTCTGGCCGCGATCACGGCGGAACTGAGCGGCGTGGGAATTCCCGCCCGCGAAGAAGGCGATGACATTATCATCACCCCGCCAGCGGTGCCGAGCGGGGCGGGTGGGCCGGCCCCGCGAGCCACGGGCGAAGGCCCGGTCATCCGCAGCTACGAGGATCACCGCATGGCAACTTTCGGGGCGATCCTCGGCCTGCGCATCCCCGGACTGCGCGTGGAAAATATTGCCACCACCGGGAAAACCATGCCGCGTTTCGCCCATATGTGGACAGACCTGGTGGGCCGATGAGGGATATCGGTACCGACGATCCGCGCGTGCGGGTGCGCCCCGGAAAGGGCTCGCGGCCGCGCACGAAGATTCGGCCCGATTACTCCGACCGGCCCCTCGGCCAGGTCGTCACCATTGACCGCGGGCGCTACACCGTGCTCATGAACCACGGCACCCGCATCATTGCGGTCAAAGCGCGGGAATTGGGCCGGGGCGCCGTCGTCGTTGGAGATAAAGTACGCCTGACCGGTGACCTGTCCGGACGCAAGGACACCCTGGCCCGCATCGTTTTTATCGAGGAACGCAGCTCGCAACTCACGCGTTCCACGGACGAAGGAAACGAACGCGAACGTACCATTGTGGCGAACGCGGATCAGATGGCGATCGTGGCGGCGCTCGCGCAACCCGAACCGCGGCGCGGCATGATTGACCGTTGCCTGGTGGCCGCGCACGATGCCGGGATGGATCCGCTCCTTATTCTTACCAAAGCGGATCTGGCGTGCCCGGATGCCTTGCGCGCGTATTACGAACCGCTCGGGGTACCGATTCTCGCAACAGCTTTGCGGGGCGACGCCGCCGCTGCGCCTTGCGGGGAATCTGCCACGCAAGCGGGCCTGGACGCAGTGCGTGCGGCGCTGCGCGGGCGAACCACGGTGCTCGTGGGTCATTCCGGGGTGGGGAAATCCACTCTTCTCAATGCGCTGGTGCCGGCCGCCGCACGCGAAACCGGGCACGTCAATGAGGTGACCGGAAAAGGCCGGCACACCTCCACCTCCGCCATTGCTTTCCCGCTCCCCGGTGGTGGGCACCTCATTGATACGCCGGGGGTGCGCAGCTTCGGGCTGGCCCACCTGGACGCCACCGATATCCTCCACGGCTTCCCCGACCTGGAAGAAACCGCGCTGGAATGCCCGCGCGGATGCAGCCATGCCGCTACCGAACCCGAATGCGCCCTCGATACCCTCACCGATCCACGCCTGCGCGAGCGGGTGGGTTCCTTACGCCGCGTGCTCGCCTCGCGCGGCTTTGAAGAATGGGAGAAATAAATGGATGCTAGCGCCACTATCGCCTTTCTGCACACCGTTGCGGATGCCGTGGATGCCCTCACCCTGGAGCGTTATGAACGCCGCCGCCTCACCGTGGATACGAAGCCCGATAATTCGCCGGTATCCGACGCGGATCGGGCCGCTGAGCGGCTCATCCGCGAGTACCTGGAGCGGGATTTCCCCGGGGACGCCGTCTACGGGGAAGAGGAAGGCGGCAGCCTTGAGCACGCCCCGCGGCGTTGGATCATTGACCCGATTGACGGCACCCGCAACTACGTGCGCCACAACCCGGTCTGGGCCACTCTCATCGGCGTGGAGGAAAATGGGAAGATGGTGGCCGGTATGGCGTCGGCTCCCGCACTCGGGCGGCGCTGGTGGGCGAGCCGCGGCGGCGGGGCGTGGCTGAGTGAAAACGGGGGCGCACCCCAGCGCCTGCGCGTCTCCGATATTGATCGAATGGACCGGGCTGCTTTCGGTTTTTCTTCCCTCTCCAGCTGGGATGAAACCGGGAGCATGGCCACCCTCATCGCTTTCGCCCGCGCCACCTGGGGTACTCGTGCCTACGGGGCCTTCTGGCCCTATATGTTGCTCGCCGAGGGCGCCTTCGATATTGCCGCGCAACCGGGCTTGGATGTTTACGATATGGCCGCGCTGGTGCCGATCGTGGAAGAGGCCGGGGGAACCTTCACCTCGCTGGAGGGCAAGCCGGGCCCCTGGTGGGGAAGCGCGCTGGTGACCAATGGAAAGTTGCACGCGGCCGCCCAAGCAATTATTAATGAGACACATATGCAGCCGGGCGGCGGGGAAGAGACGCGCCCGGATAGCCGAAACTAGCCGAAGGAGGAACTGTGGGACGCAGTGATAAGGCCGAGCCGCTAATCGAGAACGAGGGCTTCCCCGCGGGCGCGCCGGCCGGCGTGCCTGCCAGTGCGCTTGCTAGTGCGCCTGCCAGTGCGTCTACCAGTGCGTCTTCCAGTGCGCCCGCGCGCGAAGTTCTCACCTGGGAGCGGTTCGGTGAGGTCACCCGCGAACTCGCCCGCGACATCTGGGATTCCGGCTACCGCCCGGACATTATCGTGAGCGTGGCCCGCGGCGGACTGCTTCCCGCCGGTGCGATTGCCTACGCTTTAGACCTCAAGAGCATGCTCGTCCTCAACGTCGAGTTTTACACCGGTATCGGGGTCACACTCAAAGATCCGCGCCTGGTGGAACCGTCCGGTGACGTGCGCGGCATGGCGGGCAAAAAGGTTTTAATTGTCGACGACGTCGCTGACTCAGGGCGTACCCTCCGCTTCGTCAAGGAACTCTGCGAAGAGTACGCCACGGAGATTCGCGTGGCGGTCCTCTACGAAAAGTCACGCTCGGTGCTCAAACCCGATTACGCCTATTTGCACACCGACTCGTGGATTGCCTTCCCGTGGTCGGATAAGGACCCGGTCAACGGGGGTCAGGCAGAAGCCTAAAAATTTTTGTCGTAGCTCGGCAGTAGGCTGAAGCCATGAAGATCTTGCACACCTCCGATTGGCACCTCGGGCGCACCCTGCACCGGGCGGATCTCACTCCCGCCTTTGAGATGTGGGTAGATCACGTCGTGGATACCGTGCGGGAACGTGAGGTAGATGCCCTCCTTATCAGCGGGGATGTCTATGATCGCAGTGTCCCACCCGCTCCCATGGTTGAGCTTTTTTCACGCACCCTACGTAGGCTCGCGCAGCTCACCACCGTCATTTTGATCTCCGGGAACCACGATTCCCCCCAGCGCCTGGGATTCGGGGCGGAACTTTTCCAGGAGCGCATTGTTATTCGCACCGATCCGCTGCGCTGCGCTCAGCCAGTAGAGCTGCGTGATCGCGCCGGGAATCTCGGAGCGCTGGTCTACCCCATTCCCTATTTGGATCCCGATGTGGAACGGCGCCGCCTGGCGGGCGGTGATGCTCACACCGGTGCGGGCAATTCGGATGATTCGGAGGGTGTGGAGCTGCTGGAGCGCTCGCACGCCGCGGTGATGCGCGCAGCTGTGGGGCGCATTGCCGCGGATATCCAGCACGGCCCGCACGCCGGCAAACCGTTAGCACGTATCGCTATGGCACACGCCTTCGTTGCCGGCGGGGCAGCCAGTGAATCCGAACGCGATATTTCCGTGGGAGGGGTGGAAGTTGTTCCCGCCGCGCTTTTCGCCCTGGGTGGTGCGGGGGAATGCGCCACTCCGGGCCTCAGCTACGTGGCTCTCGGTCATTTGCATTCTCCGCAGCGGGTAGGCGGCGCACCAGAACCGGGTGCTTGCGAATGTAGCGAGCTGCCGCCCATGCGCTACTCGGGCTCGCCTATCGCTTTTTCTTTCTCGGAAACCAGGCCTAAATCTTCTGTTCTTCTCACTTTTGAAGGCGGAGTGCTAGTGGAAGAAGAACTCATTCCCGCTCCGGTATGGCGCCCCATCGTCACGATTGAAGCGCCACTAGCCGAAGTTCTCGGTCCTGCGCATCGTGATGATCGGGATAAATTCGCTCGCATTCTCGTCACCGATCCAGCCCGCCCGGCAGATCTGACCACCCGGGTACGGGCCGCTTTCCCGCACGCTTTGGAAATTCGCCACGTGGTAGATCCGGCCGCTACCCGCCACGGCGCAGCTGATACCCGGCGTCGTGATGCTTTGAGCGTGCTGCGCCAATTCATGTCAGAAAGTGGGCACCGGGATCTTACGGAGGAAGAAGATCAGGTCATGGTAGCGGCATGGGAAGCCGCTCGCACCGGGGAAAAGGAGTAAGAGCTCATGCAGCTGCGCCGCTTAGAACTTCAAGGTATCGGCTCCTTCGCGGGGCGGGAAGTCATTGATTTTGATGCCCTGGGCGCATCCGGTCTTTTCCTGGTGGAAGGACCCACGGGAGCGGGCAAATCAACCATTATTGACGCCGTCGTTTTCGGGCTTTTCGGTACGGTAGCCGGCGGGAAAGAAAGTTCAACCGAGCGCCTGCGTTCCACGCATGTTGCTCCTTCCACCACCAGCTACGCGGACGTTATTTTCACCATCGAAGCGGGCACATTCCGGGTGCGGCGCACCCCTAGCTTCACGAAACCGGGTAATTCCTCCCCCACCGCCGCCACTGCGAAATTGTGGAAGCTCTCCGAAACCGCGGTGGACCTCGGTGATATAGACGGCGGTACCCCGATTGCTACCAAAGCTCGTGATGTCGGGGTGTATATCAGCAACCTGCTCGGGCTCAATGCGGAACAGTTCTTGCAAACTATCGTGCTCCCGCAGGGGAAGTTCGCTGAATTTCTACGGCTAGAAAGCCAAGAACGCACCCGGCTTCTCACCCAAATTTTCGACACCCGTGTTTTTGGTTCTGTCACCCAGTGGCTCACGGATCATGCCCGCGCAGCGCGCGGAGCTATTGCGAGCGCTCATGAAACCTTCGTGCGGGCTGTCTCGAATACCGCAACCGCCCTGGAACTTCCCCCCGCGGAGGGTGGCTCCCTCATCGGCGCTGCCCAAGGGGTCGATTTGCCAGCCGAAGGTGAAACGGTGATCGTCACTCTGGAGCAGGCTCTCGCCGCTGCCGCGGAACGCGCTAGCGATGCACTCGCCCGGGCCGAAGAAGCAGAAGGCGTATTTGAGCGGGCCCGGGAACACGAAAATGCGCAGCGCACCCTGGCTAGCCGCATCGAACGCCGCAAGGAGCTGCGCGTCCGGGCCGGCCAGCTCGGTGAACGCGAAGATGCGATCACCGCGGATCGCGCTCGCCTCGCGGCCCACCGCGCCGCCACCCCGCTACTCCCGTATGTGCATGCGCTGGCGCGCGCTCGCCAAGAAAGCCGCGATTGCGCCGGCGCCTGCGCGGCAGCCCAGGCCCGCCTCGTGGCTACTTTCGCAAAATTTGGAGCGAGCACCGGGCGGGTTGATGGCCCCGTTACTGATATCACCCCTGCCGGGGTGGAATCCGGGCGGCGTGCGGTCACGGAGCTAAGCGAAGCTAGCGGGCGCTTGGCCGAATTGGAGCGTACCGAACACGAAGTAGAGCGCAAACAGCAAGAAGCCACCCGCGCTGCCGCACAGATTGTCGAACTCCACAGCTCGGTGGAAAAACTACGCGATGAAGCAGCTGCCGCCGCAACTGAACGCGAAGCCATGGAGAAGGAACTAGATACGGCCCGCGCCATCGCCAGTGGGGAGCCCGCTGCTGCGCAGCGGGCTCGCAGCGCCACGGAACTTCTCGAAGTATTGGAGCGGGTTGCTGCTAGTGAACGCGCGGAGGTAGAAGCCAGCGCCGCCCTGGCTGAGGCTCTCACCCGGGTCCGGGAAGCGGAAAGTACCGCCCGGGAAATCACCGATGCGTGGGTGCAGTCCACCGCCGGTGAATTAGCGGGGCAACTGCGTGAGAACGAACCCTGCCCGGTATGCGGATCGTGCACCCACCCGGCGCCCGCTTCCCCGGAAACTGTCCGTGCCACCGCCGCGCAGGTGAAAGCCTCCCAAGAAGTAGCCTCAGCTGCCCGGGAAAAGTACAGCACCTGCCTAGCTGACGTGGAGAAAATAAAAGCCCAGCTTACTGAGCAACGTGCGGCGGCGGGGGATGCCACCGTGGAAGTAGCCAGCGCGGAACTAGCTGCCGCCCGCACGGACTTGAGTGCGGCACAGCAGGCAGCGTTACGCGTTACCGACGTGGAGAAGCGAATCGCGCAGCTCGCTGAACAAGCTAGTTCGCGGGAAACATCTCTGGAACAATTACGCACCGACGTGACCCAATTAGAGGCTGAGAATACCTCCCGTACCCGTGATATCAGCGCGCAACTCGCGCGCCTCAGCGCGGAATACGCCGGCTTTGCTTCTATCGCGGAACGCCGCACGGCTCTTGACGCGCTGCGCGAAGCCCAGGATGCGTGGAACACTGCGGCCAGCGGGATGCTCACGGCACGTGAAGATGAACAGACCCGCAGCGAAGAACTCACGGCGGCTCTGGCCGGCACTGAATTCGCGGATGCCGAGTCGGTGAACGCTGCCGTGCTCAACGATGCGGAAGAAGCACACCTTCAGGATTCCATCACCGCCTTTGCTGAGGAATGCCGCGATGTTCAGAGCAAACTTGCCGAACCGGAGCTCGCTGAGCTTCCCGAAAATGCCCGGGCTGATGTCACGGAAGCGGAAGAAGCCAGTGCGCTGGCACGCCACGCTGCTCAAGAAGCGCGGGCACACGCCACCCGGGCGGAGAATCAGGCCCGCTCCGGGCGAGAACGCCTACATACCACCCAGCGGGATCTACAAGCGTGGCGGGCGGTGCGTGAACACTCCGGAGCGGTTGTGCGTTTAGCTTCCTTAGCTACCGCAGGTCCCGAATCGGTCACGAAAGTGCCCCTGGAAACCTTCGTGTTGCAACACCGTTTCGAACAGGTAGTGGATGTCGCTAATGAGCAGCTCGCTGATATTTCGCTCGGGCGTTTTGAACTCATCCGAACGGACGAAAAGGAGAAAGGCAGTCACCAGTCGAAAACCGGTCTCGGGCTGGCTGTTATTGACCACGCCGGCCCCGAACCGGTCCAGCGCTCCGTTCGCACGCTCTCGGGAGGGGAAACGTTCTATGTGTCTATCTCCCTGGCCCTCGCCCTGGCGGAAGTGGTGCGCGCGGAAAACGGTGGGATCCACCTTGACACCCTCCTCATTGACGAAGGCTTCGGTTCGCTTTCCGACGGAGCACTCGATCAGGTCATGGGGGTGCTGCATGGCCTAGGGAAAAACGGGCGCACCGTGGGGGTTGTTTCCCACGTATCCGAAATGAAACAGATGATCAGCGAACGCATCTCTGTTATCCCGGGGGACGACGGCACGTCACATATACGCGTGACTGCCTAACGCAGCTGGCACCGGCTGCACTGATCAGCCCCACCTGACCGCCCACCTGACCGGCCCCGCGTGTGCATGAGCGCTTGCGTGCTCGGCCCGGGTAGGAATCAATATCACGCACCTATCGGGCCCTAAGCCTGCACCGCCGCACCCAGGTCGAGGGCTAGCTCAAGGCGTTCGGAAACGTCATACCAGAGCAAGTCTTCCTCGGCGAGCACCTCGAAAGCGGACTCGTCATCTGGCCCTGCCAACACATATGCTTCCATGTCTGCTCCGTCCACGTGGATGGAGACCACCTCATCCCAGGAGAGCCCTTCGGAAAGCTCCAGGGCAGTGGGCAAATACTCTTCCGGTTGGGCAAGATCTCGGCATTTCTCAGGTGCCACCTCAGCGGCAATCACGACTCGGCGCGGGCGCAAGCCACCTCGTTCCGGCAGCACTACCCCGAACTGGTGATCGGCCTTCCCGGCGAATACCGCAAAGACGGCACGCAAAGAATCGTCCGCGGCGGCATTGAAAGCAATAGCCTCGAGGTAGTCACGATCTTCATCATTTACTTCACGCGCCAGAGCCTCCGTTGCCGCGTGCACCACACGCCCGGAAAGCACGGACAACGCCACATCGGCAGGAGTAGCCGGAAGATAAATCCTCATGCGTCCAGTCTACTCACCGCATCTACCGCGACAATCTAGAACAGCACGCCCCAGCCGCCGCACATCCCGGCTCGCCCCACTGCGAGGGGCTAAGGCCACCACGCTTATGCCGGCCCGTTCGGCCCGTGAGTAACGGGCGCCGTCGTCGCGCACCCCCACCACGGCGGGTAGCTCTTCCTCCGCGAGCTCGGCAAAAGCAAAGCGATCTTCCAGACCGGCACGGGTAACTACCGGCACGGCCGCACGGGCTACCGCCCGGGCCTGCCACCACGACTCCACGCCGCGGCGCAAACCCACCGGTCCGGCGCGGCACGCAACCACAACGAGGTCCGCAGCGCGGAGGGCGCTGAGAGTCACGCTATCGCGCTCGCCCGCAGCCCCGGCTTCCTCCCTGTGGTGTTTGCGCCGCCCTAGCTGGTTGTGCTCATGCGGTAGGGGGTATCTACCCGCGTGAACACCTGCATCGTCAAGAAAAGCGGGAAGTTCCGCGGCACAATCGACGATGGTGATCTCCGCGAAGGGGCGGAGCTTATCCCAGAGCCCACCCATACCGGGCCCCGTCAGTTCACGCCAGCGCCCACCGTGGTTAAGACCGGGGAGAAAGTGCAAGGTACCGCGTGGCCCGCTACGCACGTGCCGAATATAACGCGGAAGTTGCTCCTCAATAGCATCGCCGGTATGCAACGCGCGCGCCACCCCGATAAGCCCGGACGGTTCCTCACCCAAATCCATGAGCTGGGCCAAGGAGGGGTTGCGGGTATCCGCGTCCACCAGCAGCACGGTGTGCCGCTCGCTCAGTACCCAGGAAAGATCACGCGCCAAAGTAGAACGCCCTGGTGCCCCCGCGCTCCCCCAGATCGCCACCAGAAAACCGGGGTCGGGGTTCGTGCTCATTGCACCTCACCTACCAGCGTGAACGAGGAGCCCGCCGCGACTTCCTCCAGTGCGATCCCGAGCTCAGCACGCGGGATATGTACTTCCACCGCCGCTGTGCCCGCGAAATGCGAGTCGCTGACCGTTCCCGCGAAAATGACCTCTCGGGAGATAAGCCGGGCGGGGGCTTTTTCCGCGGCGCTACCCGGGGCCGGAAGGGCCCACAGCTGCACCTGCGCGCCGCGCACCAAAGCTGCGGGGAGCGCGCCGTTGAGAGGGAGCATCGCCACCACCCGCTCCCCCGATATGCGCAAAGCTGACTTTTCCACCAATTCACCAGGATAAATCGTGCGCCCAACGGTACCCGCGTGACCTGCCTGAATATAGGCATCAGCAAGCCCGGCTGGAAGTTCGACCACCGCGAGCCCAGCCTGGTCCAAAGGCGTACCGGGAACCACCGCTTCGGTCGCCCGATAAACAGGGACAGTAACCGGACCGCGCAGCACATATGCCCCCGCGAGCGCACCGGCAGCAATCAGTGCCACTCCTCCTGCCAGGCGCGGATCTTTCCACCGCGCCCCCGTTTTCTCACGCATCTGCCCTCCTTATCCGATTCTGTGCACGTGACCGCGAATATTCGCGACCGGACGCAAATGGGAGCAAGTGGGAACGAGCAAATATGACCGCCATCGCGGCCCGGTCAAGACTGCTCGCGCCGTGGTGTCAGTGTGACAGGTGGCGCGCAACTCGCCAAGTCCCCATCCACAGCCTGTGGATATCGACCTCTTTCCTCGCCGTCTCTTATATGAGCTATCCACAGGGAAACGATGCTGGGTATACCCGGCTGATTAATAGTTGATACACACGGGACATTTATTCATACCACCACGGTGAGAACCGCGTGCCACCCGTTCTTCATCACGGACGGACCGCGTGGTTCTTGGTCCTGACCGGAAACCCCACCGAAGAGGTTAACGATGTCGGCAACGATCAAAGCGCTACTATCAGCGTTCGCAGGGCTCGCGTCCGCATTTTTCGCGGTCGCGACGGCCCGCCTGCATGCCCCGCCCGGGAGCGTCGCCCAGCTCACCGGGATTCTCACCGTGGGCGTATGCATCGTCGCGTGCCTGGCGTGCGCGCGGCTCACCCTCTGCTATTGCGCGGTTGCGCGTTTCACCCGTGGGAAAGACGACGCCGTCACCCGCCTCGCCCGCCGCATCGGCGGACACCGTTTCCGCGCTGCTCTCACCAGCACCCTCGCCACGACGCTGGTGTCCGTACCCGGGGCATGGGCCGCAGAGCCAGATTCTAGTAGCGCCGTTGATATCGGATGGGGTGGTGATTATTCCGCTCTCCTCACCTCACCACCTGCGCCCAGTGCAGATCCCACCGGGATTTTCCGCGTGAACCCTGATGAATTACTCGGTGATGTCTCGTATCGAGACGCGGCAGGTGGTTACTATCTGCACCCGCCCGTGCCTTCTGCTGGGAGTCCTTTGGCCGGACCGGCCGCCGCTATCCGCACCCCGGACCTGCAAGCGCCAAATGCACCGCGGGCCGCACCAGCGCCGGCCTACATGGTGCAGCCCGGGGATACTCTCTGGGATATCGCTGCTACTCACCTCGGCGCGGGCGCGAGCGACGCGGATATCCTCAGCTACGTACACGCCATCGCCGCGGCCAATACCATCGAGAATAGCGATCTCATTTATCCTGGCGAGCACTTTATTCTTCCACCCGCGCGCGAATAATCGTCACGTCTTGGCACCCCGCATCCGGCTTGACCACCATTCAGCTTCACCACCATCCAGCTTGCCTCGGTCACCGAGGTCTATCCCCCTATCCCACGCTCTCAAGGAGACGACATGTCCACTGCCCCGCATACCGAAAATACCCCCGGTGCTACCGAAACGACGGCGCCCGCGCACCCCGAGCCGCCGCCCATATCCAGCGCTGCGGGTCAGGATCTGCCGTCTCCTGAAGAAGTCACATCGGAGAGCCAGTCGGGTTCGACTCCCCACCACGAGCCAGAAGAACCGGAAACAATTCGGGTATCCCGGCTCCCACCCGCACCACCTCCCGTTTATGCGCAGCCAGAGATTAATGAAATAGTCTCTGCCTTCGATCAGGTACAACTAGCGGAAGTGACACAATATCGGGCGGTCACCCGCCACCCGCCTTTCCCGCACGTGCCCCACGAGGAAGACACCTGCGTAGCGGAGAACGCGCCGCCGGGCACCGCCGAATCCGAGGAAATTTCCGCTACCCCTCGGGATAGCCAACCCGCCCCCAACGCGGGCTCCACCAACGCGCATCCCCCTAACGCGCATCCCCCTAACGCGCATCCCCCTAACGCGAACTCCACCGATGCGGATCCCACCGACGGCGTACCACCCGGCCATGGCATCGTGCGCGTAGATACCAGCGAACCGACCACCGACGTTGAGGCCACCGATAGCGGTAGTAACACCACTAGCCCCGCGGCCACGCCGGGTAAACCCGAACTGCACCAATGGAACCGGCTCGCGCTATCCGCCACACCCTACCGGGATATTTGGCGTGAAGAAATGGCAACCCTCGATGATCCACTGCCGCCCGGAATCCGGCCACCGCATCGCTTCGCCGCCGGAATGATTACCTACTCCATCGAGGTGCTGCTGGGCCACCGCGCTCCCGGATATGTGCGCCCGCACCTCATCCCGGAGGTTTTCGCGGCACTGGTACGCCGGGCGGGTCTGGCGATGCGCATTAAGGGGAAAGCGCCCTGGCTCGGGGACCTGCGAATTTCCACACTCAAAATAACGCATCCGCGCCGGCGCGTAGCCGAGGTCATCGCCTGCGTATGTTCGGGCGAGCGAAACCATGCGGTTGCGATGCGCCTGGAATTCCTCAGGGGCCGCTGGATCGTCGTCGCCCTTGAAATTGGGTAAACGAAACGCAGGACGAAAGAACACGAACCCAAAGCGATTAAACACAAGTGCCGGTCGGTCACGTAACTATCGCGCACGTGACCGACCGGCTCCCGTATGTCTATCGCCCTAGCGGCTTATCGCCTGGCTTGCCGCCTAACGGCCTACCGTCTAGCGGCGCCGCTTCTTATTCTGCTTCGCCGCGGCCCGGCGCTGAGCCCGGTTACCGCCACCGGAACCACCCGCACCGCCGCGGCCACCGCGTGCGGCACCGCGCGAACCGGTGGTTTCCGTCTCCCCGGAGCCATCCTTCGCCGCCGAGGAATACGAAACGTTCTGCTGGCGCTTCGGCTGCTTAATCCCGAGGGATTCCGCGGTCACGCGCTGACCGGAGGCACCTGCCGCGCCCTCGCCCACCGCGGCCTGCAAAGCCCTCTGCTTTTCCGCCAGCAACTCACGCTGCTGTTCCTGTGCGGCACGCAGGGCCTGCTGGGAAGCGGACACCTGTTCGGCGCTCCCCGCACCGCTGGCGTGAATCGCCACCCCCGGGCCAGCCATGCCCGCCGCAGCATTCCCCGCAACGGTGACCGGGCCGGTCACCTGAGCCTCAGTTTCCAGGCGCGCTGCACGTTCGGAAGGAAGCTCGAACTTGAAGAGGTACCGGACGGTTTCCGACATGATATTGTCGTTCATCGCCTGGAACATGCGGTAGCCCTCGTCCTTGTATTCAACGAGCGGATCACGCTGCGCCATGGCGCGCAGGCCGATACCTTCCTTGAGGTAATCCATTTCGTAGAGGTGTTCGCGCCACTTGCGGTCGAGCACGGACAGCACGATCTGGCGTTCCAGTTCGCGCATATTTTCCTCACCGACTTCCGCTTCGCGCTCCTCGTAATGGGCGTGAATATCATCGGTGAGCTCGCGCTTGAGTGCGGTGCGATCCAGCTGGGAAGGCCCACCGATCTCATCGAGGTATTCCTCCGCGGTGAAACCGGGAGTGTAGTAGCCCTTGAGGTCCGTCCACAGCGCGGAAAGATCCCAGGCTTCCTCATTATCATCGGAGGTGTGGGCGCTGACCACGTCATCAACCACGAAATCGAGGAAGCCCTGCACCATGGACTCCATATTTTCACCCTCGAGGATGGAACGCCGCTCGGTGTACACCACGGTACGCTGGTCGTTCATAACGTCGTCGTACTTGAGGACGTTCTTACGCATTTCCGCGTTCCGCGCCTCATTTTCAGTTTGGGCCCGCGAAACGTTCTTCGACATCTGCTTCGTTTCGATAGGAGCGTCGTCGTCCACAGCGTAGCTGAGCATCCGCCCGGCCATGCCCTGACCCCACAGCCGAAGCAGGTCATCTTCCAGGGAAAGGTAGAAGCGGGATTCGCCCGGGTCGCCCTGGCGCCCACTGCGCCCGCGCAGCTGGTTATCGATACGCCGAGATTCGTGCCGCTCCGAACCGAGCACATACAAGCCGCCCAATTCGGCCACTTCTTCGTGTTCGGCCTTAACGGCTTCCTGCTGGCGCGCCAGCTCTGCGGGCCAGGCAGCCTCGTATTCTTCCGGGGTTTCTTCCGGGCTCAGGCCCCGAGCGGCCAGCGCATCCACCGCGCGGTGTTCGGGGTTGCCGCCCAGCATAATGTCGGTACCGCGGCCGGCCATATTGGTAGCCACCGTCACCGCGCCCTTACGCCCGGCTTCGGCCACCACGCGCGCTTCGCGTTCGTGCTGCTTCGCGTTGAGGACCTGATGTTCAATGCCTTCACGCGCGAGCAAATCGGAAAGCTCTTCGGAAGCTTCCACCGAGGCAGTACCCACAAGAACAGGCTGCCCCTTTTCGTGGCGCTCCACAATATCTTCCACCACCGCGCGCAGCTTGCCGGCACGAGTGGAATAAATAAGATCCTGTTCGTCCTTGCGGATCATCGGCTTATTCGTGGGAATAGGAACGACGCCGAGCTTATATGTCGAGGCGAATTCCTCAGCTTCGGTTTCTGCCGTACCCGTCATGCCCGAAAGCTTGTTGTACAGGCGGAAGTAGTTCTGGAGGGTGATCGTGGCCAGAGTCTGGTTCTCCGCCTTGATCTCCACACCTTCCTTCGCTTCAATCGCCTGGTGCATGCCTTCGTTGTAGCGCCGCCCGGGCAGCACACGCCCGGTGTGTTCGTCCACGATAAGCACTTCGCCGTTGAGCACTACGTAATCGCGGTCCCGTTCGAAAAGCTCCTTGGCCTTAATTGCATTATTCAGGTAGCCGATAAGCGGGGTATTGAGGGATTCGTAAAGGTTATCGATACCCAGGGCATCTTCGACCTTGTCAATTCCCGCTTCGAGCACACCCACGGTGCGCTTTTTCTCATCTACTTCGTAATCGGTATCGCGCCGCATCCGTAGCACCAGGCGCGCGAATTCGCGATACCACTTATTAGCATCGCCTTCGGCCGGGCCGGAAATAATCAGCGGGGTACGCGCTTCGTCAATAAGAATGGAGTCAACTTCGTCAACGATGACGAAATTATGCCCACGCTGCACCAACTCACTGGTACGCCAGGCCATATTGTCACGCAGGTAATCGAAACCAAATTCATTATTGGTTCCGTAGGTGATATCCGCATTGTATTGTTCGCGGCGCTGTTCGGGAGTTTGCCCGGTGAGAATACACCCGGTGGTCACCCCGAGGAAGCGGTAGACGCGCCCCATGAGTTCTGACTGGTAGGAGGCCAGGTAATCATTAACCGTGACCACGTGCACGCCCTCACCGGTGAGCGAATTGAGGTAGGCGGGCATAGTTGCCACGAGCGTTTTACCTTCACCGGTTTTCATTTCGGCAATATTGCCCAGGTGGAGGGCCGCCCCGCCCATAACCTGTACGTCATAGGGACGCTGGCCGATGGTCCGCACCGCCGCTTCGCGCACCGTGGCGAAAGCTTCGGGGAGGATGTCATCGAGGGTTTCTCCCTCGCTGAGGCGCTCCTTGAAGCTATCAGTTTGCGCGCGCAACTCCTCATCACTCATTGCCGAGATATCACTTTCGAGCGCATTGACCTGCGCGGTGATGTTCTTCAGCTTCTTCAGCGTGCGGCCTTCGCCGGCGCGAAGGATACGATCAATCAAGCGTGCCACTTCGTCGAGCTCCTTACCGTGGGCATACGGATGCAATTGTACGGGGTAGAAGCGTGCCCCGCCCCACCGCTTTCACCATTAGCTTTGCGTTCTTCATTACGCTCAGTTTTTCACCAGCTCGGCAGAGCCGACCGCCTAGACCGTACGGTCCACCACCGAGCGGGCATATTGCGTTAGAGCTTCCCGTACCGCCGTGTTCTCCAGGTCAGCGATAGCCGCCACGGCCCGCACCGCCCATTCCTCGGCAAGCGCCCGGGTTTCTTCCATAACCGAATGATTCCGCAAAGCTTCGAGCACGTTATCAAGGCGCTGCCCGGCCAGCTCCCCGCGGTCCAATTCCGCCAAGATCGCTCGGCCGTCGTCGTCCAATATCCCCGCGGCGGCACGTTCCCGCAACAAAATAGTGGGCATGGTATCCACCGATTCGCGCAGGTCCGTGCCCTGTTCTTTACCGGTTTCTTCGGAAACAACATCGATATAGTCATCGGCGATCTGGAAGGCGATCCCCACGTTTTCGCCAAATTCTTGCACCCGAGCAGCAACTGGGGCGTACTCGGCCTCCAGGTTCCCGGCCGCGGCAAAAACGCCTTCACGTGCTGAGGCGGCAATAAGCGACCCGGTTTTCCCGGCAAGAACCTCCAGGTAGTGCGCCCGTGGGGACACTCCGTGCGTGCGCCCCACGGTTTCCAGCAGCTGTCCGGTGCACAGGCGCCGGAAGGTTTCCGCGTAATCCTTAACCGCCCGCGCTCCCAGGTCCGCCATCATGGACGAAGCGCGTGAAAATAGAATATCTCCGGCCATAATCGCCGCGGAATTACCGTAATTGCGATGCGCGGCCGGAACCCCGCGCCGCAGCGGAGCTTCGTCCATAACGTCATCGTGGTAAAGCGAGGCCAGATGCGTGAGCTCCATTGCCACCGCCACGTGCTCGACCCGCTCGGATTCCGGCTCCGGGCCCAGATACCCGCAGAGCAACGCCAAGGCCGGCCGCATCCGCTTTCCGCCCGCCTCGGCAAGATACGTGGTGATCGGGTCCACGCGCAGGTCACCAAAATGCGTGGCCGCGTCCAGCTTTTTTTCGACGACGCCGAGCCGCTCCCCCACGCGGGTGAGTAGCTCTTCGACAGTCAGGTCTTTCACGATAGCCAATCCTAGCTTTCCGATGGTGCGCCGGCCCGCGGCCCGGTGCCTCAGTGCGCCGCCGGCAGGGTAGCGCGGTGCAGCGCAACGATCCCGTTGCACATATTACGGTATTCAACGTCGCGCCACCCGGCTTCGTGCAGCCAACCGGCCAGCGTGCGTTGATCGGGCCAGTCGATAATCGACTCCATGAGATAGGCGTAGGCCGGACCGTCCGAGGAGGCCAGGGCTGCCACCCGCGGGAGTACGTGGCGCAGGTAGCCGTGGTAGAGGGTGCGGAAAGGCGCGCAGGTCGGCGTGGAAAATTCCGCGATAACCACGTGCCCGCCCGGGCGCGTCACGCGGGCCATTTCGTGGAGGGCCCGCAGGGGATCGTGGATATTACGTAGGCCGTAGGAAATGGTCACGGCGTCGAACGTGTTATCCGCGAAGGGAAGATCGCAGGCATCGGCTTGCACAAAACGCAGATCAGGGTGGCGCAGGCGTGCAACCTCGAGCATTCCATCCGAAAAATCGGCACCCACCACACGCGCCCCTACCCGGGCAAAATGTTCGGTGGAGGTGCCGGTCCCGCAGGCCAGGTCGAGGATCTCCATCCCCTCCTCAATACGCAGAGCTTCGGTGACGTAGCGGCGCCACAGCCGCACCTGCCCGAAGCTAAGCAGGTCATTGCTCAGGTCGTAGCGCGGAGCGACCTGGTCGAACATTCCGGCGACGGCGCGCGGATCTTTGCTGAGTTGTGCACGTGCAGACATGCCCTCTATTCAACCAGCTTGGGCGTATTTGGCAAGAGTGAAATTCCAGCCGGGGCGCATCCACGGGGAGTCCGCGGGTTCTGCGGGCGCCCCGCGGGACCTCAAACCGGCGATTTTCCGTCAAGCGGCGACTAGACTGAAAAAGAAGTCACGAATTGAGGAGTCATAATGTCCCTGCCCACGTCTATGCCAGCTATGACACCGCCGCTGCTGGCCGATGTGCGCCGCGATTTTGGCGCCCGTACCTGGATTGTGGCTCTGTTGAGCCCCGTGATCGCGGTGGTGGTCACCTTCCTTATCACGCTTTTCTTCGCCTGGCTCGGCTTGCGCGGCATGAGCGGTCTCGACATGGGCGGGGTGAACCTCGCTGAGATCCTCACCGCCCCGAAGTGGGCGGCCCTTACCTTGCTGCTGGCCCTGGGCGGCACCGCGAGAGTCGTGGCGGAACCGAATCTTTTTGATATAAGTTTCTTCGTTCCCGCTCTCACCCTCACCCTCCTCATCGGTCTCATCATCTACTTCCTCAACCAGTGGGTGGGTCGGGGCAAGCGAAATTCCACCCTGCTGGTATGGATTCCGGCCTGGGTATCGGCAGGCGTGCTGGCGGCCATCGGTGCCGGGCTAGCTGCGTTCATGCAGGTGGATCTGAGCCCCGGCGGTTCCTTCATGGGCCAGGCGATTCCGCCACTTGCCTTGCAGGCAAGCCCTCTTTTCACGGCGCTCACCTGCCTTCCGCTCGGACTATTCGCCGCCGGATTTGGGCGCATGACCACGGTGAAATCCACGCCGCGTAACCGCTTCACCCTCACGGCCGCTTCCTCCATTCCCACCTACGCGCACGCGGTACGCCTGGCCTTCACCGCTTTTATCCTGGTGAGCTGCATTTCCGCCCTCGCTTTCGGAATTGACCTCATCGTCCGCAAGGATGCAAGTATCGAGCTGCTCCTCGTGGCCTTCCCCTTCTTCCTCACCACCGGAGTTATGACCATGTTCGGGGCGGTGGGGGCCTCCTTCGCCGCGATGTATGACGCCACCGGCGTGGGAATGGGGCCGAATGCCCAGGGTGATACCACGCTGCTGCTCTGGGAGCACCTGGCTACCGTCCCCGCCATCGTTGCGATGATCTCGATGGCTCTCGCCCTGGTGTGGACGGCCTACCGCTGGGGCCGTTCGCGCGATCCGCGCATGGAATTTGGTGCTATCGCCTGGACGGTTATGCCTTTCGGATTCGGGGCAACCACCGCGGTGATCTGGGGTATCACCCGCGGTTCGGCCAAGATGACGGCGCAGGGAATGGAGCTGGCCAGCGCCAGTTACGACCTGCACTGGTACCTCATTTTCATCGGGATTGGCCTCGGCCTCGTGGTGGAAGCTTTCTCGCGGTTGTTCCGCACCCGCCCGCCCGAAACGATGGCAACGGGATACCTCACCCCGCACGCCTCGGATATCCCGCATCATCCTTCCGTGCCCGGAGCCCCGGGCGGCGTGGCTTTGCACCCGGAGTACCCGGCGTAAATCCCTCGCGGTGCGGGTGATGCGCTCAAGGGGTTCCTCTCGATAGAATAAGCGGCCGTGGCAACTGTTACTGATTGGCTCGAAGGTGCGCGCGTTCGCACCCTTCCCGCGAGTGTTTCCCCCGTGATCGCCGGGGCTGGAATCGCGCTGTGGGAAGGGACGCTATACGGCCCGATTCTTGCCTTGGCTTTCGTTCTCGCTCTGCTCTTGCAGATCGGCGTGAATTTTGCGAACGACTATTCCGACGGGATCCGCGGCACTGATGATCACCGCACCGGCCCGCCCCGCCTCACGGGTGGCGGAACGGTACGCCCGGGGGTGGTGCTCGCGGTGGCCCTCACCTGCTTTGCCCTCGCGGCGCTCGTGGGTCTCATCATTATTGCCTGGTGCGGGCAGTGGTGGCTGATCGGAGTGGGCGTGGCAGCACTGCTAGCCGCCTGGTTCTATACCGGCGGGCGCCACCCCTACGGATATATGGGCCTGGGCGAAGTTTTTGTTTTCATTTTCTTCGGTCTGGTAGCTACCGCCGGCACCGTCTATATCCAGGGAGGTACGGTGCCCTGGCAAGCCTGGGTTGCCGCTAGCGCCGTTGGCCTCATTGCCTGCGCCATCCTCATGGCCAATAATATTCGCGATATTCCCACCGACGCCGTCACCGGGAAACATACCCTCGCGGTGCGCTTGGGCGATACCTGGGCACGGCGCGTCTATGTTGTGATGCTCGCGGTGGCGATGGGATGCGGCGTCGTTCTGGCTTTGGCGCCGAGCACCCACCAGGCCTCCCTCCTCCTTTATCTACCCGCCTTCGCTATTGCTTTCCGCAATAGCTGGCGGATGCTGAGCCGCGGTCCTTCCCGCGCGCAGGGGCGGGGTCTCATCCCGGTGCTAAAAACCACCGGCATTACCGAGCTCGCTTTCGCGTTGGCGGTCCTGGTGTCTTTCTGGGCCAGTTCGCTCTTGGTCTAGGCGGCTGTAGCCTCCGGTGCGAACGACTAAGATGGTGGCATGGCCCGAGTAATTATGGCACTTCTTGCCATCAGCATCTGGATTTACGGCATCATTGACGTCATCCGCACAGACACCACCCGCATGCCCGGCCGACTGCGTAAGCCGGCATGGCTCGCCCTCACGGTTCTGGTGCCGGTTCTCGGGTCACTGCTATGGATCGCTTTTTCTTTCCCGGTCAAGTTCCCGCAGCAAAATATCTCACTCGGTTCTTTTGGGCGGGGTCGCTCCTCTTCGCAGCGGCGCCGTCGCCCCGTTGCACCCGACGACGATCCGGACTTCCTGTCCCGCTTGGACGCGGAAAACCGTTTCCGCGAATGGGAACGGCAACAGCGTGAGAACGACGCCGCATCGAACTCCCCCACCGCGGGTGAGTCTCACGGAACAAGCAAGCCCGAAGCGACCGGAAAGCACCCGGATAATCCCGAGGATTCTGAGGGTTCTGAAGGGTCGCAACCCACGCGGCCCGCGCAGGACTAGCCGCCGCGCGGAACCGCGCGGCACACGCTTCCGTTAGCGTCTAGCCACCGTAACTCCCGCGGAGTTCCAGATCAGTCTCCGCGGTTTTCATCAGCCGCGGAGATCCCCGGCGTGATATCGCGTGCCCGGGCCAGGAGTTCAGCCGCGGGTTCGGCATAATCCACCGCCACCAAACTGGTGCCCTGGAATGTTAACGAGGTCACCGAACACAGCGCGCACTGGCGCCGGCGCGGGTCGTGGGCGAGGGAGCGCCCCTCCACGAAGGAGCGCAGCGTCCAAATCGGAAGTTGGTGGGAAACAAGGACCGCTTCACCGCCGCGCGCTGCTGCGAGCCCGCTGCGCACCGCATTCGTCATACGCGCTGCGATATCCGTATATGGCTCACCCCAGGAGGGCCGGAAGGGGTTGATGTACCACGGCCAGAATTTCGGGGAGGCCAAGATCCACCGATTCCGGTTGACGTTGATGCCCTCGAAATTATTGCCCGCTTCGATGAGATTGGCGTCGGTGCTAATCTCGAGGTCGAAGAGGTGCGCGGTAGGTGTGGCAGTTTCAATAGCCCGTTCGAGCGGAGAGGATATCACCGCGCGGACATCATGCCCGCGAAAGAAATCCCGAACGCTGCCGGCCATCTCCCGGCCCAGATCGGTGAGGTGAAAACCGGGTTGGCGGCCGTAAAGTTCGCCGCTGGGGTTATCCACCTCTCCGTGGCGGACCAGGTGAACAACTGTTACGTCAATCATGATGCCAGTCTACGGCACCGGGAGCTGCCGGCCGGACAAAGCTAAGTTCCCTGGGGGAGCTCACTCCGACCGGCGTGCCCGAACGTCTACCAAATATCCGCGGGGTTACCCACGAGGCGGGCACACAGCTCGCCCATCTTGAGAAAGTCATCGTGACCGAGTTTGTCCACGAGGTGAGCGCGAACTGACATGACGTGGGTGACGGCCGCCTTCTCGAGCAGCGCGAAACCAGCATCGGTGAGAGTGCAATCCACCCCGCGCCGGTCATGCGCGTTGGCGGAACGGGCTACCAAGCCGCGCGCCTCGAGGCGGCGGACGGTGTGGGTGAGCCGCGAGCGGGAATGTACCATCACATCAGCGAGAGTCGACATCCGCATGCAGCGATTTTCCGCCTCGGAGAGACGGGCGAGAACGTCATATTCGTTCAATGACAAATTGTAATTGACCATGAGTGCGTGATTAAGCGCCTCTGCGGTCACGGCTGTCGCGCGCAGATACGCGCGCCAGGCAAATTGTTCCTCTTCAGAAAGCCAGCGAACTTCCGCGGCCATGAGATTCTTCCCTTCGTCAGGCACGATGTCACGTCGTGACATTAACGGCAACTCACACGGGACGTGCGAGTCTTCATTACGTCGTTGCGCCCGCGCCGGACGCAACGCACCCGGCTTCCACCGGGTGAACGATGACGCCACTTCTCCTAATTTTCCCACGTGGGAACGCTGGGGCGAAAGGCCTTAAGCGGTGCTGTTTCACGGTGCCGCACCCGGCATCTGCATGCCTGTGCAACACCGCAAACCATAGCATCATGTGAAGTATACCTTTGTACGAACATAACTCAGAGTTACTTTCTCTTTTTAAGAAAGGCGAGCCTTACCTCAATAGTCATATTGATATGTATCTTTGCCCGAATTGTCAAGGTTCATCCGGGCAATACCTCATAAATATGTGAGCACTTTCACTTACCGATTTTCTACGGTATCGCCGTACCAAAACAAAAAGGCCCGGACATCCGGGCCCTTCCGCACGCGGGGAACTACTTCTTGTTCCGACGCTGGTGGCGAGTTTTACGCAGCAGCTTACGATGCTTTTTCTTCGACATACGCTTGCGGCGCTTCTTAATAACGGAACCCACAGGCACCTCCAAAACTAGATCGCGGGGAATCGCCCCGATGGAACATCACAGTATCTTACCGGCCCGCGCCCGCCTATGCGTAGCGCGTGAATCAGAACACGGTTAAATTCACAACCGCTCCGGACCGCCACCGTTTCGGGTAACGACGCCGTACCGGCCGCGCGCCGAACTATTCCCCCACCACGCGCTGTTGCGGGGCGCTATTTCCGGACAGGAGCGCTTCGACGGCGCTGGCGGGTACCCGGTAGGAACTTCCCACCCGCACGGCCGGCAGATCGCCGGCGTGAACCATGCGATAGACGGTCATCTTCGAGACACGCGTCAATTCAGCCACTTCCGCGACGGTGTAAAACTGCGGAGACGAAGGCATCTGCATCTGGTTCATCCCATCATCCTGGAGTAATTTTTTGCCACATCGGCAACAGCTACAGCAAGGATATCCCATATTCTCAGCGTTCACAGCTTTTTAACCATGATCTTGACGGCAGGGGAATATACTACGGAACAGGTACGCGGCGCTTTTCTTGGCCGCAGCCGGTAGCTCGAGGACCCGGAGGACGCCCATGGCAGCACACCCTGAGGTGGCATCCGCACGCCTGAGCTGGCGTGATCGCCTGGCGGCTGCGGGTGGGCGCGTGGATCGAGTGGCGCGGGATCGGCCAGCTCGTTTGGCTCTGTTGATCTTCGCGCTCATTATTTTGCTTCTCACCGCCGCACTGTCTTTGCCCTTGGCTACCACCACGGGAAAGAGCGCTCCTTTTATTGATGCACTCTTTACCGCGACGTCCTCCGTATGTGTGACCGGTTTGGTGACGGTTGATACCGCCACGTATTGGTCGGTTTGGGGACAGCTTTTCATTTCTTTCGGGCTCATTGTGGGTGGCTTGGGCGTCATGACACTCGCCTCGATTCTGGGGCGGGCGGTTTCGAGACACGTGGGGCTCACCCAACGCATGCTCACCGCGGAAGAAAATCAATCGAGCCTGGGCGAAGTGGGTACGCTGCTGCGCGCGGTTATTATTGTGGCCTCGACGGCGCAGGCCATCTTATTCCTGGCCCTCCTCCCCTTCTTCTTGCGTAATGGCGAGGCCCTCCTTCACGCTCTCTCGCATTCCTATTTCATGGCAGTCTCCATCTTTAATAACGGCGGCTTCGTGATCATGCCCGAGGGCGTGAGCCCGTATGTGGGTCAGTGGGCGCTGACTATCCCGATTATTTTGGGGACTGTTGCCGGGGCCATTGGCTTCCCGGTGGTCTTGGATATGTGGCGTCATCGTGCCCGCCCGCGCAAATGGTCTGTGACCACGAAAATCACGCTGGTGACCTATATCAGCTTGGCGGTGCTCGGCGCGGTTTTCCTGGCGGTCCTGGAATGGAATAACCCGAATACCCTGGGCAATCTGGCGGTAGCCGATAAAATCAACGCCGCGCTCACACTTTCGGTAGATGCGCGTTCCACGGGCTTGACCACAATCGATGTGGGGGCAATGGGTGAAACGTCGTGGATTCTCCTGGACTCCCTCATGTTTATCGGTGGCGGTTCAGCTTCTGCGGCAGGCGGCATTAAGGTAACGACTTTCGCGGTGCTTTTGCTGGCCATTCGCGCCGAGGCGCGGGGTGATCGCGATACGGAAGCTTTCGGTAAGCGTATCCCTGCCGAGGTGTTGCGCCTGGCTATCGCAGCGACCTTCGCCGGCGGGATCATGGTGGTGACCGGTTCGGTGGCACTGCTTCAGCTGACGAATTTCACCTTCTCCGAGATTCTGGTTGAGGTGATTTCAGCTTTCGCTACCTGCGGTTTAAGCACCGGGATCACCGGGGCACTGCCGGCGAGCGCGAAGTTTGTGCTGGTGCTCCTCATGTTCTTTGGGCGCACGGGCACGATGACGCTCGCGGCCGCTTTGGCGCTACGGTCACGACGCCGCACCATCCGGCTGCCCGAGGAACGACCGATTATTGGCTGAGCTGGTACGCCGCTAATCCCAGAATTTACCTACGCGAGCCACGGTGTTTCGTGCCGGCTGCGCCGCCGTCGTTCCTAAAAATACTGCGCAAAGAAGAGATGAACATAAGCACCGCGACCACTATGGCCGGGGCAATGGCATTCGGGGTTGCCGGCGGGAAAATGTGGTTGAGAAGGGTGACCGTCAGATAAGCAACCCCGCCGCCAATCGCGGCCACTACGAGCGCATTGATAAGGCCTAGCGCAAGCGCGCGCCAATCCTTCATAACATCCCCTACCTACCCGGGCCGATAACCGGCGGATGCCTTTATCCTAAACCGTGCGAAGTTCCCATCACGAGTGTTCCCGTGACAAACCTTCATCTTTTACATCGAGATATTTCACGTACCACGAGATACTGTTCCATAATGACCTACCTTTCTTCGATATCGGTTGAGTATGTTTACGCAGGGTTGCTGCATGACTCTATGGTGACACGGGCTTACGACAAGAATTTTGACGCGGAGCGTTAGACTACGAGCCAGAGATATTGTGACCGGAGAAAGGGCGGCTATGCCGGATACGCGCGATGAACAAGCCATCCTCGTGGTGGGGCTGGGGCGTTTTTCGACCGCTATCGCCACCACGCTCGATGATTTGGGGCGTGACGTGCTCGTCGTCGAAAAGAATCCCGATACCGCGCAGCGCTGGAGCCACCGCCTGCGGGTGGTGGAAGGTGACGCCACCAGCATGGAGGTGCTCGACCAGGTGGGCGCCGGGGATTTCACCGTGGCCGTGGTGGGCGTGGGGACCTCGTTGGAGGCCTCCGTGCTGGTGACCGCGAACCTGGTTGACCTGGGGATTCCGCAGATTTGGGCGAAAGCGGTTTCGCGTGCGCACGGGCGGATTTTGCGACGCATCGGCGCGCACCACGTTATTTATCCGGAGTACGACGCCGGAACGCGCGTGGCACATATGGTCTCAGGCCGAATGCTCGACTATATCGAGATGGAGGACGGCTTCTCCATCGTGAAAATGCGGCCGCCGCGGGAAATTCGCGGCTTCACCATCGCAGAATCGCGTATTCGCGAGCGTTTCGGGGTGCGGATTATCGGGGTGAAGGCCCCGAACCAACCCTTCGAGTACGCCACCGAGGACACCCTCATCGGGGCCGATGACACGATTATTGTGTCTGGCGATACCGAGTTGCTGGAGGAGTTCGCCAACAGGCAGGGCTGGATTCCTGCGGTGGGTTCAGCTCGGTAGCGATTTTTATGTCGGAGGCCCCCTCTAGGATGGAGGCATGGCAAAACAACCGGCAACCGTGTACGAATGCAGCGAGTGTGGGTGGTCCACCGGCAAATGGATGGGCCGCTGCGCGCGGTGCGGCTCGTGGGGCACGCTTGAGCAGCAGAGTCCGGCCGCGCCCTCAGCAGCTCCGGCCGCGTTAGCCCCTACCTCACCGGCGCAACCTATTACCTCCGTGCCGGCTACCGCCGCGCAAAAAATCCCTACCGGGGTATCTGAATTGGATCGGGTACTCGGGGGTGGTTTAGTTCCCGGGGCAGTGGTATTGCTCGCCGGGGAACCGGGAGTGGGGAAATCTACCTTGCTCTTGGATGTGGCGGCGAAGGCCGCGCGCGCTGCTGCGGGCGCGGGGCGGGCGCCGGTTCTCTATATCTCCGGGGAGGAATCCGCATCCCAAGTGCGCCTGCGCGGGGAACGCATCGGGGCGATGGATGAACATCTGCTTCTTGCCTCGGAAAGTGATATCGGGCGAGCTCTGGGGCATATTGAGAATGCCCGGCCTTCCCTGCTTATCGTGGACTCGGTGCAAACCTTGGCCGATGCGGAGGTAGCTGGAACGGCCGGTGGCCCGGCGCAGGTGCGGGCCGTCACCGCGGCGCTCGTGAGCGTGGCCAAAACGCACGGCCTACCGGTGGTGTTGGTCGGGCACGTCACGAAAGATGGCTCCATTGCCGGGCCTCGCGTTCTGGAACATCTGGTTGATGTGGTGTGCCAGTTTGAAGGGGATAAACACTCGCGGCTGCGCCTGGTACGCGCGGTGAAGAACCGCTACGGCGCTACCGATGAAGTGGGGTGTTTTGAACTCACCGAAAATGGAATTGTGGGGCTTCCCGATCCGTCCGGGTTGTTCCTCTCCGCCCGTGATCACACGGTGCCCGGCACCTGCGTATCCATGACTCTCGAAGGGCGGCGGCCCATGCCGGTGGAAGTACAGGGGCTGGTGGTACCTGCTTCCGGGCGGCCGCAGCGCACCAATTCCGGGGTGCTCTCCGCACGGGTGGCCATGATGGTCGCGGTACTCCAGTCACGCCTGGGCTTGAGTTTGGATCAGAAAGATATTTTTGTGTCCACGGTGGGTGGGGCGCAGGCCAGTGAACCGGCTGCGGATGCCGCTATTGCCTTGGCGCTGGCCTCGGCCTACGTGGATCTGCCACTCGCCCCCGGAGTGATCGCCATCGGGGAAGTTGCCCTAACCGGAGAGCTCCGCCCGGTTACCGGGCTCCCCCAACGCCTCAACGAAGCCGCACGGCTCGGTTTCACCCTCGCGATTGTGCCCGAACGCACTGATAGCTCGAAACTACCCGAGGGGATTCGGGTGCAGCGCTGCGCGGATATACGCCAGGCCCTGGAATCGGTGCTCCCCACCGAATAGGAGGTAGCCACCGCACATAGGCAGTAGAGCAACCGGCAGGATCTGGCTAGCTAGCTGGTTAGCTAGTTAGTTTGCAGCTTCAGAATCACCCTCCGGGGCAGGTGCCTCGGCGCCTTCTCCGTTACCAGTTTCCGGAGCGGGTGCCGTTCCTTGAGGATCACCTTGCGCGCCTTCCGCACCGTTCGCAGCGGGATTCGCCTCCGTGCTAGGAGCCGGGCTGGCGTCCGTACTCGCTTCAGAACCGGCCTCATCATTCGGACGAGCGGGTTGCGCCCCGCCCCCGGTCATCAGCTCAAAAACCGCGGTCGCGGGAGAAGCTGCGCCGTCGGCAAAAATAGCTTCCGCCTTGTACGTGCCCGGCGTAGATAGCGAACCCGAGCTACCGCACCCGGCGCCCTCGTTCCCGCCCGGCCACGTCACCGTGGTCACGGCATCCATCCCACGATCCAGCAGCAAACGCCGGTGTTCCTCCCCGGCCCGGCAGGCCGCGGTATTCGCCACCTGGTGCCCGCCGGAAGTAATCGACACATTAAGGTTGCCCCACCCGGCATCCACATAACACGGATTCGTGGTCGACTTATTCGTCAGCTCCACGGAGAAAGACACCGGAGCTCCCGCACCGCGTTCATTATTCGTCACCCGCATCCGCAGCATATCCGGAGTGCAGGCCACCGGCTCATAAAAAGCCGTCGGAACCGCAGCCTGAGCTTCCGCATGTTCCTGAGAGCGCGAAGCCGCGAACCTAAACGTCACAACCGCACCAATAACCACCGCGAGCGCAGCGAAAATCCACAACCAATGCTTCGGCTCCAAACGGGCGAGAATCGTAGCCTTTTCCCGGACCTGCCTCTGCTGCCGCGATCCGGCCGGCAACGTACGACGCCGCCGGGTAGGTGCCGGGCGTTCCCGGCTAGTGCGCTGCCCGGCACGCGCCTGCCCAGCGCGTTCCCGGGGCGCGCGCTCCCGGGAAGTACGTTCCCGCGCACGACGCTCCCGAATTTCCCGCTCTTGACCCGCTCGTGCTTGGCCCGCCCGCTCCCGATTGACGCGCTCCCGGTTTACGTGATCCCGGGGGTTTCGCCGCTGCCGGCTTACACCCTGCTGAGCTGACCTTTGTTGCCCGCCGCGCTTCTGATCACCGCGCGACTGCCCGGTACGTACTTCGCCAGCGCGCTGCCGAGCTGCCGGCATGCCCGCCCGGTTGCTGCGCTGCCCGCGCTCCGATGCTGCCGAAGGGGCTGCGCGACGCTCCGAGCCGCGCTCTTTTCCGCGAACCGGGCGCTCGCGCTGATTCTCCCCGCGCTTCATGCGCGCGGCTCGCCCAGCCTGATCCTCCCGCTGCTCGCGGCCACGCCGCGGCGCAGCACCCGTGGGCCGCTTGTGCGCGCGGCGCTCTCCGCCCGTTTCTTTCACGGATCCACGGTACCAAAACGTGCATATTCCCCGCGTTTCCGGCACACTACAGATAATGCTCAAGAATCTTTTATCGTGGTACGACGGCGCAGCGCGGCCACTACCGTGGCGCGCGCCCGGCACTTCCCCGTGGGCGATTCTCGTATGCGAAGTGATGAGCCAACAAACCCCCGTCGCCCGGGTCGCACCCGCCTGGCGGGCCTGGCTGGAACGCTGGCCCACCCCAGCCGACCTCGCCGCGGCCGCGCCCGCCGATGTGCTCATTATGTGGGGGCGCCTCGGTTACCCACGCCGCGCCCTGCGCCTGCGCGAATGCGCCATCGCCCTGGTGGAACGGCACGGCGGCCAGATCCCGCGCACCCGCGAGGACCTCCTTGCGCTCCCCGGCATCGGTCCCTATACGGCCGACGCCCTCCTCGCCTTCGCCTTTCAGCAACGCTCAGTTGTGCTCGATACGAATATCCGCCGGGTGCTCGCGCGGGTGTACGACGGCGTCGCTCTGCCGCCCGCCCATCAAACAGTCCGGGAACGCACCCTGGCCGATGCGCTTGTTCCCGCGGACGGTCCGGGCGCGGCACGCTGGAACGCTGCTCTGATGGAGCTGGGTGCCCTGGTGTGCACGGCACGCGAACCAGCTTGCGCAATATGCCCGCTGCGCGCGGAATGCCGCTGGCTAGCGGCTGGGAAACCACAGAATGCCGCCCCGCGCACCACCCAGAAATTCACCGGAACCCAGCGGGAAGCACGCGGAAAAATCATGGCGGTTTTGCGTGAACACCGTGGTGGATATACTCGCCCGGACTTGCTTCGGGCTAGCCACCTGAGTGAAAAGCGATTCGTTCCCGCCCTCGCCTCACTCATCGAGGACGGCCTCGCCCAGGAAGTTGCTGGCCGCTACCACCTACCGATTGCTGCGGGTGCGACCGCCAGAGCGGTCCAGAACGTCAGCTAGAAACGCTGCGGTATGAGCGATGATGCGCTCAGCTTCGGGCAGTAACCGCACCCGCTGGAGAAAAGCATGCATCACCCCGGGCACAACCTCCAGGTGCGTGCGCACGGCGCGTGCCTCGAGATGCGCGGCGAGGGCCCGGGTATCGGCCACGAGCGGATCGCACTCCCCGGCCGCGAGGAAAACGGGAGGGCAACCGCGCAGCTCGGTGCGCAGCAGCGCAATATCCGGGGCCGCGGCCCGTTCGGTGGGAGAAGAAAAGTAGAGGGAATCATAGTAGGCGCGGTCAGCGGGACTCATACCATCGGCGCCGCCTGTGCCATCGGCACCGCTTACGCTATCGGGCGGCACGGCAGCGGCGGGCAAACCATATTCACCGTAGTACAAAACGAGCGCGACTATCGGCTTAGCAGCCAGCCTCCGGGCCGCGCGCTGGCACGCATCCGCACCGGCCCCATCCTCACCAGCCCGCCGCGCTAGCCGCCACCAGGTTCCCAGGCTCAAGGTTGCCCCGCACGAATCCCCCGCCAGCACGATGGGATACCCGGGGTATCGCCGGGCCAGCTCCACAACCGCATCCTCACATTCCTCAGATATGCGCGGATAGCGCGCTCGGGGCGCCAGCGTATAGTCCACGCTGACCACCACGCATCCGGTAGCCGCGGCAAGTTCGCGGGTGAGGCGGTCATGGGTGGCCGGACTGCCCACACAGTAACTCCCGCCGTGCAGATACACGATGATAGGCCGGGTGGCACCCGCCGGGAACTGCGTCGTCGTACCTGATCCCGCGGGTGAAAGTGACCGGCATCCGGGCCGATAAAAGCGCACCGGGACCACGCCGTGCCGGGTAGAAAGCTGCTCCGCGTGCCAGGCCACTTCCGAGCCGCCTTCATTCCACCAGCGGTGCTCGGCTTCGTAGCGTGCCTGCATCGCAACGGGTTCTCCGTGCCCGCAATGCGGCAGAGCCAGCCGCGCATCTTGCGCCAGCGCCGCGCGCATCGCGGCGGATAATCTCACGTCCGGGCTAGCCATAAGGTCATCATAAAGGCAGCTCCCGCCCCGGTACGATAAAGGAATGCCTTGTAGCCCCGCGCTGCTCGCCGTACCGAGCCCGCTTTCCGCACTCTTCCCCCCTTCCACGCTCCTCACCAGCGCTACCTTCACGCCCGCGCCCGATGCGGTCGGCGGCCAACTGTGGCTTTCCGCCCTCCTGGCGGCGCTTCCGCTCCTGGTGTTCTTCGTGCTCCTGGGAGTATTTTCCGTCGCCACCCACTGGTGCTCCCTTATTTCCCTCGGTCTGGCCCTGGTCATCGCCGTGACCGGTTTCGGGATGCCAGCTGAGCTAGCGGGGCTCTCCGCACTCCAAGGAGCGGCATTCGGACTCTTCCCCATTTGCTACATCGTCATCATGGCGGTGTGGCTGTATAACCTCACCGAAAGTTCAGGGCGCAGCAAAGACGTCCAGGCCGTTTTCGCAGCGCTGGGCCGCGGTGATATGCGAGTGCAAACCATCCTCATCGGCTTCATTTTCTGCGGCCTCATCGAAGGGCTGGCCGGTTTTGGCGCGCCGGTAGCCATCAGCTGCGCCATGCTACTTGCCATCGGCTTGCCCCCGGTCAAGGCCGCGCTGGCCACCATGGTGGGCAACGGTATTAACGTGGCCCTGGGCGCGATGGGTATCCCCCTCACCACCGTGGCCCGCATGGGCGGGGTGGCCGATCCCATGGACGTAGCCGCGGTGGCCGGGCGCATTATCCCCGTGGTAGCCGTGGGCGTTCCCCTCCTCCTCGTCTTTATCGTGGATGGCAAACGCGGGGTAAAAGACACCTGGCCGGTGGCCCTCACCGCCGGAATCGGCATGGTGGCCGGGCACGTGATCGCCTCGAATTTCATTTCGCACGAACTTATCGCGGTGATCGCCTCCCTCCTCTCCTTCGCGCTCACGGCAGTGCTGCTCACGCGCTGGCACCCGGCCCACACCCCGGCCGAATTCGCCAGTGCCCCCGCCCGCGAGAAGATTTCCGCGAGCAGGGTATTTTTGGGATTGCTTCCCTACCTGCTGGTTGTGGTGGTCCTCGCGGTCACGAAGTTGTGGCGGGTCACCGTGCCCGGCCCGACCGGCCCGCGCCGCATCGAATTCCTGGCCCAAACCGATATCAGCTTCGGTTGGCCCGGCCTGCACGGGCACCTGGTGGACCAGGCCGGTAACGCTCTGAGCACCACCACCTTTACGTTCAACTGGCTCTCCTCCCCGGGGACAATGCTTTTCCTCACCGGAGTGGTGGTCACTGCCGTGTACGCACGCTGCTCCTCCGGCGGGCGTTACCCCTATTCTTTCCGCACCGGCTTGGCTACCCTGGGTGCCACCGTGGCGAACCTGGCCGTCACCGTGGGAACGATTGCCACCATTATGGCCCTCGCCTACGTCATGAATTTCTCCGGTCAGACCCAGGCCATCGGCGCTTTCATGGCCCTGGCCGGCACCGCTTTCGCGGCGCTCTCCGCGTTCCTGGGTTGGATCGGCACCGCGGTGACCGGCTCGGCCACCTCCTCGGCCGCACTCTTCGGGAACCTGCAAGCCACCGCCGCGGCCGGGGCCGGCATCGACCCGCATCTCCTCCTGGCCGCCAACCAGCTCGGGGGCGGGCTCGGGAAAATCGTGAGCCCGCAAAACCTCGCGATTGCGGCTACCGCGGTGCGCGCCCCGGGTAGCGAACCCGAGCTTCTGCGCCGCGGCGCTGCGTATTCCCTCGGGTTACTCGCCCTCCTCACAATCGTCGTTGTGCTGGCGGCGAGCGGGGTGCTCGGCTTCATTACCGCGTAGCGGGCGCACTACCGTGTGCGGCTAACTAGACCCGGCGCACTACCCGTGTGCGGCTAGCCAGCCTCGGCGCGCTACCGTGTGCGGCTAGCCAGCCTCGGCGCGCTCGCCTACGCTGGAGACCATGGCTTTTGAACAAATTACCGACGTGGTTGCTTTCCACGCCGAAGGCCCGGTGTGGTCGAGTTCCTGGGGCGGGCTGCGTTTCGTGGATATGCTCGCCGGCGATCTGCTTACCCTGCGTAGCGATGGCGGGGTGGATCGCCTGGCCACCGGCTCGAAAATCGCAGCATTTGTGCGCCCGCGCACCGGCGGAGGTTACGTCGTCGCCACCGAACGCGGCCTGGCCTTAGCCGATACCGCCACGGCCGCCCCGCGCGAAGCCACCACCCTGTGGAACAGCCCGGCTTACCGCATGAACGAAGGCACCGCGGACCCGTGGGGCTACCTCTACGCCGGCTCCATGCCGTATACGCGCGATGCCACCACCCGCGGTACCGCGCGTCTCTACCGTATCTCCCCCGCCCTCGAGGTCAGCGTGGTGCTGGATTCGGTCACCACCTCGAACGGCATCGGCTTTTCGCCAGACCGCACCCGCGCCTACTACATCGACACCTCCACGCGCGCCATTTCTGTTTTTGAGGTCGACGACGCAGGCAACCTCCACCACCGCAGCGACTTCCACCGCGTGGAAGGCGCGAGCCCGGACGGGCTGACTGTGGATAGCGAAGGAAGTGTGTGGGTAGCCCTCAACCGGGCTGGAATCATCCGCGTACTTGATCCGAGCGGACAGACCGTGCAGGAATACCAACTCCCGGTCACCGGGACCACCGCGGTAACCCTGGGCGGGAAGGACGGCAAGGATGTTTTCGTGACCGTCTCGCGCGAAAATGATGATTCGCGGGGCGCGGGAGCACTGTGGTGGATGGACGGACCGGTAGCCGGCCAGCCTACCTTGCCTTTTGCTGGCTAACGCCGCCGGTACCCGAAAGCGCCGCGCCCGCCTCCACGCCGAGCCGGGCCTGGCGCGCCCGTTGCAAAGCGCGTAGCGCCTCCCAGGCGCTCTCCTGCCCGAGCAAAACCGCGTCAATCAGCTGATGTTGAGACTGAGCCACGGCGGGATCTTCAACCGCGGGATGGCTGGTATGAGCGCGGCCGGTATCGGTGCCGCGCACCCCGGTATTCGGAGAAGCGGCATCAGCGCAGCTAGCCGCATACAAAATAGTGTGGAACGTGAGCGGGCGGTGGAGTATTTCCAGGCGTTTGGAACCGGACACTTCCACCAGGGTGTGCAGCACCCGACTGGGTTGCTCCCCGCGGGCCGCGCGCAGCGGGCGCAGATCCGGGTGGCCGGCCATAATCCGCGCCAGGGCCAGGGATTCACTGATATCCAAGAGCGCCACAATCTCCGGAATTTCGGAGCTGCGCACGGTCACGACCCGCGGGTGTTTACGCGCTTCGCGCTCCACTAATCCATCCGCGATAAGCGATTCCACCGCGATGCGGGCGGTGGAACGCGCCACCGAATACTCCTCCGCAATCGCGGCTTCGGCCAGGCGCTCCCCCGGCGCGATATTTCCGGAAAGGATACGTTCGCGCAGGTGGTCAGCCAGATCATCGGCAAGCCGGCGAGCCATAAGCGCTCCTTTCCATCGCGCGGGATAACAAGCGGGGCGAGTACCCGCTCTCGCCTTATCCTAGGTAAACTGACTGTCAGTTTCCAATGTGATTTTACGCCATCGCGTGCGCCAGCTGGCGGCGGGTGGGCAAGGTTGCCCGCGCGAATGCCAGTTTCCACGCGCCCACGCGCCGCATACACCAAAAGGAGGGATGATGGCCGCCACGCGGTTCCCACCGGGCCCCACCCCGGCCCCGGATTACTACCGCTGGCGTGCCCACGTTTTCCTCGTCGTGTATATCGGCTATGTGTTTGCCTACACCACCCGCAATAACCTCAAAGTGGTCTCCGCCCGTTTCGTCACGGAGGAGGGATGGTCGCTCTACCAGGTCGGCTTTGTGCTCAGCGCTTTCACCCTCGCGTACGGGACCGGGAAAATTATTTTCGGGATGGTGGCGGACCGCGTCTCGCTGCGCCGCCTTTTCGGCGGGGCGCTCATCATATCGGGAATTCTATGCATCCTCACCGGGATTCCCAGCTCCGCCCGCGCTCTCGCGGCCCTCACCTTCGCGAACGGGCTGGTGCAATCGGCTCTTGCCCCGGCCGCCCTGGTGCTCTTGGGTGCCTGGTATCCCAATTCTTCCCGCGGTGCACGGGTGGCGATCTGGAATACTTCCCAGAACCTCGGGGCCGCCTTGCTCCCGCTGCTAGCCGGGGCACTCACCGGCTGGCACCTGGCCCGTTTCCATATTTTCCTCATTCCCGGACTGCTCACCATCGCGGTGGGAATATGGGCTTACCGCACCGGTGCCGACCGCCCCTGGCGCCAGGGCCTCCCCACTCTCACCATGCTGTTCGGTTCGGCCGGTACCCCGCAGTTGAACACCCGCGCGGATGGCTACTGGCCTACGGTGGTGCGGGCCGTCCTCACCAACCGCTGGATCCTCACCCTGGTCGGCATTAATACCCTGCTGTATTGCATCCGCTTCGGCGTTATTAACTGGGTGGTTATTTTCGCCGCCGAGCACGCCACCGACCACGACGGAGAAATCGCCTTGGCGGGCGCCGAATTGGCCGCCATCCCGGCTTCTTTCGCCTTCGGTGCCTACGCGGCCCGCCACCCCAACCGGGCCTCCTCCGCCGCCATGAAAGCGATGCTTGCCCTCGCCGTGGTACTCGTCGCTTGGCCCCACCTGGCTTTTAGCAGTTCTTCGGTGGCCGGAGCGCTACTGCTGGGCGCCCTCATTTACGGACCGCAGGTGAGTATTAATATGCTTACCCTGTCGCTCGTTCCCGATAATGTGGCGGGCGCGGCCACCGGGGTGGTGGGGGCGGCCGGCTACCTGGCCGGCGAAACCCTCGCGAATTTCCTTATCCCCCACCTGGTGACCAGCTACGGCTGGACGGTCGCCTACACGAGCCTCGCTCTTACCGCCCTCATCTGCGCGGCCGGCTACGCGAGTTTGCGGGGTCCGGAAATGCGCAGCCTGCGTTTTTAAGAACGACGGCGCAGCTAGCTGGCTTCCAGCACACCCGCGCGGGGCCCGGATCCTCGGGCCCCGCGCCGGCGTCGTCGTAATAAATTATGCTGCGGCAACTATTATGCCTGCACCACAGCCTGTTCGCGCCGCGACAAGGAGAGGTACATAACCCCGGCCGCCACCGCGATCCCGGCGAGCAACGTGAAGGACGCCGCCCAGGAGAAGCGTTCAGCGAGGATCGGCATAATAAGGTTGGCGCCCATCTCACCAACGATGTAACCGAAGAGCCCCACGAAACCGACCGCCACCCCGGCCGCCTTGAGCGGCACGAAGTTGAGGGTGAGGATATTGACGATCAACTGCGGGCCGTAAATGAGTGCCCCCATAAACCCAGAAACAATGAGGAGCACCACGTAATTGTCGTTGCCCATGTAGACCCAGATAAGGCCAGCCAGGCACAGCAGCCCGAGGAAGCCCACCACGGACTGACGGTTGGGAAGCTTGACGGAAATCCAAGCGAAGAGGAAGGATCCGGGAATGGCGATCCATTCCAGCACCGAGAAGGCGGTGGAGTACTGGGCTTCCGTGAAGCCCATTTCGGTGCCGAGGAAGGCCGGCATCCAGTTGAGCACCCCGAACCGCAGGAAGTAGAGCGCGGCGTTGATAAAAGCCACAGTGAGGACCAGCGGGGAGGTGAAAACGAAACGCACGAGGATATGCCAGTAGCTTTCGTCGGGAGTTTCGTCGGTATTCGGTTCGCCGGCCTTGCCGTAGATCTGGCGCAGGGTGGGCATTCCTTCGGCTTCGGGGCGGTCCCCGCCGTACTTCCAGAAGAAGATGGACAAACCGAAGACCACCAGGCCCGGGCCCCAGAAGGCAATCGCCCCGCCGCTGGGCCCACCCAGGGCCAGCAGCCAGGTAATCATGAGGGGCAGCAGCGCCCCGCCCAGGTTTTGCGAGGTATTCCAGATCGCGATACCGGAACCGCGTGTTTTATTCGGGTACCAGTTCGCGATCATCGCCATGGATGAGGGCGCCAGCGCCCCCTGCGCGCAGCCGAGCAGGAACATGAGCACCGCGAGCAGGTAGAAGTTCGTGGTGAAGCCAATGGCGATGCACAGGATCGCGGAAAGCCCCAGGCAGCCGGCAAAAATGCGGCGCAGGGAGACGCGGTCGGACAGCATCCCCATAAAGAATTTCCCGAAGCCGTAGGTGATGGTGAACATGGTGAGAACCAGGCCGATTTGCGGCAGGCTCCAGTCGTTCTCCAGGCGCAGGGCTTCGGAGCGGAGTTTGAAATTATTGCGGACCAGGTACGCACATACGTAGCCGAGGTAGGCCACGAAGAACACCATGCCGCGCCGCTTGAGGTACTGCGCGAAAGTGTCCGGGTGCGCGGCAGCGAACTGTGCGCTAGTGTCCTCAGATTCGGCGGCGGGCCTGCCCTGCCGCGTTTCCTCATGTGATGACATCACTACTCCTCCTTGAGCTGAACTGTATGTCAGTTTAAGGAGTGTAGCGCACTATTGCCGCCGGGTGGTAGTGCCCGGCGGGTTCTTGTCGGTTGTGCTGCGCGGCGCGGCCCGCGGCACAGGCGCTATCGCGGGCCGCACAGCCGAGCCGCGCGGCCCGCTGAGGCTCCGCGGCAGTTTATGCCTCCCGGTTAATAAACTCCCCTCCCTCGCGCAGCGCCCGCACATTGGCGAGGATCAACTCCTCGGCACCCACAGGCCGCCCGCCGGCCGTATGCGGGGTAATAATCGTGGCCAGATCCCACAGCGGTGAATCCGCGGGCAGCGGCTCGGTAGCCGTAACATCCAAGCCGGCGCCCGCAATTTTTCCTTCGCGCAGCGCGGCAGCCAAGTCATCTTCCTTGACAGTTTTCCCACGCCCCACATTAACGACGACGGCGCGCTCAGGCAGAGCCGCGAAAACGCTCGCATCCACAACATTGGCGGTGGCCTCGGTGGCGGGGAGGATGAGAATGAGGACATCGGTATCGGCCAGCACCTCATCGCGCTGGGCGAGGTTAGCGCCGTCGTACACCTCAATATCACCCTCGGTGCGCCGGGACGTAGCCAGGCCGCGCACCCGCGCCCCGAAAGCTTTAAGCATCCCGGCGAGGTGGCGCCCGATATGCCCGTAGCCCCAAATGGTCACCTGAGCGCCAAGCAGGCTGGTCAGGCGCCCGCCGGGGCGCAGCTCGGTGAAGAAGATCCGGTCGCGTGACCAGCGGTGGTTATCCTGTTCTTCGGTGGCGATGCGCAAGTCCCGCACCAGGTAGAGCGCGAGCGCGATGGCGTGTTCGGAGACGGTGGCATCATGCAAACCGTTCGCGGTGGCGAGGATAACTCCCGCGGGCGGGTTGGTGGCGTGCAGGCTTTCCGCACCGGCCATCATGCCCTGAATGAGTTTGAGGTGCGGGAGCTGGGCCACGTGCTCAGCCGCATGGGGGTCCAACCAGACCACGAGGGCCTCAGCATCGCGGTGTTCTTCCGGGATGGGTGCACTCACGTCAAAAGTCACCCAGGTGACGCCTTCTTCGGGCGGGAGGGAAAGGTCAAAGCTATTGGGGAGAAGTACCTTCATAGCTGTAGCCTAGTCCGCCGCGCTCCCACCTAGAAGCGAATGGCGTCAATGGGCTTGATGCGCAGCGCCATGGTGGCCGGGATGATTCCGCACAGCGCTCCCACCCCGGCGGATATCGCCAGGCCAATAAAGGCGGCCAGCACCGGGTATCCCACGCTATCCACCGAGAAGGGCAGATCGAGCCACCGGGCGAGGGGCGCGGTTCGAATGGTGACAATCGAGGCAATCACCCCGATGAAACCGGCCGCCGTCGTCGCCACCACGGATTCCAAGAACACCGAGGTGAAGATACGGCGCGCGGAGGCGCCCATCGCGCGGCGGATCCCCATTTCCCGCACCCGCTGCTTCATCGTGACGATGGAGACAGTAAGCAGGCCGAGGGCGCCCACCAGAATCACGATCCCGCCGATGGCCGCGATAATCGCGGTGACCTGACGTTCGGTGGATTCCTGGCCGCGCATCTGGCTTTCGATGAACTGGCCTTCTACCTGGTAGTTTTTGCCGAGGCGGCCCTGGAGCACGGAAACAAGGACCTTCTGGGCCTCCCCTTCTTCCCCGCGGGGCACCAGCACCGAAACGGTGGCGGAATCCATGGGTGATAGTTGGGTCATCGCGGCGGCGGCCATGCTCTCATACGGCACGTGCAGGCGCGGGCTATCCCAGCGCGAGCGGTCCGCAACCACCCCGACCACCGTCATCCGCACCCCGGTGGGTCCGGAAAGCGCAAGCTGCGGGTAGCTGGCCAGCGAAGGCTCTCCCATTTCTTTGTAGAGCATTTCATTGACCACGGTGGGGTTCATGAGCCGCTCACCGTCCGCTTCTGTTAGCCAGCGCCCGCGGGTGAGCTGCACGTCAAAAAGCGGGCCGTAAGCCGGATCCACCGCGAGCATTTCGTAATTCTGCTCCATCATCCCGTACCCGGGGATGCCGCCCGCACCGAACTCGGTACTAGCGGAACCATCCCCCACGGCTTCGGCGCCCGCTACCGAGCTGCCGCCGGCGCTTTCCAGCTCGCCGCCGGCTTCCGCTCCGGCCATGCTCTCCGATTCCCAACCGTCCAGATTCTGCATATCGGCGCCACCGGCCCCCGCCACCACCGGCGGGAAGGCGAGGGACACATAGGAGATACGCGAGCGCGTCCAATAATTCGCCCCGGCACTCTCCATGTACTCGGCCACGGTGGTGCCGAAAACATCCTCACTGGCCTGGGCGCCGGCCAGGGTCCCCAGCTGCGCACCGGTGGGCGCCGCCGCGGGATTGGCGTACGGATTGGCATAGGGGTCGGCATAAGGCTGCGCGTACGGATCGGAGGGGTCCTCCCCGCCGGTGCGGTACACCCCGATATTGACGGTGCCGGGTTTGCCATCCCACTGGGCGAGCTGGTGTTCCCCGGCGGCGCTAATAAGCTGGCCCAGGGCGAGAACGGTTGCCATTGCCCACACCGCGGCCGCCACTCCAACGAGGGAGAGAATAACCCGCCCGCGATCCACTCGAATTTCTTCCCAGGCTTCGAGAACGGCCCCGAAAATGCGTGTCATTTTTCCTCCGGCCAGACGAGCCCATCGTGGATGGTGAAACGGCGATCCGCGCGGGCGGCCACTTTCGGATCGTGGGTGATCATAATGAAGGTGGCGTTATTTTCCCGCGCCATACTTTCCATGAGATCCATAACCCGCCCCGCGGTATCGACATCGAGGGCGCCGGTAGGTTCATCCGCGAGAAGAACCTGGGGGCGGCGCACGAGCGCCCGGGCGAGGGCCACCCGTTGCTGTTCCCCACCCGAGAGCTGGGAGGGCATCGCATCCAGGCGATCCCCTAATCCCACCCGGTCTAGCATCTGGGCGGCGAGGCTGCGGCGTCGAAAAATAGTGGCGGTATCCGAATACAGCAGCGGCACTTCCACGTTTTGCGCGGCGGTGCGGCCACGGAAAAGATTGAACTGCTGGAAAACGAAACCGAAGAGGGAGCCGCGCAGGTGAGCGCGCGCCGATTCACTCAGCTCCGCCACATCGCGGCCCTCGAAACGATAGGAGCCGGTATCGGGCAGGTCGAGCATCCCGATGATATTGAGGAGGGTGGATTTCCCCGTTCCGGATTGGCCCATAATCGCCACGTATTCCCCGCGCTCAATGCGCAGATCCACCCCGCGCAAAATTGGCAGGGGGCGGCCGTTGGGGAGAGTGACGGTGCGGGTCACCTGCTCAAGCTCTAACATCACATCCCCATCATCGGGTCGGGCGTGGGCTGCGCGGCCGGCACGTACTGGAGGATTTCTTCGCCTTCTTCCAGCCCGCCGGTGATCTGGATCTGGCGCCCGTCCGTCACCCCGAGCTGCACGGTGCGCTTCGTGGGTTTTCCGCCGTCCGCCGCGGGCAGGTAGACCACCCCCTCGCGGAAACGCCCCTCCACCGCGCTGACCGGCACGGTGAGCACCCCGGTGGTATTGCTCCCCGGGATGGTGAGTTTCGCGGCCGAACCGTCATACACCTGCTGTTCGGCGGGAATATCGCAGATGAGGGCCGGCTGTACGCTACCGCTGGCGCTATCCAGGCCGCGCGCCTCGGCTTCTTTACCGCTCAGGCCCGCACCCGCACCCGTTTTCTCCGTGACCGTGCGCAGATTCGTGCAGTCGAAAGGCGCCGGGCCATTCGTGACCGCGAGCTGCCCGGCCGGCGGCAGCGAGGCCAGCGAGTAAAGCTGTTCAGGTTTCACGCTCACCCGAGCGTGGTACGTGGCCGGGGTGATGGAGCCGATGCTTTCCCCGATAGCTACCGGCTGCCCCACGAGCACATCCACCGCCACGGTGCCGCTCACCGGGGCGAGCACATTCACGTAACTCACTTCGATATAGGGCTCACCGGGCACTTCCACTTCGGTGCCGTCCTCAAAAGTTTCCACGGTGGCGGCGGTGGTTTTTTCTTCTTCGTGGCGGATACGTAGCAACCGGTCGCCTTCATTGACGACGGCGCCCGCCTTGACATCGACCACATCTACGGTGCCGGTGGCGGTGGCCCGCACGGGGGTGGCCGGATTCCGCATGACGGTGGCATCAAGCGTGAGGGAATTATCGATGTTCCCCGGCATGGCCACCACCGTCGGGATGGTGAAATCCCCCTGGGCCACGAGTTCCGCGGAACTGCGTTGGTTAGGGAAAAATGCGAATTTCACGAGGGCTGCCGCGATGACAAGACCGAGCAGGAGTTTGATGACCTGGAAAATGGTGTCAGTTTTCTTCATGGGCGGGCACCTTTGCACACGGGAAACAGGGTTCGGCAGGCCGGGCGTGGCACCGAACTACTTGGAAGATTACCGTGCACAAGCCGGAAAATAAATAGGAAAATTCATCATGTTTCTTTTAGTGGGCAATCTAATGTTGGCCAGATACACTACCGCGCCGCGGGGGCTGGGCCTCCGCGGCGCGGGCGTCGTCGTACCGAAAAATTATTTTCGGGCCGGCTTGTTTTCCTGGCGGACCGGGTTACTCCCCCAGCGGGCCGGGTTACTTCCCGGGTTTAATGAAGGGGAAGGTAATCGTTTCGCGGATCCCCAGGCCGGTCATGGCGGTGAGGAGGCGGTCGATGCCCATCCCCATGCCGCCGGTGGGCGGGAAGCCCTGTTCCATGGCGGCGAGGAAGTCCTCATCGAGCTGCATGGCTTCCGGGTCGCCGTTAGCAGCTTCGATGGACTGCTGGGTGAGGCGTTCGCGCTGGATAACCGGGTCGGCCAGCTCGGAATAGGCGGTGCCCAGTTCCATGCCCCGCACATACAGGTCCCATTTTTCGGTCAGGCCCTTCTTGGTGCGGTGCGGGCGGGTGAGCGGGGAGGTGTCCTCGGGGAAGTCGTACACGAAGGTGGGTGCGTAGAGCTGGTCCCCGCACAATTCTTCGAAGAGTTCTTCCACGATTTTGCCGTTCACCCAGAAAGGCGCAACCGCGATATCGCGGGCTTCCGCGAGAGCTTCGAGGCGTTCGCGCGGGGTGTCCACGGTGATTTCTTCACCCACGGCCGCGGAGACAGATTCGTAAAGATCGAGTTTCTGCCATTCGCCACCCAGGTCATATTCGGTGCCGTCATTCAGGGTGACGGTGGTGGTGCCCAGGGTGTCCAGGCATGCCTGCTGGACGAGATTCCGGGTGAGCTCGGCCATCGTATCGTAGGTGGCGTAGGCCTGGTAGGCCTCGAGCGCGGTAAATTCCGGGGAGTGGGTGGAGTCCGCACCTTCGTTGCGGAAGTTCCGCCCGATTTCGAAAACGCGATCCACGCCGCCTACCACCGCGCGCTTGAGGTAAAGCTCGGTAGCAATGCGCAGGTAGAGGTCCTCATCATAGGCATTAATATGCGTCTGGAAGGGCCGGGCCGCGGCGCCGCCGTGGATGGGCTGCAGGATCGGAGTTTCGATTTCCACGTAGCTGCGGCGGTCAAAATTGGCGCGCAGCGACTTCATAACCCCGGCGCGCAGCCGCACCATATCACGGGCGGCCGGGCGGGTGATGAGGTCGAGGTGGCGCATCCGCACCCGCGATTCTTCGTTGAGGGCAACGTCTTCGCCGGCTTCGTTCTGGTAGATCTTGGGGAGGGGGCGCAGGGCCTTGGAAGCCATCTGCCATTCGTGGGCGAAAACGGAGAGTTCGCCGCGCTTGGAGGCCCCCACGTGCCCGGATACGAAAATGAAATCGCCCAGGTCAACATCTTGTTTGTAGGCGGCCAGCCGTTCTTCACCCACGTGCGCGAGGGAGAGAATCACCTGGAGGCGGTTCCCGCGCCCGTCTTGCAGAGTGGCGAAAGCAATTTTGCCGCCGGTGCGGGACAGCATGACACGCCCGGCGATGCCCACCGAGGTCTCGGTTAGTTCTTCGCCGGCTTCAATATCACTGTATTCTTCCCGGATGTCCGGGATGGTGGCGGTGATGGGAAGTTCGGCCGGGTAGGCTTCGGTTCCTTCCGCGAGCAGGCGGGCGCGCTTCTCCAGCCGGATACGCATCTGTTCCGGGGTTTCACTATCAAGAAATTCACTCACATGGTCATGGTAGACGACGCCGCGCCGCCCGGTCACGTGACGCGGCCCGTATCACCCGATAGACAGGCGGAATATCAGGATAGTTTCCGGTAGCTGCCAGGGCTTCCACAGCGGCAATATCGTCCGGGGCGGGGGCGTCTTCTTCATGTGTGGCGACGACGCCGCCAGCTGGCGGGGCGATGAGTTCGACACCGGCATCGGCCATGGCGAGCGCCTGTTCTTGGAGCCCACGGGCGAAGCTGGGTTCGAGGCCGGCGGCTTCGAGCATGCGCTGGACTTGACCGGCCAGGAGTGCGGTGTGCCGGGAGGCGTGGGTGAGGGCCGCGGCGTAGAGTCCACGGTTTTCTTCAGCGAGCACGCTGGGTTCTCCCCCGAGTTCACTCACAAGGGCCATGCCGATGGGCAGGAGGGGCGCGGAGGTGGTGACTGCCCAGGTGGCGCCGATGAGTTGGCGCATATCGAGGGAGGTCCCGGTGAAGGTCAGGGCCGGGTGGAGGGCGAGGGTGAGGGCGCCGGCAGCGGCCGCGTCCCGGAGTACGCCCGTGCCGAAACGCGCGCTGGTGTGGATGACGAGCTGGCCGGGGCGCCACCATCCCTGCCCGGCGGCGTGTTCCACGACGCCGGGCAGGGCGGCGTCGGGCAGCGCGAGGAGGATGAGATCCGCGCGGGCCAGTAAGTATTCAGTTTCGCGCGCGGGTACTGCGGGAAGGAGGGCGTCGAGGCGTTCACGGCTGGTGCTGCTGCGGGCCACCGCACCGATGACGGTGTGGCCGGCGGCCCGCAGGGCAGCGCCGAGGACGCTTCCGACTTTTCCGGCCGAGATGATCCCTACGGTCATCCGGCCGGGTGTCACTTGCGGCCCCGCAACCGATCATCGATAGCGGAGAGCGCGGCGGTGATGGCCGGGGCTGGGACTCCGAGGCGGGCGGCTTCTTCGAGGACCGCGGTGCCCAGGGAGTGAATTTCGGTGCGGTTGCCGTCCCGCAGGTCACGCGAAAGCGAGGAGTGCGCATCGGGAGCGAGACGACGCAGCCAGGCGTGAATTTCCGCGGGGCGGGTGGGTACTTTCTCCATGGTGGCGATGCGGGCCAGTTCGGTGCACATCGCTTCGGTAAGTTCCGGGGCGCGTTCCATGGCGCGGCCGATGGGTAGCCCGGTGGCGCCGGTCAGCAGGGCCATGGCGCATTGGTTGCGGAGTTTGCGCCACAACACTTGGTTTTCGGTACCGCGGAAGAATACGTCAATTCCGCCGTTGAGGAGCACCCGTGCGATTTCGCCGTCCATGGCGGTGTCGGGCATTTCTACTTTGAGGAATTGGGAGGTGTGTTCAATAACTCCGGGCGCGGTCCGTTCGCTAATCGTATAGACGGAGCCGGACCAGGATTCCCCTTCGGTGAGGGTGTGGATGGCACGGGCGTGATCGAAACCATTGAAGAGCGCCCCCACTTCTTTGGGGCGGGCCGAACGAATGGATTTTTCGATACTGGGGAGGGTGTATGCCTTAGTGCAGAGCAGGATTTCGCTACCGCGGGCCGGGCTGGTTAGCGCCGGCACCTGCGCGGTGAAATTACCAAACCGCTTGGATTTAATGACAATTCCGTTGCGGTTAATAGCATCGGCGGTGCGCTCGGTAGCAACAACCGCGACTTTTTGACCGTTGTGCGCGAGAACCCCCGCGATGAGCCCACCAATACCACCCGGGCCGTAGATATTAAGCATAGGAATAATCCTAGATGTAGAAAAATATAAAAGTGCGGCTACGCGACGTGTTTCACTCTTGTACCGGGAAGAAATCACTTTCGGGAACCGGGCTGCGGCCCGACCCGGGACTATTGTCATTCCCTCCGGGGCGCGGCGCTGCCAGCCGGGGGTAATTCGGGGTGCCAGCCGCGCGGCACCTGCCCGCGATCACTCACCGTGGTGGTGAGGATCTGGCTGGCGGTGGCGCTGTCCATGTGTTTGGCGCGGGCTTCCACCGCCATTCCCACGGTTCCCCAACGCAGGGTGGCCAGTTGGAAACGGCGTTCTAGCGGTCCTTGGCTAATAATCGCTGATTGGTAGTGTTCGCGCAGCAGGATTGTTACTTCGCGGTACCAGAACCAGCCCCGCCGCATAATAATGACATCGTCGCCCACGAAGATTCCGGAGCGTTTCCACCCGATGGGATCCAGCCAGCGCGAGGAGCGCGGATTGGGGATGAACCCGGGTAGGGCGCCATCATCCAGCAGGTAGGTACGTAGCTGCGCGGCGTTGGGCACGCCCGTTTGCGGGGTGGTTTGCAATGCGGTTTGGAGTGCGGTTTCCGGCGTGGTTTGCAATGCGGTTTCCGGCACGGGATTGGTAGTTCCCGCAATACCGGCAGCTTCCGGCACTGCATCCGCACCACTGCCAGGTACGGCAGCGCCCTCCGCGAAACCGAGTTCGCGGGCAACGGTGAGCACGTCCTCAACTGTGCCTACCGGGACCAGCGCGTCGTTTGCGGTTTGGGTTGCTTCAAGGAGCGAACCTGACATAACGCAGGCTTGTAGTTTCCACCAGCCGGGCCAGAGATTGGGTTTCTTGAACGATAGGGCGTGGACGCGATGCTGGGGCAGGGCGAGGGTACGCCGGGAGAAAAGCCCCTCTTGTTTTTCGATTCCTTCGGCATTGGGCGCGATTCGGGCCTGCCAATTGGCTTGCAGGGAGCTAATGGGCTGCCACACCAACGCGATAATGAGGAAGAGAAGGGCGAATGATCCTCCTTCTTCGGTGACCAGGTAGCTGATCACCGAACCGGCCACCGTGATGACGGCCAGGATAATCCGCGGGGAAAGCACCAGGGAGGCGAGGAAACGCCGCCCGGACATGGCGTAGAGCGGCGGGTGTGCCTGCGCCCTGCTCACGGTGGCAAGATCGGGGACTTCGGTGTTTTCTCCGCTGCGCATTTTTTCCGCCAGGGCGAGGACGAGCGGCCGGAGCTTTTCCGCTTCGTGAAGTGCCAGCCACCCGATCTCTACTTTTTCCCCACCCGAGGTAATGCTGAGGCTAGCTTGGCGCACCAGCCGGGCAAGGAGTTTTTGAGTGACATCCACACTTTGGATGCGATCCCAGCGCACGTGGCGGTGTTGTTTGAACAGCACACCGCTGCGCATATGCACCCCATCAGCATCGAACATCCAGGCCATATGGCGCCATTGGATAGCCGCGATAATCCCGGTGATGAGGGTGACACCCACCGCTATGCCCACCGCAATCAGCCAGAAAGAACGGAGCAGATCCACAAATTCACTCCAGACAATTCCGGGTGAATCAGTATCTTCCAGGCGTTTGATCGCAATATAGCCGCCACCTACGATGACAAAGAACCACAGCGAGAGCAGCGAGCTCCACGGTGTCCATTTCGAGACCGGCTGCCAGGTGCCCGATATAGCCGTGGCGCTCACTCCGGGCGCTGTAGGTAGCGCGCCAGGAGCTGCGGGCAGCGCGTTCGTTACGCCCGGCAGTTCACCGGGCGCAGCCGATACCACGCCGGTTGTTCCCTGCGCGGTTCCCGATTCTGGGGATGTTTCAGGGCCTGCCATTTAGACCCCTTCCATTTCGGCCACGCCGAGGTGGAGGAGACGTTCGCGCACGGCATCAGCTTCTGCGGTAGGAAGGCCGGGAATGCCCGCATCCGTTTCCATGGAGGCGGTATGGAGGGTGACTTTGGCGAGCCCAAAGCGGCGCAGCAGCGGCCCAGATTGCACATCCACCGTTTGAATACGCCCGTAAGGGACCACATCAATGCGGCGGAACATAATCCCGCGGCACAGGCGCAGTGCAATGTCATCCATGGCATAACCGAGGTGATTCACCTGCCGGGACAGGATCCGCAGGTGAATCAGGAACCCGAGGACGGGCAGCCCGAGAAGCGGCGCGTAATAGGCGAGCGGTTCGGGGCGCACAATAATTCCGAGCACCGCGAGCGCGATGAGGAGCACGAGCCAGAAGCACGCGGCGATAATCCACCGCACCGTGAAGAGTTTGCGCGACACCGCGCGGTAGTCCCGCCCGGGATCAAGAGGGGTAGTCACCATGGCTTAACGCTACCAAAGGGGTACGACATAAAAATTGGTTCCCACAAACACCCACGATTCGCGCGGGATACCCGGTTACCGCTGATCAATGCGGCACCAGGTATCCACAATCCATCCGACCGCAGCGAGTGCCAGCGCTGCGGCGGTGAGAAGCGCCCAAGCGTGTGCACTCGCCCGGGTAAAAGAGGTGGAGCCCAGGGCGCTGCAGATCGTGAGCAGGCCACCCGCGCCGGCCAGGAGCGCCCCGCTGCGCAGCCCGGCCGCAGCTCCTGCCGCCACTCGCAGGGCCGCCAGCCGCGACAGCGATTCCGCACGCCCGCGCCGCAAGCGGCGCACCCTCCAGCCGTACCAGAGCAGCACCGCCGCGATAGCGAGCAGCGGCACCCCGGCGAAGGCGGGCACGGCTACCGGATGCACGGCAAGGAGCCGCCGCAGTGCTTCACCCACCAGCGCGCCGGCCGCGCCCCATCCCAGGAAGGCCCGCAGATTACGCACGGTGCCCGCCCGCATCTAGGCCGACGCCGCCGCCGGCGCTCGTGTGCTCACTTTCGCGGACGCGTGCCAGTTTCGCGGTAGCGTCCGGATCGATTTCCTGCCAGGGTTCCATAACAAAGTCTCGGGTATGGGCGCGCGGGTGTGGCAGGGTGAGAAGCGGGTGGGTGCTGCGCATTCCTTCCACCCATTCGATATCAAGGTCGAGGGTGCGTGCCCCCCAGTGCATCCGGCGCTCGCGCCCGGCCCTCACCTCAATGTCACGAAGCGCGGCCAGCACGTTGAGGGGCGCCAGCTCGGTGGTCAGGCGCATGACCGCATTAAGGTAGTCCGGTTGCGGGGCCTGCCCGGGAGCGAGCACGGGCGCGGTGGTACGGAATGAGGAGACCGCATTAATATGGACGGGCAGCGCGGCAATCTGGGTGATAGCGGCGCGCAGAGTTTCCTCGCGCTCGCCCAGGTTCGCGCCCATCCCGATCACCATTTCTCTTATGGTTCCCCCGCGCGCGATATCAGCCAGGCGGCGCACGGTGACCCGGGCATCCGTGAAGCGCCCCGGTACCGGGGCTTCGGGTTTGTGCACGGTGACCTCTACCGCCAGCGCACCGCGCGCGAGGACCCGCTGCGCTACCCGCTCGCCCAGCGTTTCGAGCAAACTGACGGGAGCGCTATCCCCTACCGCGCGAGCGTCCTCAGCCAAGTCCGCGTAGGAGATAGTGCCCGCGAGGTCATCTGTTCGTCCGGCCGCGCTGGTATCCACAAGAGCTGCGACGTCGAAAATAAAAGGGTGGTCCGCCTCGCGTTCGTACTGGTACACACCGTGCCGGGCGGCTACTTCCACACCGGTGATGCTCACGGTATCCAGGCAGCATCCGAGCATTGCGAGGGCATCGCGCACGCGCGGGGGTACTCCCATCATGAACGCACGGCCTCCGCGATTCCCACTGCTTCGCTTCCCGCTACCTCGGGGCGGGCCACTCCGGGCTGGGAGGTGGATACCAGTCCGCATGCGCGCAATTTCGCCACGGTATCCACCGCGATCCGCGAAGAGGCCACATCGTGGACCCGCACCGCCCACACGCCTTTTTCAGCGAAATAGGTGCTCAGTGCGGCGGTGGCTCCGTCCCGCCCGCTGGCCGGCAAGCCTTCCGGGGTCACTTCAGCGAGGAAACGTTTGCGGGAAACTCCGATGAGGACCGGCATGCCGGCCCACAGGAATTCGTCAATATGGGCCGCGAGGCGCCAATCGTCGTCGCCCATTTTTGCGAAGCCGAAGCCCGGGTCGATGATGATCCGGGTGGGGGCAATTCCGGCGGCCACTGCTCCCGCCACGCGCTCAAGCGCTTCCGTGCTCACCTCGCGCCCGATAGCGCGATAGCCGGCCAGGGAATTCATAGTTTGCGCGTCACCGCGCCCGTGCTGGAGCACATAGTAGGCCCCGGACTCCGCCACGGTTGTCCACATGGCACTGTCCCCGCGCCCGCCGGTCACGTCGTTGATGATGCGGGCACCGGCCGCGCAGGCCCGCGTCGCGGTGTGCGCGTGGTAGGTATCGACCGAGATGGGGATATGTGCGGCTAGTTCACGCACCACCGGCCCGATGCGTTCCCATTCTTCCGCGGCGCTCAGCAAGGTGGCACCAGGGCGGGTGGATTCCCCGCCGATATCGATGATGTCCGCCCCGGCAGCGATGAGTTCATGACCGTGGGCGATAGCGGTATCGATTTTGTCCCAACGCCCGCCGTCGGAAAAAGAATCGGGGGTGACGTTGAGGATACCCATAACGCGGGTGCGCGGCCCGCCCAGGAGTTCCGGATCGCGCAGCGGCGCGGGCGCGGGGGTGTTCGCGTCCGTGCCCGTAGCCGCGCTTGCTGATGCACGTGCGCATGCGCTCGCGGATGCGGTTACTTCCGCCCTTGGTAGTGACATTTTAGGCTCCCCGTTCAATGAGACTCATGGCTTCGGCGCGGGTGCTGGGTTTGCGCAACATCCCGCGCACCGCCGAGGTGACGGTACGCGAACCGGAGTTACGTACCCCGCGCATGGTCATGCACATATGTTCAGCTTCCACCACCACGAGTACCCCGGCCGCCCCCAGGCGGTCGCGCAGCGCATTGGCGATCTGGGTGGTGAGGCGTTCTTGGACCTGGGGGCGGCGCGCGTAGCCTTCTACCAGCCGGGCGAGCTTGGACAGGCCGGTAACTTTCCCTTCTTCCCCGGGGATATAGACAATATGAGCCACCCCGAAGAAAGGCAGCAGGTGGTGTTCACACATGGAGTAGAAGGTAATATCCCGAACCACCACCATTTCGTGGAAATCTTCCGCGAATTGGGCATCGAGCACCGCATCGGGATCCTTGCCCACCCCGGCGAAGATCTCCGTACAGGCACGGGCTACCCGCGCGGGGGTATCCACCAGCCCGGGGCGGTCCGGGTCCTCACCAATAGCGCTGAGGAGTTCCCACACGGCCCGCTCTACCCGCCCGGTATCAACCCGCTCCGCATCAATCCGCCCGGTATCAACCCGCTCCGCATCAATCCGCTGAGTATCCACGCCCTGGCTATCTACCTGGCCGTTTTCCGCCGGTTCCACTGCGCTCATGCGTCCTCACTCTCCGCGCTCATGCACCCGTATTTTCCGCGCTCAGTCCCGCCGGGGTTTAGGCGCCCTCATGTTCCGCGCCGTGCCGGCCACGCGGACCGAGCGGCCCGGTGGCAGCATCGGGAAGCTCCGGGGCGGGAAGGCGCGAATCCGCTGCCGCTTCCGCTTCGGTTTTCCCTTCCGGGAGCGGGATGGGCGGGCGCTGGGAAATCGGGCGGTCCGGGGCGGAAAGCCGAACTTCCCGCTCGGGCGCCTTGATAACGTCCTTGAAGATCTCCGCGAGTTCGTTTTCCAGCACGGTTTCCTTATCGAGGAGCACCTCGGCAAGGTGGTCGAGAATATCCCGGTTTTCGGTGATAATCGTCCACGCTTCGGTGAGGGCCTGGTCGAGGAGGGCCCGCACATTTTCATCCACGGTGGCCGATAATGCATCAGAGGTGCGCGAAGCCGCCCCGAAGCTCGCTTCTTCCTGCGCGGTAGGCGCTACCCGCACCGCCCCCACCGCGGTGGTCATCCCGTATTCGGTGACGATCTTCCGCGCGGTTTCGGTGGCTTTCTGGATGTCATTAGAAGCACCGGTGGAGGGATCCCGGAAAATGATTTCTTCCGCGGCGCGCCCGCCCAGCGCGTAGGTGAGCTGGTCAAGAAGCTGATTGCGGGTGACCGAATAGCGATCCTCGGTGGGCATGACCATCGTGTAGCCCAAGGCCCGCCCGCGCGGCAAAATGGTCACCTTGGTGACCGGATCGGTGTAGCGCAGAGCCGCCGCCGCGAGCGCGTGCCCGCCTTCGTGGTAGGCCGTCATCCGGCGATCCTCCGGGCTCATCACCCGGCTGGAACGCTGCGGACCGGCCATCACGCGATCCGATGCCTCATCCACATCCGCGTTGGTAATAACGTGGGCGTGGCGGCGCGCCGCCAAAAGCGCGGCTTCGTTGAGGATATTGGCGAGGTCCGCACCCGTGAACCCGGGGGTGCGCTTGGCTACCCCGGCCAGGTCCACGTCATCCGCCAGCGGCTTACCGCGCGCGTGCACCCGCAAAATAGCTTCGCGCCCGCGAATATCAGGGGCATCCACCGCGACCTGGCGGTCGAACCGCCCGGGGCGCAACAATGCCGGGTCTAAAACATCCGGGCGGTTGGTGGCGGCAATAAGCACAACGGCCTCATCGGTGGAGAAGCCGTCCATTTCCACTAGGAGCTGGTTGAGTGTTTGTTCCTGTTCGCCGTGGCTGAGGGCCCCGCTGCTGCGCCCGCGACCCACCGCATCAATTTCATCCACGAAAATAATGGCCGGAGCTTTCTTCTTCGCGGTTTTGAAGAGTTCGCGCACGCGCGAGGCACCCATACCCACGTAAAGCTCCACGAATTCCGACGCGGCGATGGAGAAGAAAGGTACCTGCGCTTCCCCGGCAATGGCCTTAGCCAGCAGAGTTTTACCCGTTCCGGGAGGTCCGTATAGAAGTACTCCGCGCGGGATACGCGCCCCGAGCGCCTGGTAGCGATCCGGGTTCTTAAGGAAGTCCACCACTTCCTTCACTTCTTCTACGGCTTCATCTTCCCCGGCCACATCGGAGAAACGCACCTCGGATACTTCGCCATCAGCATTGGCATCCTTCGCCCCGAAGCCGCGCCCCATCTGACTGCGCATGAACCAGATGAACACCGCGAAGATGAGGATCATGGGCAGGAAGGTAAAGAGCATGGACACAAACACGTTCTGGGAAGGAACGATGGAATTATGCCCGCGCTCCGGATTGGCCCGTTCCACCAGGGTGGTGATGTGTTGGCCCTGCGGGTCAGCGTATTGGAAGGTGACCTTCTTCCCGGCGTCGTGCTTATCGCCCTCCGCGTCCATGGTTGTCGTCGGCTCGGTGAGCCACAGACGCACCCGGTTGGTGCCGTCTGTAATTTGCACCCGCTGCACGGTGGTGCCTTCCAGTAGCGCTATACCTTCCGAGGTGGAGATATTCGACCACTGCATGGCCATGTACTGATTGGTCCCGATAAAAGCAAGAAGCACCGCGATGACTATGCCGGAGATAACGCGCCAGCGCCGCCGACTGGTGCGTTCTTCTTCGCTGAGCTTATGGCCGGAGCCGGAGCCGCGAGATTTCTTATTCTTCCCGCCCTCACCGCTACTGCCCGCGCCGGTAGGACCGCCCTGGCCTTCCGGCTGGGGCGGGTGGGCGCGGCGCGCCCGCCGCTTGCGCTCATACGCGCTGGGTTCGGTGCGGCCGGGCTCAGCGCCGCTCGGTTGCGAAGCGTTCGGCGCAGCGCCGTTTGGTTGCGGAGTACCGGGCGCGGAGCCGCGAGGTTCCGTACCGCGAGGTTCTTGCTGTTCGTCCACTTATCCTCCGTAAACGTGCGGGGCCAGGGTGCCCACAAAAGGCAGATGCCGGAATTGTTCGGCATAGTCGAGTCCGTAGCCCACCACGAACTCATCGGGAATATCAAAGCCTAGATAGTCAACCTGAACGTCAACTTTAGCCGCCTCGGGTTTTCGCAGAATGGCCGCGATCCGCACCGATTGCGCCCCGCGATCAAGCAGATTCTTCTTCAACCACGCGAGGGTAAGGCCGGAATCGATAATATCTTCCACGATGAGAACATGCCGGCCGGTTACATCAGCATCCAGGTCCTTCAAAATCCGCACTACGCCGGAGGATTTGGTACCCATCCCGTAGGAGGAGACCGCCATCCAATCCATATTCAGCGGAGAGTGGATTTTCCGCACCAGATCCGCCATCACCATGACGGCGCCCTTCAGCACACCCACCACGAGCAGGTCACCATCGTAATCGGCGTCAATCTGACGTGCCATATCCTCAAGCTTCGCTTGGATTTCCTCATTTGTGACGAGGATTTTTTCCAACTTGTCACCCATATCGGTGTGGTCCATCACCATCTCCTTGAGCAGTTCCGCTGTGCTTCTAAGCCTAACGCGCGAAGACGACAATATTATCGCGCCGAAGGGCACGCGCCCCGGGCAGGTCGCAGTGCCGCACGCCGCCCGGCCCGGTCACCAAGGCATCGAGAGCCTCAATATGCCCGGCCGTCAGCTCCCCGGCACGTGCTCCGGCCCGCAGGGCCAGGGCGCGCAGAATCCGGGTGCGCACGGCCGCGGGAAGCTCACGCAGCAGTGCATGAGGTACGACGACGCCGCCACCTGGCTCCCCCGCTTCTTGCACCGCGCCGCGTTCTTCCCAAGTGGCCAGTTCCCGGGCCGCCCAGGTGTCCAAAGCCTCATTATCGCGGCGCAGCAGGCGAGCGGTGCGGGCCAGGGCCTCCACCGTGCCCGGCCCGAGGGCCTCGCTCAGGGCCGGCAGGGCGCGTGCGCGCAGCGCGGCGCGGGTGAGCGGCCCACCGCCCGCCGCCCGCCACGGGCCATCGGGCTCATTGGAAGGATCCTCCACCCAGGCCAGCCCCTCATTTTGCAGCGCGGCGCGCAGCGCCGCGCGCCGCAGCCCCAGCAGCGGGCGCAACGCAGTGAGCTCCGGGTGGCCCGGCAGCGGCCCCGCCTCCGGCATGCCCGCCAGGGAGCGCGCTCCCGATCCTCGGCCCAGGCCCAGGAGCACGGTTTCGGCTTGGTCATCCGCGGTGTGGCCCAGCAGCACCGGGCTTCCCGCGCCGGCCGCCTCGGCCAGCGCCGCGTACCGGGCCGCCCGTGCCTGCCCTTCCGGGCTCGATCCACCGCCCAGGTCCACGCTGACCGCCGCGGCGTCGTCGTACCCCCAGGAACGGAGGCGAGCCGCAACCTGCGCGGCTTCGCGCCCCGCCTCCGGGCGAATCCCGTGATTGACGGTGACCGCGCGCAGCACGTAGCCGTCCCGGCGCGCCACGAAAAGCGCGATACGGGCCAGCGCGAGGGAATCGGAGCCGCCGGACACCGCCACCGTTAAGCGGGTGCCCGGTCGGTATCCGCAGCTCGCCAGCAGCGCGCGCAAACGGCGCCGCCCGGCCGCGTAAGCAGGGTGGGGTCCGGCCATTAGAGCTCCGCCATCGCGGTGAGGAAAGCATCCTCGGCGGCCCGCACGTCCAGGAGGGAAACGTCGTGGTGGGAATCGGTGAGGATGGAGAAGGTCAGCAGCGCCCCCGAACGCGTGCGCAGCACCCCGCTGAGCGAGACCACATCCGCGAGCGTCCCGGTTTTCCCGCGAATCATCCCGGGTGCGGCGCCCTCGGTGAGGCGGTCCGCGAGCGTGCCGTTGAGCGCGGCTACCGGCAAGCCGGCCCCCAGCGCCCCCACCGTGCCGTCGCTCAGATTCACGGCGTCTTCCAGGATCGCGAGCTGGAGTGCGCAGGTGAGCCGATTCGTTTCGCTCAAGCCGGAATTATCCGAGATCACCACGCCGTCCAGCGGGTAGCCCAGTTCCTCCAGAACCGCGCGGGTGGCGCGCGCCGCCCCCGCAAAATCCGCGCTCTCCCCGCGCTCGCGCGCCACCAGGTGCCCGAGGGTTTCCGCCAGGGTGTTATCCGATTCGGTGAGCATGCGGTCCACCAGCTCGCGCACGCTCGCTGAGTGCACCGTGGCCAGCGGGTGAGCAGCCGCTTCTTTCGGTGCCTGCCCCGCGCGCACCTCCGCCACCTCCACGCCCTGCCCGCGCAGCTGTTCAGCCAGGGCATTCCCGGCGTCGAGGGCAGGGGTGGCACTGTAGTGGTAGCCCACCGCCCCGCCGTTCAGCGCAATCGGCGTCATGGGCGCCACGTAATCGTGATTGACCGGGTCAAGGGTGGGCGCGTACTCCGGCCCCGCAAAAAGAGAGGTATCAACGACGACGCTCACCGGGCCACCCGGATGCTCGCGCGCGTAGGTGGCGGCGGCCGCGGCTAATTCCGAGAGATCTGCGCGAGCAATGGTGCCCGGAACCCGCGTGGCTGCGGTATCGGGAGCCAGGAACACATCGCCCCCGCCGATGAGGTGAATGGTGGAGCCGGAGGAGGCCACGCTGGTAGCGAAGCGGCGATCCGGACCGAGGGTTTCTAAAGCCACCCGGGCCGTCACCAGTTTCATATTAGAGGCCGGCACCCGCGGGACTTTCGCGTCTTTCGTGGCGAGCACCCGCCCGGAGGCAGCCTCGCGAATTTCATAGGATACCTGGCCCGTGGGGGCGAGTCGGGTGGCGAATTCCTGCCCGAGGGCAGCCACCTTGGCAGCGCTGGCATCATCCACTTCCGCGGGCGCGGGCGCGGCCGGGATGGTCACGGCCGGCACGGGAGTGGGCTGCGGATACGGCGCGGCAGCATCGGCCCTAGGTCCCAGGGTGAGCAATCCGGGGGTAAGATCAAAGGCATCAGCGAATGCGTACCCGCCCGCAAGAAGGAGCACCAGGGACAAAGCGATCTGAGCTTTTCCTTTCACGGGCCTATTCTTGCACGGAACGCAGCTCGTATTCTTAGGTGTTCTTATGTGCCAGCCGTCAGCGAGGAGAGCTTCACATGATGGAATTCGATGTCACCATCGAAATCCCCAAGGGAAATCGAAATAAGTACGAAGTAGATCATGAAACCGGGCGGATTCGCCTGGATCGCATGCTTTTCACATCCACCCGGTACCCCGATGATTACGGTTTTATTGATGACACCCTCGGTGAGGACGGCGATCCGCTGGACGCCCTGGTGCTGCTCGAAGAGCCCACGTTCCCGGGCTGTGTGATTCGGTGCCGCGCCTTGGGGATGTTCCGCATGCGTGATGAAAAGGGCGGCGACGATAAGGTGCTGTGCGTGCCGGCCTCGGATCAGCGGGCCTCCTGGCGTACCGAAATTGAGGATGTTTCTGAATTCCACCGCCTGGAAATCCAGCACTTCTTTGAGGTGTATAAGGATCTGGAGCCGGGCAAGTCGGTGGAAGGCGCCCACTGGGTAGGCCGGGAAGCCGCGGAAGAGGAAATTCGGGCCTCTTTCCAGCGGGCCATTGACGAAGGCTACTACACCGCGCACGAGGCGCAGCCGCCCAGCCAGCACTAGGCGGGTAGCGGGGAGGCCGCCGCAACGGTCGCTACCTACGTACAAGCATATAAAGCGGGAGCTATGCACCGAGGCACAGCTCCCGCTTTTCTTTACGCTCGCGCGCGGCGCGCCCAGCGGCACGCCGCGCCACCCGAGCGCATCTAGTCGATAATCCGCACGTAGGTGGGGCTCCCCCAAATCGGGCCTTCGCGGGTACCGCCTTCGGGGTTGGTCGCGGCGATATGCATGCCGTTGCCGGTGTAGATGCCCACGTGCCCGGGCCACCACAGCAGGTCACCGGGTTGGGCTTGCGAGGGGGAAATCTCGTAGCCGGCCGAGCGCTGCGCCCCGGAGGTACGCGGCAGGGAGTAGCCGAAGTGCCCGTACACATAGCGGGTGAAACCGGAGCAATCCCAGCCCGAGGGGGTATTGCCACCCCACACATAGGGCACCCCTACGAATTGCCGCGCGAAGTTCACAATCGCCCAACCGTCACCCGAAGGTGCCGGGGCCGGTTCGGGTTCGGGTTCCGGTTCAGGATCCGGGGCTGGCGCCGGTGCGGGAGCAGGTTCCGGATCAGGTTCTGGCGCGGGAGCGGGGGCGGGTGCCGGCGCGGGCGCAGGCTGCGATTCCGCCTGGCGCCGTGCCGCTTCTTCTGCGGCTGCCTGGCGAGCTGCGGCTTCCCGAGCTGCTGCCTCGCGGGCGGCCTGTTCCTGGGCTGCCGCTTCGGCCGCGATACGCTGGCGTTCGGCTTCGGCCTGGGCACGCGCCGCGGCTTCTTTCTGTTCTTGCTGGGCGCGTTCAAGCGCCGCCGTCGTGCCCTTTTGCCGGGCAAGGGTTTCGAAAAGTTGGTCGCGTTGCGCTTCGATGGAAGCCAGTTGGCTATCCAATTGGGAGGCGGCCGAGCTGGCGTCCTGCGCGGCGCCTTCCGCGCGTGCGGCAATCGTGGCTTGCTCATTGGCTTTGCGATCCGCTTCGCCCTGGAGGGTGTCGGCAATATCGCGGGCGGCCTGGTAGCGCTGCAGCTTTTGGTCCGTGGCGTGGCCGGCGGTGCGGAAGGCCCGCTGGCGGTCATCGGCATCGCGCAGGGATTGCGCCCCGAGCAGCGCGTTCGCTGCCGTGAGCGTGGTGGAGGAATCCCGGTACATCGCTGAAGAAATCGAGCCGAGCTCCCCGCGGGCGGCATCGGCTTCCGCGCGGGCGCTATTGGCCACCACCTGGGCATCCATCGCGGTATTGACCGAATCTTCCAGGTTGCGCTGGGCGCGCTGGGCTTCGGCGGCCTTGATGACCACATCGGTCCGCGCGGCTTCGGCCTGGGAGGCAAGCCCGGCCAGCGAGGCTTCGATCTGCCCGATACTTTGAGCTGTTTGCTTTTCCGCGGCCCGCGAGCGATCAATATCGCGATCAACGTTATCCGCACGGGCACCGGGTAGCACTGAGAGAGCGAGGGCGCAGGCGGCTAGTACAGCCGTTAGGCGCCGAGAACGATTCTCCACACGACCTCCAGAGGGCAGGCTTTCCCGCGCCCACCACAGCTGCGCGCAGACTCAGCCCACAATTCGATATAAACACTAAGAACATACCTCACACCAGTCCAAAACGAAACATCTACCCCATAATTTCACAGGTGTAATTCTGTTCTTTTCCGTCACACCGCTTGCCTTTATTTATCAGGAGCCACAATTGTCACAGGGTTGAGAAGGTGTGAGAAAAGCGGGGTTGCGCGCATATCTACGGACGCGTAAACATCCCGAAAGATTGATAGCACGACGGCGCAGCTCCGCCACCGCGCGCCCAATCGAGAATGTGATTCACGTCGTGAACTTGACGAACACCGTCCTCAGCTGCCTATGCTTGCATCATGTTCGTCATGCGAATGCCCAACTAGCGCACGTTCCGCGGCCCTGCCGCCCTAACGTGCGCTATCAGCCCTGCTGATTTTGGAAAAGAACACCAAGTAGAAAAATAAGCGGGCTGGTCAGAGCGCATTCGCCGCATCGCAGCATTCCATTCCTCATCTTTTACAGCTCTGGTTTTATCCAGAATGGATCATGGATATTGCTGCACCTGAGAAAAATATTTTCCTAGGTTTATGCCGGGGCGCTATCTGCCGCCCGCTCCCCATCACATTTTTGAAGGAGAGCACCATGTCAGAAAGCCAGAACTCCCAGAACACTTTGCACTTCGACACCCTCCAGGTGCATGCCGGCCAGGTCCTCGATTCCGATCACGGCGCCCGGGCACTGCCGATTTTCCAGACCACGTCCTACGTATTCAAGGATAATGAGCAGGCCCGCGGGCGTTTCGCACTCACCGATCCGGGCATGATCTACACCCGCATCACCAACCCCACCCAGGGCGCTATTGAAGAACGTATTTCCGCGCTTTACGGCGGCACGGGCGGGCTGCTGCTCGCCTCCGGTTCGGCTGCTATTTTCTACGCGGTCACGAATGTGGCACAGGCCGGCGATAATATTGTTTCCTCCGATTCGCTCTACGGCGGCACCTACAACCAGTTCAAGCACGTACTCAAGAACTTCGGTATCGAGGCCCGTTTCGTGGAGAACCCTTCGGATCCGGCCAATTGGGAAGCTCTGATTGATGAGAACACCAAGGCCCTCTACGGAGAGACCATCCCGAACCCCAAGCAGGATATTCTCGATATTGAGACGCTAGCCAAGCTCGCCCATTCCCACGATATTCCATTGATCGTCGATAACACGATCGGCACTCCGGCCAATGTCAATCCCTTCGATTTCGGGGCGGATGTTGTGGTGGATTCGGCCACCAAGTTCCTGGGCGGGCACGGCACCTCGATTGCCGGTTCGGTGGTGGAGCGCGCGGGCTTCAACTGGAAGAACGGGAAGTTCCCCGGTTTCCACGAGGTAGACGAGTCCTACCACGGCATCGTCTGGGGCGATCTGCCCGGTGCGCCGTTCACTACCCGTATCCGCGCCACCCTGCTCCGTGATACCGGCGCCGCGATTTCTGCCTTCAACGCCTTCCTCATCGGGCTGGGCCTGGAGACCCTTTCGCTGCGCGTCGAACGCCACCTTTCCAATACCCGCGCGGTGGCGGAGTTCCTGGCCGAACACCCCGGTATTGACTCGGTGAACTGGGCCGGGCTGCCCGATAATCCCTATCACGAGCTGGCCGCCAAGTACGCCCCGCAGGGCCCCGGTTCGGTGTTCACGGTGGAAGTTGCGGGCGGTTTTGAGAAGGCCGCGGCTTTCGTGGAATCCCTCCAGCTCTTCTCCAATCTCGCGAATATCGGGGATGCGAAGTCGCTGGTGGTTCACCCGGCATCAACCACGCATTCGCAGCTGACCGAGGAAGAGCTGGCGGCCAACGGTATTAGCCCGGCCACCGTGCGCCTGTCCATCGGTATCGAAGACCCGCGCGATCTGATTGCCGATATTCGCCAGGGCCTCAAGTCCATCGCCTAGAGACCAGAGATCAAGGATTATCATGACGCCCAGCCCCCAGTTCCTCGTGGGACACGCTCCCCTGGATCCGGTTACCGATGCCGCGCCTATCGGTGATTTTGATACCGGCTACACTCCCGCACCCCGCCTCACCGAGCGCCCTACCGGCGCCTGGCTGGAAGGGGACGAACCGGGTGAGCGCCGCTTCGCGGATCTTGGCCCCCTGGAACTGGAGCTGGGCGGCCGCTTGCCGCAGGTGCGACTCGCCTACGAAACCTGGGGGCAGCTCAATGCGGACCGCTCCAATGCGGTGCTGCTTTGCCACGCACTCACCGGGGATTCGCACGCTGCCGCACGCGATGGGCAGAGCGGCTGGTGGAAAGATATTGTGGGCCCGGGTCTGGCCATCGATACCGAGCGGTACTACGTGGTGTGCCCCAATGTGCTGGGTGGCTGTCAGGGAAGTACCGGCCCGGCTTCACCCGCTCCCGATGGCCAGCCTTGGGGCCCGCGCTTCCCGGAAATTACCATGCGGGATATGGCCGCGGCGGAGGCTCGGCTCGCTGACCTGCTCGGGGTGGAACGCTGGGCGCTGGTGGCGGGTGCCTCCTTCGGCGGGTGCCGCACGATGGAATGGGCGGCGTCGTACCCGCAGCGGGTGGGGGCTTTCGCGGTGCTCGTAGCCGGCCCGGCCAGCACCGCGGAACATATCGCTTATGCTCACCTGCAAAACCTGGCGATTCGCCTGGATCCGCGCTGGCGCGGCGGGCATTATTACGATGCTGAACCCGATGAGAGCGGGGTGAGCGGCCCGGCTGCCGGGCTCGGCCTCGCCCGTGAAATAGCGCATTTAACTTATCGCTGCGCCCCGGAGCTGGCGGCGCGTTTCGGCCGCACCCCGCAGGAGGGCGAAGACCCGCTACGCGGGGGCCGTTACGCGGTGCAGTCCTACCTGGATTACCACGGCGCGAAATTGGTGGCGCGTTTCGATGCGAATTCCTACCTGACGATCAGCCAGGCGTTTATCACCCACGATATTGGGCGCGGGCGGGGCGGCACCGCGCAGGTGGTGGCGGGGCTGCAGCAGCCAGCGCTCGTCGTCGCTGTTGATTCGGATCGGCTGTTTTATCCGCAGCACATGGCGCAATTGGCCGCGGCTTTGCCCGGGGCGCGCCCGCTCCAGACCGTGCACTCCGCGCACGGCCACGACGGTTTCCTCATTGAAAACGATGAGGTTTCCGCGATTATTGCAGATTTCCTTAGCGAGGTCGCGCCGGTGGATGCGCCAGTGGACGCGGCTCTCTAGCCACCGCGCTGCCCCGTAGCTTTTGCTCCCCTAGCCGCCGAATTGGGACCAGTCTTCGCTGAGCACAGTGCCGCGCGCGTCGATCATCACGTGCCCGGCTTTGCCACCGGCGCGCAACCATCCGGTATAGATAAGGTCCGCGGGCGCGGGGCAGGTGCCTTCGCATTCGGGTAGCTCAGCAGCCGCGGCTTTCACCCGCACGAATACTTCCGCGTTTTCTAGCTGCGCGGGTGTTAGGCCGATGCGCGCGGCGCGCTCGCGCACAAGGGTGGTGGCGCGGGTGAAGAGCGCGGCGTCGAGCTGGGTGTAGTCAAAAGTGGGGATACGTTCAAAGCGGAAGGGGCGCGAGGCCGCGAAACCGTAGGGCGTGGTATCGCGCGGCAGGGACCACGAGTAGGTGACCGCGGTGTCGTTGTGGTCGTCCACCGGAACGTCAATTTCGAGGCGGCGTTCGCGCACGAAGGCGCGGAACGCTTGCGTGGTTCCGGCTTCTTTTTCAATATCGACGACGGCGACACCCAAGTCTTCAGCCCCGCCCGTGAAATAGGAGCGCAACGGGCCACCGCCCCAGTCTTTGATCTGAGTGGTGACGATGCGGACGGCTTGGGGCGGGTTACAGAGCGTGGGTAGGAGGGCGCCAGCAAGGAATAATGCGATGCTCGTGAGCACGGCGGTGAGCAGGCGAAGTGGGTGGTCGTGCGCGGCGGCGGTGTGGAGGTAGCGGTAACGCAAATAAATAATGCCGCCCAGCACGATGAGTGCGCCTATTGTGATGAGGCTGATGTAGAGGATGCCGTGCCAGTCGTTCATCCAGAGCAGGGGGAGGGCGCCGAGCATGAGCCCGAAGCCGAGGGCGGGTAGCAGCCGGGTGGCCGTTTCCCGCAAGCCGGGCTGGCGTTGTGTTGTGGGCACGGGCTGCTCCTCCCGAATCGATGGGCCGTTATGGGGATTCTACAAAATATTCGACACACCGTATTGCTGGAGGGTGTCAAATAGTTTGTGTAAATGCTTCATTCGACTACTAACTCGAAGATTAATGATGATTATGCTCGCTGATTGTGCCGCTGCCTCAGACTCTGCCGCTTGGCACCCACGACCCGAGCATCGTCGCGACCCGATGCCCCGACGGATAGTAGATTTCTTCCGAGAACACTGGAGTTCTCATCACTTTCCTCGAGATTGCGAAGAATCATGAAACTCAACCGTGTTCTCTCGATTATTTCCCTGGCGGAATCGCGATTGTTATCGGGACAATTCTCTACGCCTCCCAGTGGTCACGCTCGTCACCGCCATCCTGGCCTTGCGAAAGGCCCGCACAACACCACGCGGGCGGTAAAATCGAGGAAAAGCCGAAAGGATGATCGTGACTCGAGCCGCCTCGCCCCACAACCCCGCGCTCGCGTGGGAGCCCGACCTCCTCGGCGCCGGTTATGAACGCCTCACCCTTCCTCTTCCCGACGACGACGAAGGCGCCGTCATCGCTACCCTCATCCGCGCATTGCCGCCCGCCAACGCGCCTGCCCCGAGTTTTGCTTTCCTCGCTATTCACGGCTGGAATGACATGTTTTACCAGTGGGCCCTCGCTGACGCAGTAACGGCTGCCGGCGGGGCTTTCTATGCAATTGACCTGCGTAAATATGGGCGGTCCTGGGATCCGCAGCGGCAGAGCTACGGGTATACAGATAGCATGCGGGTGTATTTTGCCGATATTGATGCCGCGCTGGCCGCCATGCGAACAGACCTCCCGGCCCGGTTCGGCCCCGGCGCTGCCCAGCTCCCCACCATCTTGTACGGGCATTCCACCGGTGGCCTCACCGCCGCCCTCTACGCCGGGTCACGCCGCGGGAAAAACCTGGCTGGCCTGGTGCTTAATTCACCGTGGTTGGAGTTGCAGGTGGGCGCGGCGGGGAGCGCCGTCGTCGTACCTGTAGCTGAACTGGCGGCGCGCGCCGCACCGAAAAAACCACTGCCCGTGCACGACCCGGGCTTTTACGGGATGGTGCTCGACGCGTGGCGCCCGGAGGGAATGACGCGGGTGCCAGGGGCGCCGGAAGATACCACCGATCCGTTTTGGACTACCGGGTGGACGCCGGCCTGGGATATGCGCCCGGATCCGGCACCGATTCGCGGTGGGTGGCTGCACGCGGTCATCCGAGCGCAGCGATATGTAGCTCGAAATGTGCGACTGCGGCTGCCGGTTCTCATGCTCACCGCGGCGCGTAGCATCGTGGCTACCGCGTGGAGCGAGGAGCTACGCGGGGCCGATACCGTGTTGGACGTCGAACAAATGTGGGCGCGAGCCGCGGACATAGCGAGCGATGTGCATATCCTGAAATTGGATAATGCCGTTCATGACGTCTTGCTGTCCCGCGCACCGGTGCGGGAGGCCGGGTTCGCGGAGATTCGCGAGTTTTGCCAGCGGCAGGTGCGGCGGGCCCGCTCAAGGTAGCTAAGCGTAAATAGATAGTCCGCGCCCCTTGCTTCCTTGACCTCCGTGGCATGACATGCCTTGACGGAAAACGCATTCCGTCCGGTCCGCCACGCACCATAACCGAACCGTGGGTAGAAAAGTCAAAGTGTGCGTCCCGAACCTCGCAGCCCGCAAAGTGTGCGTGAGGAACATGAAATCAGGTGAAAAAGGTACTCACACGCACACTTTGTTCGCGACGAAGGCTCGTCACCGAGTCCGGGGCAAACATAGTGCAAATTCCGGACGGTCGGGGTCGCGTAGTGCAAGCCCAGGACAGAAACCGGGCCAAAATGGTGCGTAGAGTTGCACCCTGTTACGGACCGGGGGTGCGTTCGGTTCCGCACCCGATCCAAGACAACAACACACCGTAATTAGACCCCCTTCTGCCTATTAACCCGCAGCGAACGCAGGAAAGCGAAAAGGGGAGGCGCCCGGAAATTCCGGGGCCTCCCCTTTCCCTTTACCCTGGGCCGGATACTGGCCGGTGGGCCAGCATCCCGCGGGCGCTAGTTATTAGCGGCGGACGATAGGCGTATCAACGCCATCCCCATCCCAGTCACCAACGAGCATCTGGTCACCGGCCCGGCCGTAGTGGAGGGTGATATCAGCGTTCCCGCTCTTGAGCGAGTTCGCCACAAACACCTGGTTACCACGCCGCACCGCGAAGGTATCCTTACCGTCACCATCCCAGTCACCAACGAAGATCTGGTCACCGGTCCGGCCATAGGAGAAGGAGGTTTCAGCCTTGCCGCCCGCGAGGGTGTTGTTCACGAAGAACACATTTCCACGCTGGACCGCGAAGGTATCCTTACCGTCGCCATCGAAATCACCGGCCAGCAGCACGTCGCCGTCGCGGCCGAAGCTGAATACCTGATCGGCATCTCCGGAACGAATCGAGTTGAGGACGAACACCTGGTTGCCGCGGCGCACCGCGAAGGTATCCTTACCGTCACCATCCCAGTCACCAACCACGATCGTGTCCCCGGCCTTACCGAAGGAAATCACCTCATCAGCAACTCCGCCGTTAAGGCTGTTCTGGATGAAGATCTGGTTCCCGCGGCGCACGGCCAAGGTTTCCTTGCCATCGCCATCCCAGTCACCGATAAGGACCTGGTCAGCGGCTCGCCCGTAGGAGAAGACCTGCTGAGCAACCGTGGAAACCCAGTCATTCGACAGGTAGAACACGTTTCCGGTATCACCCGGCTTACCGGGCGTGCCCGGTTCAGGTGCCGGCGTCGGGTTCGGCGCGGGCGTCGGGTTCGGAACAGGTGTCGGGTTCGGAACCGGTGTCGGATCCGGGGTGCCCGGGGTACCCGGCTCACCCGGAGTGGGCTCCGGCGCCGGAGCGGTCTCCTGGGTCACCGTCACGCTCACCGTCTTGGTCACGGCAGCCCCGGCAGCATCGGTGGCAATGAGGGTCACCGTATTCTCACCCGGGTTGAGCACCGTGCCCGGTGCCAGGGTAAGAGCGGTATCGCCCGCGGCCCCAGCTGCGCCGTCGTCCTTCACCGTGTACTTGGCGAGTACCTCGGCGGCCAGGGCTTGCCGGTCCAGAGCGCCGGCGGGCGCCGTGAGTTCCACGGTGTCCGGGCCCTCGATAACCGGCAGGCTGTCCTTCGTGAAGGAAATGGACTGCGCGGTGGAGTTCCCGGCCAGGTCGGTGCCTTCCACCGTGAGGGTGTAGGTGCCGGCCGGCAGCTCCGCGGTTTCCACGGTGTAGTTGAGAGCGGTCGCGGCATCGCCAGCGGTATCGCCAGCTGCTGCGTCGTCGGCAACCGGAGCATCGGCCTCAGCCATGAGTCCGGCCGCGTCCTTCACGCCCGCAACCACCCGGGCGGCGTCGTTCTTATCCGCCACACCGTTGGCATCAACCTGCACGGCCTTCGCCGCATCGGCACCGTTCGCACCCTCGTTATTTCCGCCACCGAAGTAGGTCTTGACGTCTACGAGGCTGTCCTCCACCGACTGGCCGAGCAGACCCGCATCGGTGCTCTGTTCGCTGAGCACGTCCCCGTTGAGGAGCACGCGCGCGGCCTTGAGGTTGGGGTCGGTCACACTGGTGGCAATGGCAGCGCCGTCGCGAATAACCGCGCCGTCCGTGCCGTTAATGCTCACCGCCGGGCCTTCCTTGTCCACCACCACGGGGATGGTGTTGAGGAGGGTATTGCCCATGCTGTCACCGAATTGCACAAGGACCGTATCGCCGTCCGCAACCGGGAATGCCTGGTTGAAGCTGCGGGTATTGGTCTTGGTGCCGCCCACGGTGTGGTCGATAATGCTGCGCACCACCGAGCCGTTGATCTTCAGGTCGTAGCCCCAGGCATCATCGGAGGCGGTACCCGCGAAGGTGACCTCATCCGAATTCGCGTAGAGCACGCCGTTGTACAGGGTCGGTTCCGTGAAGGAAACCTTGGGGTACCCGGTATCCCAGAACACCCGCAGGATGGTATCCATGCGGACCTTGCCCGCGGTATCGGTCACCTTCATGTGGAAGGCATTAATACCGGTGGTCACCGGCACGGCGGCTTCGAAGGTGCCATCGGCCTGGACCGTCACGTTGATCGCGTCCGGAACCACGTAGTCGCCGGCCTCGTTCACGGTCACGCGCGGCTGGAGCACGAAGGCGGAAACGCCCTGCGCCGTACCGCGCAGCACCAGCTTGCCGTCCGCCGTCTTTTCCGCGGTGGACATATCCGGCAGGCAGGTGGTGCCGAAGCACTGCACATTCGTGAACGTGGGGGCCTGGTACGACGACGTATCTTCCGCCACGACCTCCCGGCCTTCGTAGGTAACCGTTTCGGTGGTGGTATTTCCACCATCGGAGGCCACCACGGTGGCGCTGAGAGCATCAGCTTCCGGGGTGAAAGTGCTGGTGAATCCACCGGTGGCATCCACCTCAGCGGCCTTACCGTTCACCTTGACGGTGAGGGTAGCGCCGGCGCGCTCATCACGCACATTACCGGTGATCGTAACCGAACCATCCTCGGCCACCGGCTGCTTACCGCCGGCATTGAGGGATGTAATCGCCACGCTCGGGGCCACCGTATCGTAGGTGACGGTCAGCACCGTGCGGGTGATTTCGCGGCCGTTATCACCGTAGGCAATCACGGGGATGTTCTGGGTGCCTTCGGTCAGCGGGACCTGGGCGGCGAAGAATCCGCCACCGAGCTCCGCATCCGCACCGGCCACGCTCACGCGTGCCACCGCATCGGAGGCCAGGCCGAACACGGTCAGCTTGCCGTCCTTGACGAGGCGGTGATTCGGGGTGAACACCTGGGTGTTGTAGGTGTTCAGGCTCGGGATCTCAATGGCGTTCGCGCCGAGCACCTTGGTGACCATGGTGTTATTCATGCCCTTGTCGGCCACGGTGACGATGACGTAGGAAACGCCCTCGGGGAGCACCACTTCGAAGGAAGAATCGGAATTCTTGGTGACCGGCTTGATATCGGTGCCCTTATCCGTTTCCACCATCGGTGAGGAGAAAATCCCCGAGCCGGTTTCGGTCACGGTGAAGGGCAGGATCTTCTGGCCATCACGCTCGAAGGGTTCACCCACGGAAACTTCGGGAGCAACGGTATCCACACCGAAGGGCATATCGAGGGTCTGCCAGTCGAAGCGGTCACCCAGACGCGCCTTGACGCGATAGGTGTAGCGCCCGTCCGGAATCGCCTTGAAGCTCGCGCTGGCCGCTTCCCACACGGTGCCATCGAAAGCGTGGCTGCGGTAGGGCTGCGCAATATTCTTCGTGCCGAGGGCAGTGCCGGCGATCTGGCGGGAGAGTTCCTGTTCCTCACCCACGCGCGTGACGAGCTTACCGTTGGCATCGTAGATTTCGAACTGGGCTTCTTCCGCGTTACGCAGCTGCGTCAGATTCGGGACAATCGCATCAACGTTATTGTCCTTATTGGGCGAGAGCCAGAATTCCCCGAAGATATTGTTCTTCACGGGGAGGGTCATCCCGAAGATCGTGGTGGTCAGCTGGGAGGTGGAGGTATTGCCCTCACCCCAGGTCTGGCCCGGAGCCACGAAAATAGGTTCGGCGTTCCAGTCCCCGGCGAAGCCCAGGTAGGGCACCTTAATATCCGGGGTTTCCTGCACGCCGGCGAGCACCGCCCAGCCTTCCACGAAGTGGTTACCCTTGCTCGGGGTGAGCGTGAAGGTGACCTGGGTGGTTTCCCCGGGCGCCACGGTAAGGACCTTACGATCCGCCGTCAGCGTTTCCTTGGAAATGAAGGTGGAGGTAATGTCGTTAGCATTATTCGTTTCGTTGACGACTTCCTGGCGCGGAATCGCGTAGGCAGCTTCTTTATCGCCGTGGTTGGTCAGGGTCACGGTGAAGGACACCGGCCCGTTCACCTGGCCCAGGGCCACCGAATTGGCACCATCTACACGGGCGTGCACCTGGGATGCCAGGGCGTGATCCACGCGCACCAAACCGGCACCGATCTGGCGCGGGGCGTACGGAACGCCGTCGTGCCGCGGAATTTCCGCGGTATTCATGAGCAGTGTTTCCGCCAGGCTGAGGCGATCCGCCCGGGACATATCCGGGAAGCGCTGCCCGAGCACCTGAAGCACGCTGGCCATGGAACCGGCCACGTTCGGGGCGGCCATGGAGGTACCGGACATCGAGCCGTAGGTATTGGAATTCAGCGTGGAGTAGACGTTACCGCCCACACCAGAAATATTCGGCTTGAAGTCCAGGTTGGAGGTCGGGCCCCAGGAAGTGAAGCTGGAGGGCGCACCGGCCGTGGCCGAGGGCGTGGTCCGGGCTTCATCCGTGAGGGCGATGGTGACCGGGGTGCCGGCCTTGATGGCCTCCACCAGGCGCAGCGCATCGGAGCGGAACATAACGCCACCCGGGAAGGTGTATTCGTCAATACCGCCCATGGAGATCATGGAATCCCCGCCGGCTTCGTGGTTGTAGATAATAACGCCGGCCGCACCGGCCTTCTGTGCGTTACCGAACTTCTCCCCGAAGGTGATGCCGCCGCGCTCAATAAGTGCGTACTTGCCGGCGGTCCCTTCCGGGAATTCTTCCGGCTTACCGGTTCCTGCGGCCACCGCTTCGCGGGCCACATTATCCGGCTTGCCGGTGGCGAGTTCGTAGAAGAGGTCTTCGGCTGCGCCGTTCACGGTCACGCGGGCGACCGAGCGGGTTTCCAGATTATTATCAATCGAGGCGACCGAGAGAGTGGCGTCGTGAGCCGAAGGCGAACCGATCACGCCGTCGTCCCATTTACCGAACATATCGTCTTCGGTGCCGCCCGGTGAGAAGTTGAGCCCGGAGTTACCTGCGGAAATAACCGGAAGCACACCCTTAGCGCGAGCTTCTTCAATAGCCAGGCCCGCGCCGTTGGAGTATCCGAAGCCGTTATCGGAGCCCAGCGACAGATTAATAACGTCAGCGCCGAGCTTCACGGAATCTTCAATGGCGGCAATAATATCGCCGTCGGCCGCGCCGCGCGAACGCGCCGGGTCATTGGAAAAGACCTTCATGGCCAGCAGCTGGGCATTGGGGGCCATGCCTTCCACCCGTCCGGTGGTGGCAAAAGTTTGCCCCTCATCCAAGCCGTTCGCCGCGGCAATACCGGCCACGTGCATGCCGTGCATAGACGAGGTGGTATCGATGATCTCGATATTATCGTCGGCGTAGTTGTAGCCGTTGGGAACCTTACACGTGAAGGCGGGGTTCGCAGCGGTGTTAATATTCTTAATCTTCGCGGTATCGCAATTGTCGATCCGCATATCGCGGTGGCTCGGGTCGATACCCGTATCCACAATCGCAATAACCATGCCGGTGCCATCCGCGCCGGCATCCGCCAAGGCCGCGGGCGCGCCCTGCATATCACGCGAGGCATCTTCGAGGGGCACATTCTCCTGCGGCTGGGCTGCGAGGGCACCCTGGACGAGGGCCTTCGTGGCACCCGCACTCTGAGCGACGGCGCGAGAAATATCCGCCGCACGCTCGGTAGCGGCAACGTTGGTCGTCTGATAGACACGTTCACGCTTGACCGAGGCCACCGCGGCTTCCGCTTCCAGCGCCGCCATCTTGTCCGCCGGCATCGTCGCGGCGAAACCGTTGACGAGGTAGCCGAACTGGCGCTCAAGCTGCAGACCGTACTTCTCCGACCACTGGGCCACCAGGTCTTCCTGGGTGGCCAAGCTCTGCGCCTCACCAGCATCGCTGCCCAGGCGCGACTGGTCCTTGAGGAGCACGATAACCCGCACCCGCTCGGTGGAGCCCTGCAGATCCTGGAAAGCAGCCAGCTCGGGGTTATCGGGAGAGAAGAGACCGGCGAAAGCGCCGGCGGGATTCGACGGCGCAGGCTGATCCGCAGCGAGCGCCGGAGTAGTGAGTACGCTTAAGGCGAGCGCAGCCGTGACGGATAATCCGCCCAGGCGGCGCCAGTTAAAACCTGTCACACCTTCTCCTAACTTCGTGACGGGAGGGATCCCGTCGGGGAATCCGGTGATGTCATTCCTGCACGGCGGCCAGGGTTCGGGCAGAGTTGGGACGACGGCGCACACGGCGCAGCCTCCCCACCCCGCCGCGCATATCTACCAACCAGTGGAGAAGTTATGCACCCCTCCCGCTCAGCCTCTCACCCTTGAGCGATAGACCGGCAGTGCGTGACGCGTGGGAATACCGGATGCGGGCTATCATCGCACAGAATGGTGCGCATCTGTCCAGAGTGTCTACAACGTGAACACTCCCCTGAGCCGGTTGATATTTATACGCCTACGATTCGGAGTGCGGTGGCCGGATAAGCGGCCAGGGATCCAGGGTTTCCAGGGCGGCCACGATGGCGAGCAGGAGTTGTTCTTCCCCGAAGCGGGTTGCGCCCACGTGTACCCCGAAAGGCAGCAGAGTGCCGCCCACTTCCGCGCGGTGGATCGGGATGGATACCGCGGCGGGCCCAAACATATTCCAGGAGCTGGTCCACGGGCTCACGATGCACTGGCGGCGGAAATCCTCGGCCGGATCATCCGGGCAGCACACCCAGGTAGGATCGGCCGGCGGGGTGCCGAGCGCCGGGCTGAGGATCACGTCGAAACCCGCGAACGCCTCCCCCATGCGCCGCGCAATCGCGTACATCCCCTGCAAGCCGGCCATGAGCTGCGGCGCAGATGCTTCCCGCCCGCGAGCGCGCAGCCACTGGCTCATCGGGGTGAGGAGGGACTCACTTTCGGGCGGGAGTGGAATGGCGGCAGCACCCGCCTGCCAGATCGGCATAAAGGACTGCCAGGCTTCGGGGCCGAAGGGCCGCGCGATGCCTTCCACGCGCGCGCCCATGGCACCGAAATCTTCTGCTGCCCGCGCCACGGCCTCCAGGCAGGCGGGGTGAATCTCAGTATCAACATTGAGCGGTTCGGTGAGCACCCCGACCCGCAGATCGGCCAGGGCGAGGGCGCGGCTGCGTGATTGCGGCCCGCACCCAAATTCCGCGTCCAGAGTGGCCAGGTAGTCTCCCGAGCCCGGGTAGGGACTCCAATCCCCGGGCCGGCGCCGGGCGATAACATCCAATCCGGCCGCGAGATCCCGGGCGGTGCGTGCCAGTACTCCGGCGGTAGCCAGCCCGCTATCGGAGAAGAAAGAGGAAGCGGGGCCGGGCGAGACCAGCCCGCGGCTGGGTTTGATGCCGAGTACCCCGCAGTGGGCAGCGGGAATGCGGACCGAGCCGCCGCCGTCGTTCCCGTGCGCAATGGGGACCACGCCGGCCGCAACCGCCGCGGCCGCTCCCCCGGAGGATCCACCGGCGCTGCGTGTAAGGTCCCACGGGGTGCGGGCAGGGGCGAGGCCAGCCGGTTCGGTGTAGCCGACGAAGCCGAATTCCGGGGTGGTGGTTTTCCCGATGGTCACGGTGCCGGCGTCCAGGATCGACTGGGCTACCCCGCCGGTGGTGGTGGCGATATTTCCGCGCATGGCCCGCGAGCCGTATTCGGTGGGCAGGCCGGCTACGTCGTCAAGGTCTTTGATGGGGAAGGGTACCCCGGTGAGCGGGCCGCCTTTGCCCTCCTTGAGTTGCGCGGTGGCGGCGCGGGCCTGGCGCAGCGAAAATTCTTCCGCGATGTGAGTAAATGCGCCCACCGCGGCGCCGCGGCTGCGGGCGCGCTCCAGTACCCGTTCGGTATGCGCAACGGGGTCTAGGCGGCCGGTGCGCATGAGCCGCGCCAGCTGCACGGCAGAAAGATCCAGGGGGTCCACGCTGTCCTCAAGAAATGCCATGCTCACAGTGTACGTGAGATAGGGCACGTTTGCCGCCGCGAGCGGGTTATTCGGTTGCCGTGGTTTATTCGGTTTCCGTGCGGGCTCGTGCGGCCCAACGGCCGTGTTTCGCCCGCTCCACGGCTTCTGCACGCGCCGCGGCAGTGGGGATGGCTAGGTTTTCCATGAGCTCGGCTATCTGCGTGGATGCGCTCTTGTCACGACGCCGCCGCAAGTTGGCCGCGGTGGCAGCAATTTCCTCCGCGGATAAGTTCTGGGAGAGCTTGGCCTTGCCAATAATCTCCGTAACTTTAACATCCACGCCCACGATGGCGCGCAGCATGCGCCGCAGCTGGTCCGGCCGCGCGTGGGTATCCGGACGCCAGGTACCTCCGTGGTGAGCAATTTCGTGGGCGTCAACCAGTTCGCGCAGGGTGGGGATGAGCCAGGCGGGATCCTCGTGGATAGTGAGTTCGCCGCGTAGGTGCACGGTGAGGTAATTCCAGGTGGGAACCCGAGCCAGCGGCGCATCGTCCGGGCCGGGTGGCATATCGGAGGGCGATATATAGGTATTCGGGCCGGTCACCACCATGAGGCAAGGTCCGGTATCGGCTGCCTGGGGATTAATACGTGCCATATGGCTGTGGAGGTGAAGGGTGCCGGCGTCGTCGTAAAAAATATTAAAAGGAAGGAGTGTGGCATCCAGGCCGCGCGGGCCGGCCGTTATTAATTCTCCCACCCCGATTTGGGCAGCTAGTTCCACCGCACGTTCCGGTTCCAACGCAAAACGACTCGCCACGTACATGACAGCCAGTGTAATGCGCGCGGCTACGGCGTGCGCATGACCTCCACCGGGTCACGGTAGGCAGCGAAAATCGCCGGGGGAATGCAGGCGAGCAGCGCCACGAGCACCGCGAGCACCCCCACCGCCACCGAAAAATCGAGGGCGACCGGATTGCCACTCAGCCGGCAATAAGCCCAGGCCGCGGCTATTCCCAGCGCGGTGCCGCCCACAGCCGGGTAGGCGATACGCGCGATCACCAGGGCCACCAGCCCGCCGCGGGTGATGCCGAGGGTGCGGCGCCGGCCCAGGTCGCGGCGGCGGATCAGCACATCGGCCAGCACCACCGCGGCGATGAAGAGCGCCCCCACCCCGAGAATGAGGATGAGGAGGGCGCGGCCCATGCCCGCGACCTGCCCGGTCACGGCCACGCCCTGTTTCGCTTGACTGACGGAACTGCGGATAATGAGTTTGGTGGGGTCGAAATCACCGATGGCCGCGAGTGCAACATCGGTAACCGCGCCAATATTTTCGACGTCGTTGGCCAGCGCGGTCACCCGCACGTAGGCGCCCGAGCCGCCCCCGGCCAGAAGGTAATTATCGAGGTCCTCAAATCCGCCGCCGGGTGTGAAGGAGCCGACCACGGCCCATTGCCGCCCGCCGCGCGATTCCACGTAGCCGCTGGGGAAGGCCAGGCGCAGCTGCGGCAGCATGGCCTCGGGCACGATCGCTTCCCCCGGACCGGGATAACGCCCAGCAGTTAATGTAATTATTTTGGAGATGTCTCCGCCGGTTTCCACCAGGGCAAACAGTTGGGAGGCCGGGCCGAGCGGCCCATTGACCACGTCTACCGTGCTTCGGTATCCCACCGCCCCGGCCACCCCGGAGGTGCCGTGCAGGGTTTCCAAGAATGCTTCGGGGAGCAGCCCGGCATTATTCTGATCGACAAGGGTGAGCTGGCGGGCTTGCGGGCCGGTGAGCTGGCGGTGCAGCTCGGCTTCGGTGGCGGCCTGGCGGCCCACCGTCACCAGCGATGCCGCGCACATCACCCCGAGCACCAGTGCCACCAGGATGGTGGTGACCAGGGCCCCGCGCGCATTTTTCGCGCCTTCGCGTAGCAGAACAGAGAATTTCATAGCCGCACCACCTCATCTGCTGCGTTGACCACCGTGGGATCGTGGGTGGCAATAATGACACTGCATCCAGATTGCGCGGCCTGGCGTAAGGCGCCGAGTACGAGGTTGGCATTATCCGGGTCGAGGTTCCCGGTGGGTTCGTCGGCCAGGATAAAGGTGGGGGAATTGACGAGGGCGCGGCAGACCGCCACGCGCTGGGCCTGCCCGCCGGAGATTTGCCCGGGCCGGTGGTCGGCGCGGTGTTCCAGGCCCAGGTCGGCTAGGAGTTCACGGGCGCGGGTGCGGGTAGCAGCCAGGGAATGGCCCGCGTAGAGCCCGGGTTCCATTACGGAGTCCAGGACGGGACGGGTGGGGTCAAGTTCGGAATCTTGGAAAACGAAGCCGATGCGGCGGGCCCGCAGGCGTGAGCGTTCCCGGTCGGTGAGTTCGCTGGCGGCGGCACCGTCGATGAGGACCTGCCCGGAGCTGGGCGTGAGAGTGAGCCCAAGGAGGTAGAGCAGGGTGGATTTGCCGCGCCCCGATGCCCCGGTCACCGCGGTAATCGCGGCGGGAGCGAACACGTGGGTGAGGCCGTCGAAGAGTTCTTCGGCGCCTTTCCGATAGCGGAAGCGCAGCTCACGGGTGGCGATACCGGGCGCGTCCATTACTTCGTGCTTTCCGGATTCGGGGTGGCGCCGGTATCTGAATCTTCGCGAGAACCGGTATCAGCGCTGGGTCCGGCAGGTACACCCGGCGCATCGGGTCCCCCGGGCGCGCTGGCCTTCTTCGCATCGGCTAAGGCATACACGCTTTCCCCGGCCCGCACGCCCTCAACTACCGCCAGTCCGCCGGCCACGGTCTGAACCGTAACGGTGCGGGGCGCCGCCTCCCCTACAACCCTCACGCTCACGGTCCCATCTGGCATCGTGGACAGCGCAGAGACCGGCACCGTAGGCCCGGTCACCGCGGGCACGACCCCAATATCGGTAAGAAGATAGGCTTTTTGACTGGCCGGCAATTCCCCGCATCGAGTGCCGCACAGCAGACCGCCATCCTCCGCGGTAACAGGGATCTTGATGTGGCCCGATTCTGTTTGCTCCGCCTCACCGGTAATTCCGATGAGGGGCTGTTCGCCCAGCTTGACGCGGATACCGGTTCCCGGCTGAATCATGGCCTGCTGTTCGCTCGTGATTTCCATATAAAAACTGGGGGTTCCGGACACCGAGTTAATAATATTTTCACTTCCGGTCAGGGCCGCACCGGGCCAAGCAATACTGCGGTCCAGGGTGAGCGCAGCTGGTAGTTGCGGCACTGCCACAAGTTCTCCCAAACCGACGACGCCGCTCTGTTCCTGCCCACGCGCCTTTTGCCACGCTTTCGTTGCCGCGGTGGTGGCCGGGCCAAATTTCCCATCTGCCACGGTGCGTGAGTAGCCGAGTGCGGTGAGGAGCCGCTGGTATTGGGTGACATCCTCACCTTCGGTTCCTTCGGCGAGGGGTCGCCAGAAGGGCGTTGAACCTTCTACCGCGATAACCTCGGTATTTCCGACGGTGTAGAGGCTATCTCCGGCGTGAAATTCTCCGTCTGCGGCAACGGAGGTGACGGTGCCGTTGAGCTGGTTGACGGCAACCGGCTGTGCCGCGCGTTCTACCGTGGTGGAGAGTGTGAGGGTGCGGCCAATATTTTGCTCGGTTACAGTCACGGTCATTGTTTCCGCCCCGGTTTGAGTGATCCGCTCCGGCGGTTTCAGGGTGGTGCGGCCCGCCCAGAATGCCAGTGCCGCCACGAGGAGGAGCGTTATCACGCCTACGAGGATCTGAGTAATTTTCTTATTCATGGCGGCACGCCTTTCGTGGTAGCCACGCGGTTACACGTGAATGGTAAACATCATGGGTTTAGTTTATGCCATAGAGCTCTGTGGCAGGAGGGTCACTGGGGCAAACTTTCCACACTTCCACGGGGATCTGGAATTCAAGCGATCCCCCATTATTGGGCCACCAGCGGTGTTCCGGGTCAGTGTGGAACTTAGCGACATAGGTTTCCCGAGCGGGACGTTCGGAGATATCAACCTTATAACCATGCGCAGCGAGGCAGGGAATATAGTACTCATCCCAGTAGTCCCAAACCACCCGCAATTGATCTTCCGACCAATCGGTAAGAAATTCCGGATTGAGAAAATACATCGCATAGCATTCGTAACTAGCTAACTGGTATGCCTGTTCTTGCGATTCCGGAATACTCCCATCAGAAGCAATCCCGCCTTTGGGAGTGACATGGAATCCAAAACCCTTGCTGGTCAAACACTCGGCCATTTTGCGATCCTCTTCCTCGGATGATTCTTGCCATTCAACCAAAGGAACATTGGGCGGGTCTTCAATTCCCCAGTAGTCCGCATGCCGTTTCAACCATTTCTCACGAAAAGCAAGCTTCTCTTCCTCCGTGTGATATCGCGGCGAGATCTTAATCTTCGCTTTCCAGGTATTCGGATCCCATTCGGATGCTTGAGCAACAGCGGTACCGTGACTGGTTGCACCGGCACTTCCAGAATCGGAACCACCCGCGGCGCAACCGCCCACTGCCATGAGTAGTAAACTAAATATAGGTACAATCCGATACTTCATGCGACACCTCTATCCGCAGTGGATCAACCGATCCCATAAAACTCTGTAATTGGTGGTCTTTCTGGGCACACTTTCATAACTTCCGGCGTGATTTGGAAAGAAAGCGAGCCCTTGTTATTTGGCCACCAGCGATGCTCTGCATCAGAGTAAAACGTCGTAACATAAGTTTCCCGGGCCGGACGCTCGGAGATATCAACCTTATAGCCATGCGCCGCCAGGCAGGGAATATAGTATTCATCCCAGTAGTCCCACTGTACCCGCAGCTGATCCTCGGTCAAATTCGCAAGAAACTCTGGGTCAAGGAAGTACATTGATTGACATTCATAGGCCGCCATACCGAAAGCCTCCTGCTGCGATTCAGGGATAGGAGGATCAAATAGAATTCCCCCTTGCGGAGCAACCTCAGCGGAAAACCCTTTACTCCGCATACATTCCGCATTCTTTTCATCGTCCGCGCGCGGAGACTCCATCCACTCAACTAAAGCAATATCAGGTGGGTTCGTAACTCCGACCGTCTCGGCATTACGCTCTAGCCAGCGTTTCCGGAAAGCTAGCTTATCTTCCTCACTTGTAAACTTAGGAGAAATCTCTATATCAGACTTCCAAGAATTCGGATTCCATTCGGATGCAGCGGACACTGCCAATCCACTGTCAGCATTGCCAGCGGTTCCGTAATCAGAACCGCCAGCAGCACAGCCAGTCAGTACTGCAAGTACAAGTCCGAGAACAGATCCAGTCTTATGTTTCATGGCCACATCTCACTCCACGCCATAAAACTGGGAAGCAGGAGGAATCTCCGGACATATTTTTAACACATCTGGAGGGATTTCGAATCCAAGAGAGCCTCCATTATTTGGCCACCAGCGATGCTCCGGATCGGTGTAGAACTTGGTGACGTAGGTTTCCCGAGCAGGCCGTTTGGAGGTATCAACCGTATAACCGTGCGCGGCAAGACAAGGAATATAGTATTCATCCCAATAATCCCATATCACTCGCAATTGATCTTCTGACCAATTGGTGAGGAATTCCGGATTAGGAAAATACTTCGCATAACACTCATACGCAGCAAGGTCGTACGCCTCTTGTTGTGATTCTGGAATACCCGGGTCAAAAGCGACTCCGCCCTGAGGCGGCACATAGGCACTAAAACCCTTTTCCCTGTAACATTCGGCACGCTTAACATCCAGCAATTCCACAGAGTTTTGCCATTCCACAAGAGCAACGTCCGGCGGATTCTCAATCCCAGAATGCTCCGCATCACGTTTTAGCCACTGTGCCCGGAAAGCAAGCTTCTCTTCCTCCGTGTGATAACGCGGCGTGATCTTGATTTTCGCCTTCCAGGAATTTGGATACCATTCGGATGCCGAAGCCGTAGCCGCTTCACTTCCAGGTTCGCCAACACTTCCCGGATCGGTACTGCCCGCGGTACAGCCACCCACCGCTACGAGTAACGAATAGAAAACAGGTATAAACCTTAGTTTCATACGTCAGCCCCTATCTGCAGTGAATCAATCGATCCCATAAAACTCTGTAATTGGTGGTCTTTCTGGGCACACTTTCATAACTTCCGGCGTGATTTGGAAAGAAAGCGAGCCCTTGTTATTTGGCCACCAGCGATGCTCTGCATCAGAGTAAAACGTCGTAGCATAAGTTTCCCGTGCCGGACGCTCGGAGATATCAACCTTATAACCATGCGCCGCCAGGCAGGGTATATAGTACTCATCCCAGTAGTCCCACTGCACTCGTAGCTGATCCTCGGTCAAATTCGCAAGAAACTCGGGATCGAGAAAGTACTTCGAATAACACTCGTGTGTCGCCAAGTTAAAAGATTCGTTTTGCGCTTCGGGAACACCTGGATCAAACAAGACACCACCTTGGGGTGGAGCATAAGCACTGAATCCCTTAAGCCGATAACACTCGGCGAGTTTTTCATTGCGTTCCTGCGATACGTTTTGCCACGCAACGAGAGGGATATCGGGGCTGTATCAGTAGTCTCGTGGGAAGTGGTCGGAAGCATTTGATAATGTTTCCGACCACTTTCTTTTTAAACCAT